>DXGR01000077.1 GCA_019113825.1 Candidatus Stackebrandtia excrementipullorum | reverse complement strand
GACACCGCATCCGGCGACGTTGACCTGTGGAGCCTCCCGGTCCAACACGAAAAATGTGAGGTACACCGTCGTTACCCCGCAACACAGCAGGGCCAGAGCGGCACCGGAGAACATCAACAACAGTTTCTTACGCGCACGTCGAAGCGGTGCCGGCTCCGGCGTCTCACGTTCAGTGGTGAAAACCATCGTCTCGTCCTCTGCGCTTAACCGGTCCCCACCTCGAACCGGAGGTTTCTCCTATCTCGGTCGGTGGTCAAAGTCGATACTTGACACCTTCCATGTCCCATTTTCCTCCGTCATCGTCAAAATCAGCAATCCCTGGTCCGTGTCGAATTCGACGGTCGGCCCCACAATCGTTGGTTCACCGATGATCTCGGAGGCGGGCACATTCAATGGGTCCACACCCGACAACTGCTGTGCCGTCGCCTCAGTCGCGTACGGCGCAAGCCTGGCGTACCACGCCTCGGCCGACACCTCGCCGACGACCACCCACAGGTCGGCAAACGTCGTCGCGTCGGCGATCGCCTGAGCGGGTAGGACGTTCTCCGTCGTAGGCTCCTCGGCGGCTTCCGAGTCCGGCACGGCGTAGCCGTCGTCGGGCGCTCCCGGTGACGGCTCCTTAACCACTCCGTCCTGCTGACGGGACCCGCCCGGGCGTGGATCGGAATTGGCCTGCGCCACCGCGACGACGACCACGACGAGCAGCACCAGGATGGCGGCGATGCCGTAGCGGGAACCCAGGATTCGAAGAATGCGACGCGTCATCGGTGCCCACTCAATCCGGCCTGACCGTCACCATCGGACGGTCGCCGACCTGTGCCCTCGAGGAACTCGCCGCCGGACGGTAGACCGCGTACCCGGGACGAGGTGTCGACCGGATCGGGTCGCCCCCGCTACCCGGGGCGGGCCGAGGCGGCAACGTGGCCGACACGTTGTCCGAAGTGCTCGCCGCCGGCGTCGGGGGCCGGGTTTCAGCCCGCGCCTCGACCGGTTCGTCTCCGACGGTCTCGGTGCGAACCTTCTCGTTGTTTTTGACGACCGTCTTGTTGTTGACCTCGACGTTGGCTTTTCGACGCCCGAAGGCCGCTTCGGCGAGGCTCGAACCGCCTCGCATGCTGGACAGTCGGCGATACGGCCGCAGCACCATCCATGCGACCAAGCCCAGCAGCCCAATAAGGACAACCTGTAGCCAGCCCGGTATCGATGCGTTGAGAATATGGGACACCGCGAAGAGATACACCGCCGCCGCCACGCCGAAGACCACGACGTTGATCACCGCCGCGACCACCATCGACACCAGTCTCTTGAAGCCGCCGGACGCCGGTCGCAGGATCGCGATCGTGCCGATCAACGGGATCGCGACGACCGCCCACCGGATCAGCAGGAAGCCCAGAATAATCAACACGGAGGCGGTGATATCGAACGCGGCGAAGAACACCGCCGACAACAACGCCAGGAAACCCGTGCCAACCCGGTCCCAACCGCGGGCACCGGTCAGCGTCGCATACGCCTCCGGGTCCTCCTGCTCGATCGCCGCGGCGACCTTCAGCCACTGCTCCTGCTTGGACGCGATGATGCTTTGGCGGTCGGTGGTACTCGCACGAGAACGCTCAATTTCAAGCCACGTCATCGCCTGAGCGTCGAACAGGGCCGGGCCGTACTTGTACGCGACGTTCCCCCCGGTCACGACCGGATTGCCCTCGTCGTCGTAGACGATGTCCCCGTCGCTGTTGCGCTGGTACTCGGCCTCCTCGCCCTTGCCGAGGGTCGCGCGCAACCAGTTCATGTACAGGACCTCGCCGGTGGCCATGTCCGACGCGTTCTGCGCGGGGGTGCGCAGGTCTCGACAGTCACCCTCGCAGTCCTCATCGCCCTGCGGCCCGATCGCGTCCTGCACCACGCCCAGCGAACTCGTCAAACCCTCGTCGGCAAACGTCGCCGCCTCGACCGGCCACCTCGCCACCGCCGTGACCAGCACCAGAATCAACACAGCCCAGCCGGCCGTGGTCACGGCCATCGACATGTCGGCCTGCCGCGACCGCCAGACCAGATATATACCGACCAGGCCCACGGTGATGGCACCGAACACCGAGAACACCTGCTGATAGATCGCCTGCGACGCGGCGTCGAGGAAGTCGTTGGCCCAGCTCCACATGCCCGCCGGCGTCCACGCCGCCTCGCGTAGCCCGTTGGAGGCGCCGATAATGCCGGTGGCCAGGGTGAATTCCAGGCTGGCCAGGTCGTTACCGGCCGAATCCCCGTCCGGTACGACGTCACCGATACAGTCCTGCGCGAAGACGGGAAGATCATATCCGGCGTATCCGTACGTCGTGTACGTCCCATGAGGAACGGTGTAGTCACCGTCACGGAAAGCGGGGTCATCAAGCCACTCCGGTTCTTGCGCAAACCAACCGGCCATACCGGAATCCGGCGAGCTGGCCACTGGAGCCTCTTTGCACGCACTCGTCGGTGGAGCCTCGAGCTCGGACAGACAACTCTCAAAGTTGTTGTGCCACTCGTCGTCTGAACACTCCGCCTGCGCCGTGCCCGGGGTGAAGAAGAACAGTGTCGCCACCGCCGCCACCGCGAGAACGACCATCCGCATGGCCAACCGACGCCATGGTGTACCGCTACGCCGTGGCGACTCTGCGTCGCGAGGAGGGGCCGACATGTGTCATCACTATCCCATCTGGCTATCGGGCGCCTACGTTTTACATATCGGAGACTGGTGGTCCAGTGTTCGTTGGTCGCGCGGCCGCTTCCCGGCCACCCGGCGTCGTATCAAGGTGCTCCAGCAGCCCCGGCACATAGGAGATGTCGGCGCGCACGCGTTGAACACGTCCGTCCACATCCCGCATGATGAACTCGCGGTACGGCAACCGGGTGTCCACCGAGACGTCAGCCTCACTCAACGACGCCAGCGTCTGCTCGTAACCGACGTCACGCGGCACCCGCAGCATGCGCAACGCCTCGGCGGCGATCTCGGCGTCCTCGGCGATCCGACCGACAAACACCGTCGACACGAGGTTCTGAACATCCAAACCGAGAATGTCCTTGGGGTTCTGCGACGCCACCAAAGCCGCGAGGTTCCACTTACGGGAGTCACGCGCCATACGCACCAGGAAGGACCGCCCAGAGCGCCACCCCTCCATAAAGTGCGCCTCGTCCAACCCAACCATCTTTCGCCGGTTGATGTCGCCGCCGTACGAACGCCGTACCGCCAGACGGTGCGCCGTGTGCAGCATCGGCAGAGCCAACGCCTCCTCCGCCGACCAGTACTCCCGCTCGATCTTCAAGTCGGGCAACCTCAAACCGGCCATGGTGATGACGGTGAGCATCGCGTCGTCGGTCAGCATGTCCTCCGGCGGGGAACCGAAAAACAGCATCGCCAACGGCATCTCAGCCGTGTCCAACAGCAGAGCGGCCAGCTCGCCGCCCTCATCGCCCTGCTCCTGGAGACACTTCACGATGTCCTCCAGCGTGGACGTCTCCTCCGCCGGTACCTGACGCGCCGCGTGCCGCAACAGTCGAGCCGTCGAAGCTTCACGAGCCACCTGCGGCGGGACCAGCATGGAACAGATGTCCTGCACCAGCATTCGACGCTCGGCACGAGCATTCGACACCGCGATGTGAAACTCGCGGTCGCCCTCGGTGCCGGGGTCCCAATGCTCACGCTTGGGCGTCGGGATCAACGCATACGGCGCCAACGTTCCGCTCTCAGAACCGGTCAGGTTCAGCACCTTTGAGTAAGGCTTCAACTCGGGCATCTCACACAGCCGCGCCAACGGACCCGACGGGTCCAGCAACGTCACCTGCACGCCACGCCGCGCCGCGAGATACCCCAAGGCACCCATCAGCGTCGACTTACCGCCACCGGGCTCGGCGACGAAGACCGCCAACCCTGAACGCTCGCGCACCTCGGTCGGGAAATGCAGGTCCAAAAACACCGGCCTGCGGCATGTACCCGATGTACGTCCGATCAGGTCACCTCGACGGTCACCCACATTCGACGCCGCCTGCGGCAAAGCCGCGGCGAACAACCGCGCCGGCATACGACGCAAATAGCCGGTGTTCGCCACAGGTTCGCCCGGAATGAACTCCCGTGCCAGCCAGTCCTGGTTCTTCGGATGCTGCAAAGAAATCCGCAGATCCCGGTTGTACATCTGCATGAGCTTGCGCGAACGCTCGAGACACTCCTCGCGTGTATCGGCGGCCACCGCGATCCGATGCCAGCCGTGCGTGCGAGCCGCATCGGTGGCCAAACCGGTGGTCATCTCATCACCGACCACCAACGCCCGCTGCGCAAGACGCTCCAACTCCGGTGGCGCGTCCATCGCATGCTCGTCATAGTCGTTCTGCTGCGAACGAATCATGCGCAGCCGGTGCTCCAGATTCCGGAACGCCTCACCGGGCCCCAAAACATCCACACGCGACGACAATTCCATCGGCCACGGTGCCCGCTCATGGAAATGCAACCACGGTTCATGACGCTCGGGGATCTCCAGATCCTCCATACGCCCGACCGTCAACACTGCGACATGCCGTTCCTCGCCGGTCAACCGGTTCACCAGCTTCACCGTCGAACCGTACGGAGTGCGGTAACGCTCGATCTGCTCCGTCAAGGCCAACACGTCACCGGGGCCCCAATCACCGCCCACCCCCGACAACAACTCGGGCGGCTCCATCCCCAGGGCCACACTGCGGAAGATCAACCACTCCAATTCGTGGCTGGTCGCACGCCGCGCCCGCACACCGAAAGCGCCCAACACCTCGTCGAACTGCTCCGCCATACGGTCGATCCGGCTGCGTTCAGTGCTCCGAGTACCGCGATTGAACCAGCGGCCGAACTTCTCACCGAGCGTATCGGTCAACGTGCGGCGGGCGAAACTGATGCCCAGATACGTCTGGCCCTCGGAATGCTGCACACCGTGCAGATGACGCTGTGCCAACACCAAGTGATCGCCCCACGTGTTGGCGCCCGGGACGGCGGGCAACGGCGCCGGAGTGTTCATGTCCACCGTTCGTGCCCACTCGTCGGCGGCGAACGGCCGCGTAGTCCGACGCAGATGCAGCCGATACCCGGCCATACCCGCGTACTGTTCCGCGATCGCCGAAATCAACGCCTCACGTTCGGCGTCGGGTCGAAACGCCCAACGAATCTCTGGCAGCCGATACCAGGCCGTCACCGACGTCGGGGTAAACGTCGCATGACCGGCGATCTCGGTAATCGCAAGCTCTTGAGCAGCGCTGCGATCTTTCTCCTTCGGCGGCTTCGGAATACGGAAAGGCCGGTCATCGGTAGGAGGTGCCGGAGGGGTGTATGGCATCAACTGCTGGCCGACACCCGCCGGTCGCGACGACAGACGCGGATCCACCGAAGGCGGTGGCTGAACGGGCCGAGCCACGGGCGCCGACCGCTGCACCACGGGCTGCTGACCACTCGGCGGACTCACCGGCGGCTGCGGCACCACAGGATACTGACCACTCGGCGGGCCCACCACCGGCTGCTGCCCCGTCGACGACTCCACCGGAGCGTGCTGACCACTCGGCGGACCCACCGGCTGCGGCACCACAGGATACTGACCACTCGGCGGGCCCACCGGCGACTGCGGCACCATCGGCGACTCCACCGGAGGCTGAGCCCCCGGCTGCGGGCCGGTGAACCGGCGCGGGCCCGACGAGGTTCGTCCCATTTCAGGTGCAGCGGACCGACGTTGACGGCCGACCGACCCAGTCGACGGTTCCGCCTTCGCATGTTCGGCCGCGGCGCGGCGGGCCTCGTCCTGCTGCCGCGCCCGCTGCTCGGCGTCGGCGAACGGGTTGGGCCTGGATGGTGGCTGCGCGGACGCGGGCGGCTCGGGTTGGCGATCCGTTTCCGAGTGCTGTGATTCGGTGCTCAGTCGAGGCTCGGCGGACGCGGACGCTGCCCGACGTGGGCGAAGGCGTGACGTAGCCGGATCGTCCGGCTGAGAACCTACCTGCCGTTGCTCCGCCAACCGCTGCGCCCGCTGCCGTGCCTGTATGCGTTCGAGTACGCGCTGTTCCTGTTCGTCAAACCGGTCGTCATCGTGGACCCAGTCGACGTTTCGAGACATATCGTCACGTGGGTGCGATCCCGCGTGGGAAACAGCGGGCGAATCGGGGTCGACGTCCGGCGTAACCGCGCCTGTGGACCCGTCCGCAACATCCTGTGGATAACCCTGTGCCGTGGGTATTGCACCATCGGCCTCAGCCTGTGGATAACTCGCCGATTCCTGTGGATAACTACCCCCAGCCTGTGGATAACTTCCCGAAATCTGTGGATCTGGCTGTGGATTGTCGCAGCCGGACACGCGGTCGGCCTGTGGATAACCCTGTGGATATTCCTGTGGGGAACGAAGATTTTCCCCAGGTGAATTCGCGTGTCGTGACAACCGATCTTCGTCGGAGACGACAGCATCCTCCGAGACGTCTACATGCGTGGATACCACCGGTTCGGGCTCCGACGTGTCGTCGGTCACCGGTTCGGACGTCAGCGGACGCCCCCACTCACCGAACAACTCCGCGGTTTCATGCTGCTGTGCTTGCGCCGGGCCGCCGCCTTGACGGATCGTCGGTACCGGTTCCGTCGGCCGACTCGACAGGTCCTCGTCAACCGTCTCGTCGTCGACGGACCCCACAACCACCGAACGCTCTCCGACGGCACCGCGACCGGCATCCGTCCGGCTCGCACGCTCGCCACCACGCTCCACCGTCCGGCTCGCACGCTCGCCGAACAGCACATCGGCGAGCGCAGTGGTCGGGTCTGGGTCAGCCCCCTTGGGCTCCTTGAACACAGCCAACGGACGGCTCGTGACATCGTTCTCAGATTCCGGGGAACGGCCGGACGGCGGCGGGGTGGTCGTCATACCAGCTCCTCCCGGATCAGAATCCGATTGGCGGAATACCGACGATCGCGCTGCTCCGCCGCCGACTCACGAGTACGACGCCAGTCGGTGAGGACGGTGCGGATGACCGCGCGAGCCGGCCGGTCGGGATCTACGTAGCGGAAGATCAGCGACGTGCTGACCATGGCGAGCGAAATCTCCCAGGCCGGGAAGATCTCCACGGTGAAGGTGAACAGCCAGTGGATGAACATATAGAAGGCGACGAGCACCGCGAAGACACCGTATTGCGCATACGGCAGGTGCACCGGGAAGGTATACCCGGGCGGCCCCAGATACAACAGCCTGGCGCGATAAATGTCGTCGTCGGTGCGCAGCTTCATGGCTACTCGGTTTCCTCGCCGGTGAACAGGATGTCCACGAGACCTTCGCCGAACAGAATCAGGAGTCCGGCACCGGCGATGAAGGCGATGCCGATGATGGCGATGGTCGACGACGTCAGCACTCGAGACACCTCACCCTTGTTGGCGCGGGCGATGAAGATGACCCCGAGGATCGCCAACAGGATCGGCGCGATCCTGTTCAGGAAGAACAAGATGATGCCGTCGGTGTTGATCTCGTTCGCTCTGATAGCGATTAGATACGGTGCGTCTCTCATGTGCTGTCGTCCTTCATCGATACAGGAAACACGAATTCGGTTCCCTGTGGTACCTGGCCTTGTGGATAAGTTCGTGTCGCCGCCGTAGCCGTGCCGCTTTCAGCGTCACATTGTGACCGTGACCTGCCAGTTCGGAACAAGCTGTCGGATTGTTGACACTTGACGTCTTCTCGGTTGAGGATGGGAGCAACGCCGACCGTCACGCGATCTTCGTCGATCGGTACGTGCTTTATTCTCAAGTGCGAATAGGAGGACGCGTCGATGGATCCCATGGAGCTGCGCATCGCCGTATCCGCTGCTGCGCTTGCGGTTGCAGGCCTGGTAATCGCGGGTCTTTGCGCCATGGCGCTAGGGACGGCGAGGGCGTCGGTGAAGTGGCCGGTGGCCGGGCGACGCCCCAAACGCACGCTGCCTCGCCAACTCGGTGTCGTGGCGGGTGTCGTGGTGGTCGCCGGTGCCGCCGGTTTGGGTGCGTCCATCAGTCCGCTACGTGGCGTCGTCGGCTGGCTCCCGCCCGCCGTCGGGGCAGCGGTCATCGCCCTGGCGGTCGTCGGATACGCCTCGGTCAAACTCGCCAGCAAGATCGAACTATCCGCACTAATCAATTCGCCTTCTCCCGGTGCCGGAGGCCCCCACACTGCCACGCCACCACATCCCGTGCAACCGAGCGTGGCCGACAGACTGCACGGCGGTGACGAATTCGCTTACGGTCAGCCGTATCCCGGTGTCGTCTCGCAACCGGACGGACGACACGACCAGCCGTCATCGACGGTCCCATCACCATCCTCCTCACAGGAAGTCGTTGCGAGCCATACGGCTCCCGTCGGGGTTCATACTACGACGCCGCCCTGGGAAACCCCCGCAAACGACGACCCGGTTTCGGTCACGGCCAACGAAACCCAGGCCATCGCCGATCTACTGTCCGATGCGGCCCCCGGGTGGGTCTACGTCGACGAAGGCGACAACTGGTACATGGTCGTCTCCCACGGAGCCCACCGTGGACTGGTACGTCTGTCCGACTTCGCACTGGCCGAAGAGACCGATCTCGTGGGCAACGTCCACGTCGGCGGCAGCGTCGACATAACGGTGTGGCCGGTGGACGACGAATCACAGCAGACCGACGAGCACGAACACGAACACGAACACGACGAACAGGGCCGCTAGCCGCCGACCGCCGACCAGGCCCTCACACGGTGTCGTCGACAACACCGGTACGCCCCGGTGATACGCCCACCCGAGCGGCCACTCACGACGAACGGCGCGTTTGGTTTCCCAAAACGCGCCGTTACCCCCCAAAGGACAAGGAATAAAATTCCTCGTACCGGGCACCACCATACCCCCTACGGTGCTCGACCGAACACGCACCGTCGCGGCGACACGCCGGACGACATCAGCCGCCGGGACGCCGCAACGCGGCCACCAACCCCACCAGGCCCGCCAACATGAACGCCGAAGCGAACACGATCCCCACCGTCGTCAAACTCAACGGGGTGTAGGCGTTGACGATCGCGACCACGCCCAAGGTCGCAAACAACATCCCCCACACCACATAGGCGGCCCCACCGGAGTACCTGCTATTCACGGACCACCGCCACGTTCCCGAACTCCACCCACAGGTCGATCCACAACTCGCCGCCACCCGGTCCGTCACCGCCGTACGACGTCCACTCACCGACCGCCCGCAGACCGACAGCCGACGGACCGGACTCCTCGACCAGTCGAGCATCCCCGCCGGTCACATCCGCGGTGAGATACAGGTCGACGTCCCGAGGAACCGTGATCCGTCCGTTTCCCGCCTCGACGTTCACCGTCACGGACGCCGAAACACCGTCCTCGAACGGGACTCGCGTCAAATCCAGTTCCGCACTCGACGCCTGCACCGACCACGCCGACGGAACGTCGTCGACGGTCGTCACCACCATGGACGTGTTGAACGCCCCCTCCGGGTGGCGGTCGAACACCAGGTAGTGCGCACAAACGACCAGCGACAGCATCAGTCCCGCCGCACTCAACGCTCGCGGACGGCCCCATCGGGCGCCGGCGATGAGCACCAGGCCGATGATCAGCACCGCCACACCCTCGAAGACCATCAACGGAACCGGGACGCCCGCCAGCACGATCACCAACATGACGCCCACGGCCAGGCCGACGAGACCGAAACCGATCAGATTGATACGTCCCGATACGGACCGCTTGTTCTGCGAGACCGCGGCCGAGGGCGAGTCCTGCGGTCGCTCCGGGACACCCGGAAGCTCCACGGTGTCGCATGACGATGCGTCGAGGTACCCGTCCGGTACCGTGTCGTCGGCCTGTGGCAGTTCGATCGTCTCGGTCGTGGCCGGCTCCCGCGCGGCGGCGGGCAGTTCACGGGTTCGCGTGTACGGTCCCTGCGGCGCAAACGGAGCCCGGTACTCCGCATCGCCCCGCCGATCGGGCTTGCCGGCATCGGTCGCCGGTTCCGGCGGTGGCCGGTTCGCTGCCAACGCCGACACCAGCATGGCCGCCGCCCCCACGCACACGACGGGATAGACGCCCGGATTCGTCAGCACGACGACGGCCAAAACCACGGCGGTCAAGAGCAGCCCCACCGTCGCCACGACCGCCGTACCGGAACGCCCCCGCCGAAAAAGCGCGCCCAACGGCGACACCTCGTCACCCTCGTTGGGCATGAACAGCCAACCGACGAGATACAGCAACAACCCGGCGCCGGCAAACAACACCATGACGGCCATACCGGCCCGCCACAGCTTCGCGTCCGTTCCGCTCGCATTGCCCAACCCGGCACACACACCCGCGATCTGACGCCCATCGTGGACCCGTATCAGCCCGAACGGCGCCAACAGGCCACCCGTCGGGGAGGTTCCGGTGCCGTCGTTGCCGGTGGTCATCCCTCGATACTGCCAAGAACGGGGCCGCTTCGGCATCCGGGCCAACCCCGACATAACCCTGAAGACGGAAAATACGGGTCGGTTCGGGGGCCGGTCCCCTAGCCGGTGGCATCAGCCCGTGTGACGATTCTGGGACAGCACCACGACCGGCCGCGAGGAGCGCACCATCGAAACCCAGGCACCAGCACCACCACGGCGTCCGCCGTTGCGCCGTATGCAGGCCGGTCGGATGGTCACCGGTGTGGCCCGTGGACTCGCCGAGCATCTGGGGATTCGCCCGATCCTCGTTCGACTGGGTTTCGTCGTGCTCGCGACACCGCTGTTCGAAGGGCTCGGAGTTCTCCTGTACGTCGCGTTGTGGGCGGTGCTGCCCGGCGACGGCGGTACCACTCCGTGGCGGGATCGCCGACACTGGCCGATCTTCGCGTTGCTCGGTCTCGGGCTGCTGTTCCTGTCGATCGTCACCGGTTGGGCCGGGTCCGGCATGCTCTTCGGGTGGCTGGCCGCGATCGTCGCGTTCGGCGCCGGGGTCATCTGGCACCAGATCAAACCCGACGAGAACTGGCTGACCACGATCGTCGGCGAAGGTGGTCGTCGCTCCGCCGTTCTACGGCTGGGCGGTGGCGGCGCCCTCGTCGCGATAGGCGTCATCGGGACGTTGGTCGCGGTCGTGGGACTGAAACGCGACAGCGTCGACGACATCCTCAACAGCCTGCTGTTCACACTGATCGCCCTGGCCGGTGTCGGTCTCGTGTTCGGCCCGCTGATATATCGCATGTTCATGCAACTGGGCGCCGAACGCGAGGGACGCATACGCGAAGCCGAGCGCGCCGACATCGCCGCCATGGTCCACGACCAGGTGCTGCACACCCTCGCGCTGATTCAGCGGCGTTCTCACGATCAGCGGGAGGTCGCGCGGCTGGCACGCGGCCAGGAACGCGTCCTGCGGAACTGGCTGTACAAGCCGACCGCCGAAGCCGCCGACAAGTTCGGTGCCGCGTTGGAGGCCGCCGCCGCCGAGGTCGAGGACAGCTTCGCCGTCACAGTGGACGCCGTCGTCGTGGGTGACCGCGACATGGACCCACACGTGTCCGCATTGGTGGCCGCCGCCCGCGAGGCTATGGTCAACGCCGCCAAACACTCCGGTGTCGAGACGATCTCGCTGTACGCGGAGACCGAACCGGAACTGTTGAGCGTCTTCGTCCGGGACCGGGGTGTCGGGTTCGATCCCGACGACATCGCCGACGACCGGCACGGTGTCCGCGGTTCCATTCTGGACCGTATGCGTCGTCACGGAGGTGACGCCGAGGTCCGCAGTGCCGTGGGAGAGGGTACCGAGGTGCGACTTAGCATGCCGGTGAACAACATCGTGAACGAAGCGCACACCGGCAACGAGGGGAATAACCAATGAGCGACGACATCCAACAGCGGTTGCGGGTGTTCCTGGTCGACGATCACGCGATGTTCCGAGCGGGGGTTCGCGCCGAACTGGGCGACTCGGTCGATGTGATCGGCGAAGCGGGTTCGGTGGCGGAGGCCGTGACCGCGATTCGCGGGCTGCTGCCCGACGTGGTCCTGCTGGACGTGCACATGCCCGATGGTGGCGGACGCGCGGTTCTGGAGCAGATTCGTGGCACCCACCCGGATGTGCGGTTTCTGGCCCTGTCGGTGTCCGACGCCGCCGAGGACGTGATCGGGCTTATCCGGGGCGGGGCGCGCGGTTACGTGACCAAGACCATCGCCGCAGCCGATCTGGTCGATGCGATCCGCCGCGTGGCCGACGGCGACGCGGTGTTCTCGCCTCGGCTCGCCGGTTTCGTTCTCGATGCCTTCGCGGCAAAGAACCAGGTGCCGCTCAACGATCCCGAGCTGGATCAGTTGACGAATCGGGAACGTGAGGTGCTGCGGTTGCTTGCTCGCGGATACGCGTACAAGGAGATAGCCAAGGAGCTATATATCTCGATTAAAACCGTGGAAACGCACGTATCGAATGTGCTCAGGAAACTACAGATGTCGAATCGTTACGAGTTGTCCCGGTGGGCCGTGGATCGACGGATCGTCTAAAAAACGACCCTCTTTTCTGTTTACTCGAATTAATCCGTGAATGGCGGAGTCACGACCGTCACAAGGCATCATGATCCACAGTGTTTTGCCCGATCGGACGAATTTCGATCACCGTGGGTACGACATACACCGCGCAGTGCCACACTTCCGGGATGCACAAATCAGCTTTTATAGGACAATTCGACAGACCCCGGAACCCATTCCAGGACCAAATCCACCCATAGCTCATAAATGGCCCGATGACTTGCGCCCCAAACGCAACCGGTTGTCATCCGCTAACGTGTGTCTCTCGGAAGCACTTCCATCCCATGTTCCCCGGGAGGGACACTCAATATGAAGAAAAACTGGCTGCGGGCTGCTGTTGCCTTTACAGCCGCAGGTGCCCTCGGAATCGGCATGGCCGGTACCGCCAGCGCCGACGACGAGGAACCGACTCCCGTCCGCGGTGATATCACCACCTCCGCCGGCTGGATCATCAACCACGACGGCGGAAGCACCCAGGCGGCGTTGATCAGCATCACGCCCGAAGGCAGTGAGAACGCCGTCACCGCTTACTGCATCGACATCACGACGAGCTTGCAGCCCAAGTTCATCTACGAGGAAGGCGCGTGGGACGGCTCCAACGTCGCCAACCTGCCGCAGGTGCAGTGGGTCCTTCACAACAGCTACCCGAGCGTCGACCCGGCAACGCTTCTCGAAACCGCGGGCGTTGAAGCCGAATTCAACGAGGACGAGGCGATGCGTGTCGCCTACACCGCCACGCAGGCCTCGGTCTGGAGCTTCACCGACGGCACCAACCTGAACCTGGACGACCCGGTCTCGGGAACCGCCAGCGTTTCCGCACCCGACGAGGCGGACGCCGCCGTCGCGGCCGTGTACGAGTACCTGACCTCGAACGCGACCGAGATGCCGGAGCCGATCACCGAGATCACCTTCGACGGCCCCACCTCCGGTGACCTGTCGGAGAAGATCGGCCCGTTCTCCGTCACCACGCCCGGCGGCGACGCCGCGCTGACCGTCGAGAACGGCAAGCTCGTCGACGCCGACGACAACGAGATCGACGCGGTCCCCAACGGCGGCGAGTTCTACATTCGTCCCGACGACGGCGTTGCCGAGATCACCGTCAAGGCCAGCGCCACCGTGACCGTCCCCACCGGAACCGTCTTCATGTCGACCGGCGAGATCCGTGAGACGAGCACCTTCGCCGACCCGGGCGACGAGTCGCAGAAGCTGATCCTCGCCGGTGTCGTCGAAGGCGAAACCGAAGCGGAGTTGCAGATCGAGGTGACCGGTGAACCCAAGCTGCCGGTGACCGGTCTGTCCCTGACCAACTCGCTGCTGCTGGGCGCGGCCCTGCTGATCGCCGGCGCCGCCGCGCTGATCATCATCCGCCGCCGTCGCACCGCCGCCACCTGGGGCGACGCCGCCTAAGCGGTCAACCCCGAGTCCGGCACGGCCGACCTTGTGTCACAGGGGGCGTTGGAGTTCACCCGAACTCCAACGCCCCCGTCATGTTGCGTACCGCGCGACCGGCGGCCACGCCCCAACCCTGCGCAAACACCCGTCTCGAGGTGTGGGAACACGAGCTTTGTCGTTTGATTCCGAACCGGCCTGTGGCATACTTGCCAACGTGTACGGCATCGCGCGATTTTATGGCTTCTACGGCACCGGTTGTCCGGGCCGTAGGTCGCGCTGAGCTGCCAAGACCTACCGCCCCGGGCAACAAGCCCGGGGCGTTTTTTCGTCGGACCCGGGCCTCGGAAACAGCGGCAGGTGGCACAAAAAGTGACCAACCACGTTGAGGAGACGGACATGACCACCGACACCGAACACAGCACCGACATCAACCTGTCGACCATGCGCAACCAGATCAACTCGATCGACGATCAACTGATCGAACTGTGGCAGGAACGTTCCCGTATCTCGAAAGAGGTCGGGAAACGCCGCATGGCGTCGGGCGGAACCCGCCTCGTCCTGGCTCGGGAGCGTGAGATCTGCGACCGCTTTCGTGAGGCCCTCGGCGAAGACGGCACCCAGTTGGCGCTGCTGTTGCTGCGAGCCGGACGCGGCCCGCTGTAACCGGCCACACCCACGGCGGCCGAAACATCGGACCCGTACCTAAACTGAACAGCGCCATGGACTCAATATTGGATACCCCGGTTCGGACCGAAGACCACCTGCTCGCCGGCCTCAACGCGCCACAACGGCAAGCCGTCCTGCACGACGGCACACCGTTGTTGATCGTCGCCGGGGCCGGCTCGGGCAAGACCCGCGTGCTCACCATGCGTATCGCGAACCTGGTCGCCAACCGGGGGGTTCACCCCGGGGAGATCCTCGCGATCACGTTCACCAACAAGGCCGCGAACGAGATGCGTGAACGCGTGGCCGACGTCGTGGGCAACCGGGCACGCCTGATGTGGGTGTTGACGTTCCACTCCGCGTGTATCCGGATTCTGCGACGCGAACACGAACGGCTGGGTCTGAAGTCGAGCTTCACCATCTACGACTCCGACGACTCACGGCGACTCATGCAACAGGTCGCCCGTGAGATGGAGCTCGACAAACGTACGAACCCGCGAGGGCTTCTCGCCGGCGTGTCGCGGTTGAAGAACGAACTCATCGACGCCGACGAGGCACTGGCCGGCGCCGAAACCGACCGGCAACGCCTGATCGCCGACGTATACCGGCGCTACGACGAGCGGTTGAGAGCCGCGCACGCGCTCGACTTCGACGACATCATCGGGCACACCGTTCATCTGTTCCGGGCGTACCCGGAGGTGGCCCGTGAATACCGTCGACGGTTCCGTCACATCCTCGTCGACGAGTACCAGGACACCAACCACGCTCAGTACGCGTTGATTCGTGAACTGGTCGGCACCGACGAGACCGACACCGACGTCCCGCCGAGCCAACTGTGCGTGGTCGGCGACGCCGACCAGTCCATCTACGCGTTCCGTGGCGCAACGATCCGCAACATCCTCGAATTCGAACGAGACTATCCACAGGCGACAACGATTCTGCTGGAGCAGAACTATCGATCGACTCAGACGATCCTGTCGGCTGCCAACGAGGTCATCAAGCAGAACGCCGGCCGCAAGGACAAGAAACTGTGGACCGACTCCGGTGACGGCTCCAAGATCGTCCGGTACGACGCCGACAACGAGCACGACGAGGCGCTGTGGGTGGCCGACCGTATCGATTCACTCGCCGACTCCGACGGCGTGAAACCCGCCGACATCGCGGTGTTCTACCGCACCAACGCCCAGTCCCGCGTATTCGAAGACGCGTTCATCCGTCGTGGCCTCCCGTACAAGGTGGTCGGCGGCGTCCGGTTTTACGAACGCCGAGAGGTCCGCGACGCGTTGGCGTACCTGAAACTCACCGTCAACGACGACGACACCGTGGCGGCGCGACGCGTCGTCAACGTGCCGAAACGTGGTGTCGGCGACCGGGCGATGGCGTGCGTCGACGCGTTGGCGGAGAGGGAACGCATCTCGTTTCCCGCCGCGCTGCGCCGTAACGACGAAGCCATCGGACTGTCGACCCGAGCCGCCGGAGGCATCAAAAGGTTTCTCGCGGTCATCGAAACCGCCCGCGCTCAGCTCGACGCCGGTGAACCACCCGAAGTCGTCCTGAACACGCTGCTTCTCGACAGCGGTTACCTCGCCGAACTGGAGGCGTCACAAGACCCGCAGGACGAAGCACGGGTGGAGAACCTCCAGGAACTGGTCAGCGTCGCACGCGAATACTCCGAACAGGTCGAGGACGGCCCACCGACCGTCGAAGGTTTCCTGGAACGGGTGTCTCTGGTCGCCGACGCCGACCAGATACCCGACCCGGAGGCAGGCGCCGACGGCGTGGTCACACTTATGACGCTGCACACCGCCAAGGGGCTCGAGTTCGACGTCGTCTTTCTCTCCGGCATGGACCAGGGCGTGTTTCCACACGAACGGTCACTGGGCGACCCGGCCGAAATGGAGGAGGAACGGCGCCTGGCGTACGTCGGCATCACGCGGGCTCGTCAACGCCTGTTCGTGTCACGTGCCGAAACACGCAGCGCGTGGGGACAACCACAGTTTCACCCGCCAAGTCAGTTTCTCGCCGAGCTGCCGGGCGAACTGTTGGAGATCGCGCGCAGCACGTCGACGACGACGCCGACGGCCGCTCGGTTCAACATTCCCGGTGCCGACCTGAGACCCGCGTCGAGCCTGGCCAGGACGAACGCACCCTCCCTCGCCGTCGACGACCGGGTCACCCACGACAAGTGGGGGCTCGGCCGGGTCGTCGAAGTCAAGGGAACGGGTCCACGCACGCAGGTGTGCGTCGACTTCGGTGACGGACCCAAATGGTTGGTCGCCCGCCACGCGCCGCTGGAGAAACT
>DXGR01000076.1 GCA_019113825.1 Candidatus Stackebrandtia excrementipullorum | reverse complement strand
GGGCCAGAAGTCGATGACGACACAGGCTTTGAGGCCCACGACGTTGCCTTGGTCGAATGTCAGCGTTCGTCCACATCCACTACCGTTTTGGTGTTCGCTCACGCTGCCGGAATTCGTTTTCGACATAGCTTTAACTTCACGGCTATCACATGCCGTGTCTTTCACCGGAATTTGCGTGGGTGGAACGTGCTGCGAGAACGCAGTGCCCATACAACGCGCCGCAACCGGATCCCGGTGTTGAGCCCGGCTGAACCGCGCGATTCAGTCACCGTGCGGGCGGTTGAGGACATCGGGTCGTGGTCGGGGTGCATATGGTCTTGCCCGGATCGGGAAAGAGTCTTAGCATATAACCAGGGCATTTAAATCTATAAATGTCCGCTATGTCCGACACCGTGCCCGGCCACCAGGGCAGCCTTTGAAAGGACAAGCTATGACCGCCAAGACATTGACGGCCTCCATCCTCGGTTTGGGATTGGGAATCACCTCAGTCATGGTGACGACCGGTTCAGAAGCCCCCGCCGTCGCCTCGGCTCCACCGCCCGTGCCTCAAGTGGAACAGGTGGGGGAGCTGGTCGATGAGGAATCGACCCTGACCTACAACTCCGAAACCCGGACGATCAGCCATCCGGGCGCCACCTACATCAAGGTCCGATTCGCCGGTCTCGACCTGGCACCCGGCGACCATCTGACCGTGTCCTCACCCGACGGTGACGAAATCCACACGTACCACGGTGCGCCCGGCCACGGTTGGCGCGACGGCGATTCCGACTACACGCTCCACGAGGACACCGAGTTCGCAGCAATGTCGATCGAAGGCGACACCGCGATACTCACCATCCACAGTGATGATACGTCCGTCACCGCCGGCGGAGTCGACATCGACGGTTACTGGCGGGGCTACGACAAGGCCGAATACGAGGCGGCCAACCCCCGCCCCAACGCCGTATGCGGCCCGGACGGACGCCAAGACTCCATCTGTTACCAGGCAAGCCACCCCACCGAATACGACCGCGCCGGTGCGGTCGCCCGGCTCCTGATGGGCGGGAGTGCCTGCACCGCATGGCGAGTCGGTGACTCCAACCGGATGCTCACCAATAACCACTGCATGTCGACCGCCGCCGCCGTAGCCGGCAGCGAATCACAGTTCGACTACGAGTGCGCCACGTGCGGCGGCAACGACCCGAAAACTCCCACCAAGGTCAGCGGCGCCACCATGTTCGCGACCAGCTCGCAACTGGACTACACACTGTACTCGGTGAACAGCTTCGACACGATCACCAACTTCGGCACTCTTTACATCGAGAGTCGCGAGCCGGTTCTCAACGAGCGCATCTACATTCCCGGCCACGGCGCATCCCAGCCGAAGCGACTGTCGATCAGTGAGGAACACGGCGGAGCCGACTGCAAGATCGACCAGGTGCAGTACCTGTCGATCAACACCGGCTACAACTGCGACACCGAAGGCGGCAGTTCGGGTTCTCCGGTCCTGGCTGGAGACTCGCACACCGTCATCGCGTTGCACCGCATCGGCAGCTGCCTCAACGGCGGCACCCGTATGGCACTCATCTACCCCGAAATCATCGACCTTATTGAACAGTAGGTAACTCGGTCGGGTACGCGGCGCGCGCCGCGAGGCTCCACGGTGCGAACATGTCGTCGCGTGCCCGACCAAGTTGAACAAACAACCAACGGCTCCACGATCCGTTCACGCGACGGTCGGCCGGCAAACCCGCACACGATCGAGTTCTGATCTTCGTTAAGCAATGCGCGATTGAAGATACGCCGCGTCCCGTACAGGGCGGTATATCCGGAACCGACCGCTTTCACAGCCGACGGAGCCGAGGCGGACCTGCTCGGGTCGTACCCCCACGGGCGCCCCCGCCGGTGGGCTCTGAGGTCTCACCCAGCAGCTCGGCTGTCGTGGCACGTCGCGTCATCGTGATCACCGGCGGGTTCGGCGTATGACTGCTCGAAACGGCTGCGTGGTTGTGTCCGTTCTACGTGACGAGATACGTGTTCCTGCGACCGTCCTTCAAGAGCGTTGTCGGCAACTCAAAAGGTGTCGCGGTGTTCCAAGCACAGGGCCACCGGCCTCCGCCCCACAGTTTTGATCCTATGTGGTTGTGACGGTGCCGTGCCGTTCCGTATTGGTGCGGCTGTGGACGAGGTTGAGGCTGTGGGTATTCACGTCGGTCTTTCTTTATGCCGGATGTTTTTCGGCGGCGTGTGTTTATGCGGCGCCGACGCCGGCCACTCACGTCGGCCTTCGTCCGCAACCACAGGCTCGTTTCCCGCACCGGGAAGGTTCACCAGGTCGGCGAGCCATTAGGGGTTTCGCCTGCGAAAAATACGGGTATCACACGGATGTCGAACAACACGTCGACTGAGACGCTGTTGACGACGACCCGACGTCAACCTCAAGGAGGGCGACATGACCACCTCGAACTCGACCGATAACCGCCAAGAGAACTCGTCGGTGGTGCAGCGGCTGTTGCAGCGCAACCGGTATGTCGGTCGGCACCGCCGCACACACCCCACATCGCGCCGCCCGTAAGAGACTGGGTTACAGTTCGCCACAATCCCGTGAGAGGAACAACGAGGAACATGGCGGACATGCGGATCACCAGCCGCAATGCCCGGTTTCAACAGTGGCAGGCGATGCTGTCGAACCGCACGAAGCGGCAACGGTTGAAACAATTTCTTGTGCAGGGAGTTCGCCCGATCAACTGCGCTCGGGCGCACGGGTGGAGCTTCGACGCGTTGGTGTACAACGCCGAGACGCGATTGTCCAACTGGGCGCGCGACACTCTGGCCAATGTCGACTGTGAGCATGTCGCGATGTCGGCGGAACTCATGGCCGAGCTGGGGGAGAAGTCCGAACAGGTCCCGGAGCTCCTTGCGGTGGTCAACATGCCGGTCGACGGCCTGTCGAGCATCGACATCGGACCCGACTTCCTCGGGGTGGTGTTCGACCGCCCCGGGAGCCCCGGAAACATCGGGACTCTCGTGCGGTCGGCCGACGCGTTCGGGGCCGACACGGTGATCATCGCCGGGCACGCCGCCGACCCGTACGATCCATTGTCGATTCGCGCTTCCACCGGGTCGGTTTTTGCGGTACCGATCGTGCAGGCCGGATCTCCGGCCGACGTCGTGGCCCGATTCCGTGCGATCCAGATCGTGGGCACCGACGAACACGCCGAAACCGACCTCGCGGACGTGGACTTTTCACGGCCGACGCTGATCGTCGTCGGCAACGAGACGGCCGGACTTTCGCGCCAGTGGCGCGAGCTCGTTCACACGATGGCGCGGATCCCGATGCTGGGAACGGCCAGTTCGTTGAACGCGGCCACGGCCGGCTCGATCGTTCTGTACGAGGCGAAACGTCAACGACATTGACCGGTCTGTCGGCGAAGGACCGGTGCGCCACGGTGGATGCACCGGCCGCTTCGCCACGAAACATCTACCTCACGCACCGGTCGACGAAGCTCATGACGTCCGCCAGGACCTCGTCCTTGTTGGTTTCGTTGAAGACCTCGTGACGGGCCTCGGGGTAGATCCGTTCGGTGAAGTCGTCGCCGCGGATCCGTTCGATGCCCTTTCGGGTGCCTTCGATCGGTACCAGCCGGTCGTCCTCACCGTGAACCCACAGGGTCGGCAGGTCGGTGAGGCGACCGCCTTCGTTGATACGTTTCAGGCACGCGTCCAACGCTTCGAGTAGTCCCCGTTTGAACGGGCCATGCCACACGAGCGGGTCCGATTGGTACCGCAAGCCGATTTCCTCGTCGCGCGACAGCGTCGAGACGTCGATGGGCGCGAACGGTATCTCGGGAAGCTCCAGCAGCGACGTCGCCTGTTCCCACGAACCGAGGACCGGGCCCGACAGGACGAGCGCGGTCAGGCCGTCCCCATACCGTTGGGCGTAGGCAGCCGCGATCATTCCCCCCATCGAATGTCCGATGAGAACCACCGGAGTGTCGGGGTGTTCGGAGCGGGCGTGTTCCTCGACGCGCCGCAGGTCGGCGACGACGTCGTCGTAGTCGTTGATCAGAACCTGTTCGCCCTCGGACTTGCCGTGGCCCTGATGATCGGGACCGTATACGGCGGCACCGTGGTCGATCAGCTTCTTCGCGACGTACTCGTATCGTCCGATGTGTTCGCCGTACCCGTGAACCAGAAGAGCGATGTAGCGGGGCTGCTCATTCGGCCAGACTCGTGTCACCACGTTACCGGCGGTACCTGGAAACTCCCACTCGTGCGTCATCAACCGACACCTCTC
>DXGR01000014.1 GCA_019113825.1 Candidatus Stackebrandtia excrementipullorum | reverse complement strand
CTGTTCGCGGAGGCTGCGGACGGTCTTTCCGACCAGCAGCAACCCGCGCAGGACCGACGGGTCGTCGTCAGTGGATTCCACATAGGCCCGTAGTCCTGCCCGCATGGCCGTTTCCATGACGGGGAACGACAGGCCCAGTTCCTTGAGCCGGTTTTCGGCGTCGTCGTCCGTATGTATGCGCAGATCCGTCAAGGCATGCCTTTCGGTAACGCGACGGGGGTTGGTCAGACGGTAGCGCCCCGGCCACGAACCGAGATCGTTACTGTCGTATAACCGACAGCTACCGTACCCCTGCGGTCCGCAGGCACAACCATGCGACGAACCACCGGCCGACCACCCCAGCGACGGGCCTCACTCGCGCGCCGGCGCCGCCGGAGTCAGTCGGGCGACCGCCTGGTCACACACCTCCACCAATGGGTGCGACTCCCCCAGTTGTCCGCGCGCGCCTGCAGCAGTGGCCTCGTAGCCGTCGATCGCTTGCAACGCATCACCGACCGCCTCGCGGCAGCGGGCCAGGTCGTAGCGCAGCGACAACGTGACGAGGTCGTCGGACTCGGTTGAGGCGAGGGTTTGTTCGATCAGCGGAATCACCTGCGCGGGCCGGTCTTCGGCGATCAGGTGCTCCACTCGACGACGCACCGCGTCGGTGTCGACCCGGGCGGCGTCGACCGGCGGGGTCCACTCGATCGAGGCCACGCCGCGACCGCCTTCGGTCGGTGTGGTGGGGGCGCCGCGCAGGTACAGCCTGAGCGCGTCGGGTACGGCGAGCAGGTCGGTGAAGCCGGGTATATCCGGCAGCGTGCCCGGCACCATCGCGGCCAACCGCTGTCCCGCGTGACGAGCCGACGGTGGGCGTCGCACCGGATCGGGGTCGGTCAACGCGGCGATCACCTCCGCAACCGGTCCGTCCACTTCGTCGGCCAGTTCACGCAGAACGACTCCGGCCGCCCACAGGTCTGCGGCGACGGTGGCGGTGGCGCCGTCGGCGACTTCGGGTGCCCGGTACCCGGTGGTGCCCAGACGTTCGCCGGTGCGTGTGATCCGCGAGTATTCACCGCTGTGGACGGACCCGGCGATCCCGAAGTCACACAGGACGAGTCGCCCGGCCGGGGTGAGGATCAGGTTGGCCGGTTTTACGTCCCGATGGAGCAGCCCGGGCCGGTGCAGTGCGGACAGGACACCCATGAGTTGGGCGCCCAATGCCGCGACCCAGCCGGTGGAAAGAGGTGCGCATTCGGCGGCCAGGTCGGCCACGGTAGCGCCAAAGACGTGCCGCATCACCAGGTAGGCGTTGCCGTCCGGGCTTACCCCGAAGTCGTACACCTCGGGTACACCGGGGTGGTCGAGCCGCGCCAGTATGCGAGCCTCACGCCGAAACCGTCGACGGTATTCGTTGCGCGGGTCGTTGTCGCCCAACAGGTCGGCGTGTATCAGCTTCACGGCGACGGGACGATCGAGCACGGTGTCGAAGCCTTCCCAGACCGTGCCCATGCCTCCCGAGCCAACCGGTGCGGTCAGTTCGTACCGGTCCGCGATCACGGTCGGCTCCATTGTCCAGATCATGTCAATAACTCCTATGCGGTTACCAGAAACCGGCTGGCGTCACCACGCCAGATCAACGTCAACGCGTCGCGGGCGCGGGTAGCGGCGACGAACAGTTCGCACCGTTCTTGTCGAAGACGGGCACGGTAGGCCGCGGGGTCTCGCGTCTCCTTGGAGACGGTCTGGGGCCGTGGATAGTCGGCGGCACCGATGCCGGCGATGACGACGTTGCGGTATTCCATACCCTTGAGCCGTTTCAACGTCGCCACGTGAACGACGCTGCCTTTCGGCGGCCCCTCTCGAGTGACCTCGCCGGCGTCGATCCCGGCGTCTTGCAGCGCCGTGAGGAGGCTCGCGACCTGCGCCCGGTCGGGTGCACACACGGCGACCGTGTCGGGTTCGACGTCCTTCCAGGCCTGTACCTGAGTGACGACAGCGGTGCGTTCTTCGGCGGTGTCGGCGGTGGCGATGCGGTGCGGTCGGGAGCCGGAGTTGACCGCCCGGTATCCGGCGAGCGTTTCCACGCCGTCGTCGAGGTCGTCGTACGTCTCGCCGGAGACCATGCCCAACGCCGTCGCCAGGATCTGCCGTGTGGTGCGATAGGACAGGGTCAGACGCGTGGAACGGCCCCGAATGTTGATGCCCATGGGGCTCAACGACAGCGCTGGCCCGTAGATGCGTTGGTGGGTGTCCCCGGCGATGAACAGGTCGTTGGGACCGTGCGGCACAAGGGTGCGTAGGAGCCGCCAGTGTCCGGCGGTGAGGTCCTGCGCCTCGTCGACGACGACGTGCGCGTAGCGGTGCGCGCCGGTGGCGGAGCGTTGTTCCTCGGCGAGTGCCGCCTGCGCGGTGAGCCATTCGAAGGTCCACCGGTTTTCCTGCACGAGGCGGGCCGTGAACGCCTCGACGAGTTTCCACAGGCGACTGCGTTGTTGTCGGCTGAGTCGCCTGCTGCGGCCCGCGCGACGCGCCGCGAAATAGTCGGCACGGCCCCGCAAAAGCTGCCCACAGACGACTTCGGTCCACTCTTCGTGGAGGAAATCGGCGTCGAACTCGGTGATACCGGTTTCGGTGATGACCGCGCTCCACCACTTGTGGGCCTCGTCGTGGGTGAGCAGCTTGGCCGGCGTGGCGCCGTCCTCGGTGTAGATGCGGCGGACGAGTTTGTCGATGCCGATGACGTCGACCTTTTTCATCAGGTCCTTGTCGAGCAGTTCGCCCAGCTGAACCTTCAGATAGGAGGCGAGGTTGGTGTTGTAGGTGGTCAGGAGGATTCTCCCGCCGACGAGACTGTGAGCCAACCGTGCGACGCGGTGCAGCGCGACGACGGTCTTGCCGGTGCCGGGCCCACCGCTGACCCGCGCGGGTCCGGAGTAGTCGCGGTCGATGATGCGTTGCTGACTGGGGTGCAGAAACAACCGCCAGGCCGTGAATTTTCCGGCCTGCATCGCCTGGACGGCCTCGTCGCTGGAGACGACGTCGATGTTTTTGCTTCGTTCGAGTGCGGCGGCCAGGTCGGTGGTGTCGACGTCGTCGACGGCGGCGGGCCGGGTGATGTACTCCATGACGTCGTCGACGCTCTTACCGGAGTGAAGTTCGATCAGGATGTCACGGGTGAGCGCCGGGATCACCTCGCACAGTTCCAGAAGCTCGTCCTCGGTCTGGATACGCATGATGGGGTCAAGCAGCCAATCCGACACCCCCAGTTCCCGCAGCACCGTTTCCCCGAACGGGGTGAACAGGCCCTGCGTCTCCTCGGTGACACGTCGCTGCGGGCGTGGATCCTCGAGGGCGGGTTTCAGCTTTTCGGCGACCTTGTCGAGGTCGACGACCTCGATGGTGCCGCTCACCCGGTTGACGGTGACCGTGAAACGTTCGGCGAGCCGTTCGTAGCTTTCGCTGCGGTGCTGGACGGCCAACAACAGGTACTGGTTCTCGGCGACGTGCACCATGACGGCGCGGTGCTCGGACCCGACCCTTGCCGAGTACAGGCCACTGGAACTGTCGAGCTTCTTGAAATGCAGGCTTTTATGGTTGATGTCGTCGGCCATGTGCGCAGCGAACGTCAGGTACTTCTTCTGCACGGGCGGATCGAAATTGTCGAGTTGTTTGGCGGCCCGTCCGTGCACCGACAGGATGGCAGGTTGTTTGCTCATGAGCGGCTTCCCTTCGTCAGGGCTACTGTCAATTCCTCGGGGGTCCACTCGTCGACGGCCTTGACGGTCCAGCCGGCGGCGGCGAACGCGGCATCACGATCGGGGTCCGGTTCGGGAAGCATGACCGCGACCTTCATCCGCGGCCACGCCAGTTCGGCCTGCCAGCCCTCATCGGACAGTTCGTATCCGACCTCCGGTATCGGGACCGCTTCCTGGATTTCCATGAAGAGCGTCAGCGCGTCGGGGTGAACGAGGTCGGCAATGTCACGCAATGCGTCGGGTACACGTTCACCGGAGACCCGGACCGCCGGCGGCAGCACGTTCGGGTCGGGTTGAGGCGGGCCGGGAACGTCGTCGCCGGTGAGCGAGATCGGTTCCATTTCGGACCATGCCGTGATCATGCCGGTGCCTTCGCAGACGCGCAGTCGGTGGGCTTGGAAGGCGTCGCGGTTTTTGACGGTCAGTTGAACGCCGTCGCCGACGGGGACGAGGAACTGGATCAGGTTGGACCAGTACAGCCAAGACTGCCACATGTGTTTCCGGGCCATTAGTCCCTGGTCACGGTCGTCCATCACGACGATGGCGGTCACCGCGTTGCCATGTCGCCGGTCGATGCAGAGGACGATGCGCACATCGTGGTCGTCACGGACGACACGTGTGACGATCTTCCCGCCGTCGGCCGGCGGCATCGGGTCACCGGCCACGGCCATGGTGACGCGGTCGGCGACGCCGGTGGAGTGCGAAACGGAGTCGTCGTCGGGCGGCGTGGCCAACAGGCCCGTCAGCGTCGCCGTCGCCAGGGTGCGCCACCGGTCCAGGTCGGGGTCTGTCAGGTACTCCACCAGGGTGTCGATCGGGTTGCCCCAGGCGATACGGGCCAACCGCTCGGGGTCTCCGCCCATCTGCCGGTACTGCGTCCGCGCCGTCGTTTGTCCCTTGTGCCGATATGGCGGCCACCCACGGTCGACACTGGATTCCCGCCAACCCTCGACGTCGTCCCAGGTGACGGCGAACACGAAGGCACCATTGGCGTGCAGCCGGTTGCGTTTGTCGGCGTCGTCGTGCAGCCGGTTGTGTTCAGGTGTCGCGTGGTACCGGTGTCCGTCGAGGTACAGCGCGACCCTGAGCGGTCCGGCGTCCATGCGGGTGAACAGTACGTCCGGCCGGGTGCCGGGGATGGTGTGCTGTTGTTGCACCTTCCAGCGGAGCCCGCCCGCCGGAGTGGAGATGCGCAGTTCGGCCTCCGACTCCGACAACGCGGTCATGGACACGCCTTCGGTGTCGCGCGCCCAAATGCGCAACTTTTCGGCGAACCGTCTTTCGAGCTCGCTTTCGACGATCTTCAGCATCGAGATCTCTGTGACGCCGCTGACGTGCTCGGTCTCCCAGTCGTGCAGGAGTTCGTCGAGGAGATCGATCGCATCGGTGTCGCTGACGAGGTCGTATTGGCTTTCGGGGGTGTACGCCAGCAGGCAGCGGTGACAGGCGGAGCGCTTCGGACAGTCGCAGGCGTCGATGTGTTCACGCGCGGTCTCCAGGACCGCCTTCAACTCGTCGGGTTGCGACAACCGGTGCAGGTAACCGGTGCCACCGGGAAGCGTGTCGAACAGGACCACGAAGTTGCGCACCTGTCCGACCTGGTGTTGGTCGGGCATGTGCGCGGTCACGGTGTCGAGGTGTGCGAGGGCCCCGCCGTAGCGGCGGGTCACGCCCAGCATGAGCGCGGCCCGAAACGACGCCAGTTTCTCCATCGCGTTGAGGACCGACACCGGCAGCAGAATCCGCAGCACCTCGGTCTGCAGTTCGTGCGCCAAAATCACGTCGGTGTGGCCGGTGTTGGTGTTCCGGTTGGGGCACCAGGCACGGTGATGCCGCCGGTTGCGGTCTGCTTTGGGGCTGAACGTGGAATGCGACGAGGTGCGCTGCTCCGGGTCGCCGTCGGTCCCGGTGCCGCCGCACGACGGGCACACCCAGAACGGGTTGAGGACCACGTCGTGACCGGCGAAGGGCACCTGGTCCTGTTTGTCCGGGCGGAGGATGCCGAGGTTGAACCGCCTTACCGTGGCGTCCTTGGAGAAGTCGGCGCCGAACGTTTGCGAGCGGTGCCGAAACGCCGTGTCGATGTGTGAGACGTCGACGGCGTCGACGACGGTGTATCCGACCCGGTCCCGCTCGTCGGAATCGTCGCGGATGTGTGCGTCGTCCTGCCGGTCTTCGGACATGACCTTGGTGGGCACCAGGACGTTGAACAGTTGACCGCTGTCGGCCACGGCCTTGCCGCCGCAGCTGACGCAGGGCGAGGTGTCCTGGACGGCGTTGTCGGTGCGAACCGTGCCGCAGGCGGGACAGACACGCCACTTCTTGATCTTGGGCTGTTTCGACGTGCCGATGTCCAATCCCGACACCTGATGTCGGTAGCCGCGCACATAGTAGGTGTTGCCGGGGGCGACCTCGGTGAGGGCGATACGCGCGGGCCGTCGGTATTCCCGTAGTTCGGTGTCGTAGCGACGGTCACCCTCGTCGGTTTCGCCCTGGCTGACGAGAGTCGCCTCCAACACGGTGGCCTGGTCGAACAACGCGTAGTTGGGCAACAGGCCGTATTCGATCAGTGTGGAGTGAGCCGAGGCGGCACCCATGTCGCCCAACAGGCGACGGATACCGCGCATCTCGGCGCGCAACTGCCGTTTGAGGCGAACATGTTCCTCATCGGCGTCGGACAGGTCGGATTCGGCCCGCTGCACCGCTTCCAGACGCTCACGCAGCTCGTCGCGTTCCAGTTCCCACGATTCCTCGACGCCCTTGACGCGCAGTTCCAGCCCGAACTGCGCGAAGTCGCGAAGCCGGTCGGCGGAGGACTCGTCGATGTCGTCGTCGAACAGCGCCAGGAACTCGGAGACGTAGGTCTGGCCACTCCAGACCGCGACGTGCCGGAACCTGGCGAGCCAGCCGAGGCCGCCGAACAGGCCGGAGGCCCGCCTGGGCAGTTCCGGCACGTTGGGGAGGTCCCCCCGGCCGACCTTGTCGAGCAGGAACGCGACGTACTGGCGGCGCAGGATCTCCACGGCCGACAGATACGACCCGGGCGGGGTGATCTCCCCGGCGAGCATCATGTCGGGTCGGGCGTAGAAGTGGCGGTCGCGTGGACGGCGACCGGCGACCGTGACGACCATCGCGTTGCCGGTGGAACGTCCGGCGCGCCCGGCGCGTTGCACCATGGCCGCGGGGTTGGGTGGCATCCCGGCCAACACGATGGCCGACAGGTCACCGATGTCGATACCCAGCTCCAACGTGGAGGTTGCCGAGAGGACGTTGGGGTCGGTGAGTTCGGTGCCCCGCCGGAACCCGGCCTCGACGGTTTCGCGTTGCTCGCGGGTGAGGGTTCCGGTGTGTTCGGCGGCCAGAACCCTGAACACCTCGGAGTTGCGGTACAGGTGGCGGTAATAGTCGTCCTGGGGGACTTCGGGGCGGGTCGTCAACCGCCCGATGCAGCGGTATCGCGGGCAGGGCACGTGAAGCCAGTCGCCACGCCGCTTCGGCGGGATGGTCTGCCGCCACGAACAGGTGTTGCAGCCGATGAGGGCATCGGGCAGGTCGTCCTCGGCCAGGCCGTGCACGAGGACGTGCCCCGGTGTGAGGCCGTAGACGTGCGTCTTACCGTCGAGCGACCGCCTGGCCAGCAGGTTCATGTCGAACAACCGGTTCAGCAGTTCCGGCAGGTACAGCCGAGCCGCCTGCTCGTTCAGGTGGAGACAGCGACGGGTCCAGTCCATGTACCAGCTGTGCCGCGCGGTGGCCACGGCGTGGTGGGTTTTGCCGTCGAACCGGTCGATGAGGAACTCCGGCGCGGACACGCCGTCGGGAAACGCGGGCATCCCGGCGGGGCGGCCGCCCCAGACCGCCCACCGGTAGCGACCGGCCTGGTCGATCCAGGAGCGCAGCCAGTCGTGTTTGATGCCGCCTCGACCGCGCAACCGTTCCAACAGGCCACGGACGTGAACACTCAGTTCCCGGTTCGTCGGCAACGGCATCGGCAGTTGCGGTGCCCGGCAAGCGTGCAGTGCGTCCAACGCGGCCTCACCGACCCGGTCGTCGAAGGCGACCTCGACGGCCGCGGTGCGGGTCAGTTCGAGGGTGCGACCGGAACGGTGACGCACTCCCAGTTCCATGATGGTGTCGAACGCCAAGCGGTCGGCGATCGTTTTCCACGCCGTCGCCGAGCCGTCGGAGTCTCCGGCGAGAAGCTGCGCGATCTCCCGGTCGTCGTGCAGTTCGGTCGGTACAACCGCCGACAGCGCGCCACCGGCGACAAGGGACTCCACGGCCGACGCCATGACCTCGTTGAGAGGCTTCGGTTCCCCGTCGACCAGTTGATCGGTCAACAGCGACCGCAGCGAAAAGCCCCGGGACCTCGCCGACAGGAAACCGGCCCGGTGGGCGGCGTCCTGCACCGAGTCGCTGAACGCGAGCGTCTTCTTCGCGTCGCCTTTCTCCAGGGACGTGGTGAACAACTGGGTGACCACCACCGAGGCGAGGGTGGCCGTTCCCGTTCCCAGGTAACGGATGCCGTTGTCGAGGCCGCAGGCCGGACACCGGTCGTGCTGCGCACCGGTGTCGTCTTCGAGGTCGACCAGCACCGGTACGCCGTCGGCGTAGTGCGCCTCCGGGTCGGGGGCGTCGGGCACCGCTTCGTGACGGGCCGGATCGAAGGCCCCGACCGTGCCGTCGTCGTGAAGAACGTGCAGACTCGGGTCGCGGTGCTCGGTCTCGGCTTTCGTCGCGACCATGAGCGGACGCAGCCGCCGTTTGGCCCGCTTCGTCACCGTCGAATAGATCGGGTCGGGAGCGACGGTCAACCGGTGCCGCTCCACCTCCGGTGACAGCGCCTGCCAACCGTCGCGGCCACAGTGGCGACACACCACCGCCGGCAACACCGTGTTCGACATGTCGCGGGCCCCGTACCAGTGGAACACGGGAACGTGCCCGACCTCCCGCAACACCCGGTTCACCGCACGCATCCACAGGTGCAGTTCCACATGCAGCAGCGGCCGGTCGGGGTTGTCGGGGTCACGCGCCGTCGAGATCAACGCGATGAACCGGGCCAGAGCCTCCGCGACCTGCCCCGGGTTGTGCTTGAACGTCCGCCGCCACGGATACAGCAAAGCAATCTGGTTCGCGGCGAATATGTCCTCATAGGTGTGCAGAGCGCCATCGGTCATGGCGCGCAACACCGCGGCCGTCAACGGGTGCGACCGCAGCCGCCGACCCAGCTCGACCGGTTCGAGGTCGGCGCGGCCGACAACGGCTTCGGCGATACGTTCCAGGGCCTGCGGGTCCCGCAACGGGTCCCCGGCGTCGATCAACACCTGCGGCGTCGGCAGGTCCAGTTCGTCGACGAAATCGTCGTCGTTCTTATCGGACGCGTCGATGAACTCGTCGGGCGTCACGCGTTCCTCGGTGATGACCGAGTCCGCGTCGAAGGCGACACCGAACACCGTGGCCGCGACGGCCCGGACGGCCTCGGTGGAGTCGGTGCCGTCGCCGACCAGCGTCGCCGACGTGGCGACGGGGCAGAACTCCCGCTCGACGACCGCACGCAACCGACGCAGCAGCATCGCCACATCGGTACCCTGCGCGCCGTCGTAGGTGTGAAACTCGTCGACGACCACATACGTCAGCGGCGAGTCCTGCCACAGTGGCGCATCGGCGGGGCGCTGCAACAGCAGGTCGAGCATCTTGTAGTTGGTGATCAACACATCCGGCGGGGTACGTCGGATGTCGGTGCGGTCGGTCAAGACGTTTCGGTACGTCGTGGCCGCCGTGTCACCGACGTACAGGCCCGCAGTGACATCGGCCAACCCCGGGTCGTCCAGCAGCTCGTTCAACCGGTCCGCCTGGTCCGCCGCCAAGGCGTTCATCGGGTACAACAACACGGCCTTCACGCCGGGAGTGGCGGCGTGGCGACGGCAATGGTCCAGCACCGGGTACAGGAACGACTCGGTCTTACCGGACCCGGTGCCGGTGGCCACGAGCGTCGGCTCCGGCGGCGAATGCACACTCGACAGCCGCCGCCACGCTTTCGCCTGGTGCCGGTGCGGCGTGAAACCCTCGCGACACCACTGCAGATGGTCCCGCCAATCGTCGTCGGCTTCCATGAACGGCGTGCGCAGCCGCAGGAACGGCCCCTTGACGACACCGGCCTCCCCCTTCGTCAGGAAGTCCTTGAACGCCTTGTTCGCAGCGGGCGCCACCAGCCCGTAGGTCGTCGTGAGGTACTGGAGCAGATGCCGACGCAGCTGGTCGGCCGCCAACGTCGGCTTCATGACGCCGCCTCCATCCGCCGGGTGAACTCGGCGTGCGCCTGCCGCATCTCCGTCTCACGGTCGGCCTTGTAAAACGGCGGCCGGTAACCGACCGGCGGTGGGCCGCCGTCGTCGAGGTGGGTTTGGAGTTGCTCGTAGTGCTGTTTGGTTTGGCCGTGGCCGAAGGCGTACGGGTCGGCGGCAATACGTCGGCCCTTCGCGTCGAACCACATCTTGTCTTCGCGATCGGACAGGATCGAAAATCGCGACCGGTAGATCGCCACCAGTTGGTCGGCGGTCATGCCGAGCATCACCGCGACCAGGGCGTCGATCTCGACGAGGGCGGCACGCCGCTCGTACTCGGTGCGCA
>DXGR01000075.1 GCA_019113825.1 Candidatus Stackebrandtia excrementipullorum | reverse complement strand
AACGAGGTCAGACACCTTCTCGTCACCGCGATCATGCCCGCACCCCACTGGGGACACCGGATCCGATGGTCCCGATGGCGCCGCCGCCATCAAGCCACCGCCAAACGCCTCCACTACCAGCGACAACTCGCCATCACCGCATGAAATCCGAACCTACAACTGGAGTACTAGTCCACAGTCGGCTATAGCCGAGAGCCTTCGACCGCCCGAGGGAACCGCTCACTCCGGACCCCAACGCATCAACGCGATGAGCAGTAGATCGGCCGAAACCGTACGACCACGACCAATCCGGACAATCGTGAAGGCGGACAACCGCCCGAGCCGACAACAACCACACGATCGCTCTCGGTAAAGCACGCATTCCGAGAACTGTCGACACCGGTGACGAAATAAACGAATAGACCCCGCGCACCTGCAACGGAACCGATTGAAACGAACGCCGCCGCAGGACCCTTGCAGACCACACGGGCCAGCCAACACCACCCCAAATACGGAACCCCCGCACCGACACCCCCACAATCAGCACGAGGCCGACCACATCACGGTGAGTACGCACGCGTCCGGCGCGAACCCGGTTAACCGGGCACCACGACTCCGACGAAAAACGTCAGAGCGGAGGCGCCACCCCAACCGCCGAAAATAAGCAATGAGGAGCCCTACGCCGGCCGTGCGCCACACAAAGAACGCTCATGACCCGCCCGTGACCGAACACTGAGGCATCAAGTAGCCGACACTCGACACCACCCGGGGTTGCGAACCGACAACACGCCATCGGTGCATACTCGTGTGATTCTCGTCGCCACCGCCGCAGACCGGACGGGCAACCATCCTCACGCGGGCAGGTATTTCAGTGCCACATCCGAGCCGATCCGCTGGCAGCGTCACAATAATGACAGGGCCGAAACGCGTTTCACCGGTTACCGTGACTGGGTGACTTCCGACTCCCCCGACAAACTTGAGCCGCCCTCGCGGCGGCGCGCCGTCACAAGCCTGTGGCATCTACGTTCATACCTTCGCCCGTACCGGTTCCGGATGCTCGCCATGCTGTTGCTGGCGGGCTCGGCGACCACCGCCCAACTTCTGGTCCCCGGACTGATCCAGGCCGTCATCGACGGCCCCATCGCCGACCGCGACCTCAGCGGCTTGTGGTGGCTGGGCATGATCATTGCCCTTCTCGGTGTCGGCGAAGGTGTTCTCGTGTGGCTTCGCCGTTACATCCAGGCCCGTGTCGCGCTGAGCATGGAGGCCGATATTCGGTCGGACCTCTACGCCCACATGCAAAAGCTTCATGCAGGATTCCACGACCGCTGGCAGACGGGACAGCTGCTTTCCCGTGTTACCTCCGATTTGGGGTCCATCCGAAGGTTCATGGCCTGGGGTCTCATCTTCGGGCTCATGAGCATAACGGTCTACATAGCCGTATCGGTGCAGCTGATCACCAAACACCTGTGGCTGGGCATGGTGGTGGCGGCTTCGGCGATCCCACTGTTCATCGTGGCCCGGAACTTCGCGCGCAACTTCATCGTCGCGTCGCGCAGGGTCCAAGACCAGCAAGGTGAGGTCGCCGGCGTCGCCGAACAAGCGGCACAGGGCATCCGGGTGATCAAGGCCTTCGGCCGTGCCCCCCACGTGCAGGGACAGTTCGAGAAGGAGGCCGTCGCGCTGCACGACCTGTCGGTGACCAAGCAGATGATCGCCTCACGATCGTGGTCGCTGTTTTCGCTCATACCCAACATGACCATGGCGGTTGTCCTGATCGGTGGTTCCATCGCCGTCGCCAACGGCTCTTTGAGCCTCGGTGCCCTTGTCGCCTTCGTGACCCTCCAGCTCATGCTCGTGTGGCCCATCGAGGCACTGGGCTGGATCATCGCCAACGGCAACGAGGCGATGACGGCGGCCGACCGTGTCCGGGACATATTCGACACCAAACCGTCGATCGTCGACAGGACCGATGCTCGGTCTGCCGACAGAAACGCCTCGCGCGGTCACGTGCGGTTCGACAACGTCGTCTTCCAGTACGAGGAGACCGACGAACCGGTCCTGAACGGTATCGACCTCGAAGTTCAACCCGGTGAGACGCTGGCCATCGCGGGCGCCACGGGAAGCGGAAAGACCACATTGGTCTCGCTGATTCCGCGGTTGTACGACGTCACGGGCGGCCGCATCACGATCGACGGCGTCGACATACGTGACATCACGATCGACAGCCTTCGGTTGGTCGTCAGCACCGCGTTCGAGGACCCCACGCTCTTCTCCATGAGCGTGCGGGAAAACCTGGCTTTGGGCCGATCGGACGCCACGGACGAGGAGATCCGGGAGGCGGTTTCGATCGCTCAGGCGGACTTCGTCTATGAGCTTCCCTACGGGCTCGACACCAGGGTCGGCGAACAGGGTCTCTCACTCTCGGGCGGGCAACGGCAACGGCTCGCCCTCGCACGGGCGGTACTTGTCAAACCGGCCGTTCTCGTCCTCGACGATCCTTTGTCCGCGCTGGATGTCCACACCGAGGAGCTGGTGGAAAAGGCGTTGGCGAGCGTGCTGACCGAGACCACCGCACTGATCGTGGTGCACCGCCCCTCCACGGTTGCCCTGGCCGACCGGGTCGCCCTGCTTTCCGACGGGCGGATAGCCGCCGTCGGAACCCACAGCCAACTGTTGGAGTCCACACCCGCCTACGCCGATGTGCTGTCGGCCGAGTCCGAGGAGGTGAGCCGATGACCGCTCAAGTCGACGACGCCGCAACCACTTGGCGCGGCAAGGCCGACGCCGACGACGCCGAGCGAACCTCGGCCGAGGCCACCGACGCCGATTCCGTGAAGCAGTTGCGTGGTCGCAGCCAGGCGCTGCTGCGCGACCTCCTGCGTCCGCACAAACGCCGAATCATCTGGATCGTTGTTCTCCTGTTGATCATGAACGCGGCGAACCTGGCGGGGCCGTATCTGGTCATGGAGGGGATCGACAAGGGTATTCCACCGCTGAGCGAAAGCGGTGACTACTCGGTTCTGTTGCAAGTCGCGATCGCGTTCGCAGTGGTGACCGTGGCCGAGTACGTCGCGACACGTAACGAGATCGCGCTGTCGAGCAAGGTCAGTCAAGCGATGCTGCTGGACCTGCGCCGACGTGTGTTCGCGCATTTCAACCGGCTTTCGGTGAGCTTCCACGAGCGGTTTACCTCGGGCCGGGTTGTGGCTCGGATGACGTCCGACATGGACGCGATCCGGGAACTGTCGGACAACGGTGTGCACGATCTCGTTCTCGCCGGGCTCTCGGTGGTCAGTATCGCCGGGATCATGTTGGTGACCGACTTCGAATTGGCGTTGGTCGCGCTCGTGACGTTCCCGATCATGGGAATTTTGGGCAACTGGTTCCGTAAGTACTCCACCGTTGTTTACCGCCGTACCCGGGAAACCGTCGCGTTGGTCATCGTCTACTTCGTCGAATCGATCGGCGGCGTGCGGGCGGTGCAGTCCTACCGCCGTGAGCCGCGCAACCAAAAGATCTTCGACCGGTTGAACGACGACAACCGCGAAGCCAACATTCGTGGCCACCGCGCCGCCGCGATGTTCGCCGCGAGCACCAAGGGTCTCGGCAACCTCTCGATCGCCATCGTGCTGATGTACGGCGGATGGATGGTCATGGAGGGACGCACCGACATCGGGGTACTGGCAGCGTTCCTTCTCTACCTGCGCAGGTTCTACGAACCGATGCAGGAGTTGACCATGTTCTACAACACGCTCCAATCGGCCACCGCGGCACTGGAGAAACTTTCCGGAGTGCTCGACGAGAAGCCGGAGGTGGCGCTACCGACCTCTCCGGTCGCCCTCCCCGAGCCCAAGGGCGTCGTCGAGTTCAACGACGTCACGTTCTCCTACCGTGACGACAAAGTCGTGTTGCCACGGCTGAACCTGATGATCCCGGCGGGTCAGACGATCGCGGTCGTCGGCGCCACCGGCGCGGGGAAGACGACCATGGCCAAGCTGGTGTCCAGGTTCTACGACCCGGTGTCGGGCGAGGTACGGCTCGACGGAACATCGCTCAAGGACTTGTCCGAGCATGATCTGAGCCGGGCGGTCGCCATGGTGACCCAGGAGAACTACATGTTCGACGGCACGATCGCCGACAACATCGCGTTCGGTAATCCGTCGGCGAGTCGCGCAGAAATCGAGGCCGCGGCTCGCGCCATCGGTGCGCATGATTTCATCACCGCGCTTCCCGACGGATACGACACCGACGTCCGTAAACGAGGCGGCAGGCTTTCGGCGGGGCAGCGGCAGCTTGTGGCGTTTGCACGAGCATTCCTGGCCGACCCCAAGGTGCTGATTCTGGACGAGGCGACGTCGTCGTTGGACATTCCCAGCGAAAGACTGGTCCAACGTGCCCTACGCACCATCCTCGCCGACCGAACCGCGATCATCATCGCCCACAGACTATCGACTGTGGAGATTGCAGATCGTGTACTCGTCTTGGAGGCGGGACGCATCGTCGAGGACGGCCCCCCGAAGGTTCTGATCAGTGGCAGCGGTCGATACGCCAAGCTTCACGAACAGTGGCAGGACTCTTTGGTGTAATGCGAACCGCCGCCCGGGCATTCCCGGGCGGCGGTCGTCACTCGGCCCGACCTGGTCCGACGAGATAACGGGTCAGATAGTCCCGCAGATCGTCGGCAACCCACAATCGGTCGTCGTTGGCGTGCCGCCACACGAAGACATCGGGGCGTTCTGGGCGCCTGACGAAGGCACACTGCTCGCCTTCGTCTGCGTCTCCGAAGAACAACAACGGCTCCAGCGGCATGTACAGCTCGCTGAAGCGCTCGTCGTGACGGAAAAAGTCATTGTCCTCAATGATGCGTTCGACCGACCAGACCAGTTCGGTTCCGTCGCTCCGGCGCACACCGTCGGTGTGACGCAGCAACGACTCAAGCTCATCGGGTAGGGGCTGCCCCAACCGGTTTTCCACCAACCGAAGGGTCTCCGATGACACCGGCGCGTTGAACACGGCACCGGGCCATACCTTCGCAATCAGTTTCGTCCACACTGCCACCGGCTCCTTGATCCGCGTAGCCTTTTGGCTTTCTGGCTGTATCGGTCATGTTACGAAGACCGAGCCAATATCCGGCGGAACTCTTTTCGACGTGCGCGACGACACCGTCGACAAGCCGACGCAGGCCGAAACTCACCACCGACCGCGCGTCGGACAGAACAGGGCCGACGAAAACGGCCTACCCGGCGAGTTCTGCCAGCGCGGGGCAACGGTCCGCGTCGAAAACCGTTGACAGAATCTCGCCGAAGTCTTCGCCGGAGCCCTCGTGCTCGTGCTGAAAATCCGGCGAGGACATGGCGACATCGGGCATCGTGGGATGGACCGGTTGCACGATCGCATTGATCGCCGCACTACTGTGGCTGGACCGCAAGCCCTCACCTGCCGCCCGGTGAATGTTTCGGGGTCGGCGCTACGCCGTCGGCCCTGGAATATCGGTGACGCCGCCAAGCGCATCGAACCGGTCAGCCGCCCGGGGCCGGAGGTCAGTCACCGCCACCGCCGCCGCCGTCACCACCACCCGAATCGCCGCCACCCGAATCGCCGCCCCAACCGGAATCGGAGTAGTCGTAATCGGCGTCGGCTCCGCCATGACCTCCTCCGCCACCGCTTCCTCGCCGGCCACGTGTCGCCGCCGCCACGCCGACGATGAAAACACCGACGAGCACCAGAATGATCACTGTTTCCGTGTTCATGTTGCACACGATAGCCACACAGGACAACACCGGGCATGGCTCCCGCCCCGGTCACGACCATCTCGGAGTCAACGGGTCGTTCAGCGAACGCGATCACACGTCGGTCGGTCAGAAACCGAAATCGCCGCCGAAATCGCCGCCGAAGTCACCACCGAAGTCACCGCCGTCTCCTCCTCCGGCGTCGCCACCGGCGTCATCGAATCCGTCGGCGTAGCCGTCGGAGTACGCGCCCTCTACCGCTCCGCTACTGAAACCGGGCATGATCAGAGCGTTGAAGATCATCATCGTCCCCAACCCCCACGCCCCGGCAACAAGCGCGCCCTTCCACCACGGTTCGGAATACCAGCCGCCCGGAACCGGGCGTCCTGCGACCATCCCACCCGGGTAGTAGTGCGCATTCTGTTGGCTCGGATGAGGGCTGGCCGTGTAGTGCTTACCTTCGACGTCGACCGACATCGGTTCCTTCACGGCACCCGCACGTTCCTGACCGGACAGACCGGGCATCTGCGGTCCGGGATCCATTCCCATGGCTTCACGCGCGGCACGTACATAGTGCAGCCCCTCCAAGGCCGTGTCCTTGGCCAGCTCGTACTGCCGAGTCGTGGTGGCCCGCTCCAGCTGCGACCCGGCCGCGTTATACCGCTCGCCCGCATCGACCAAAGCCTGACGAGCAGCAACGTTGTCGGAGTCCGCAACCAGATTCATGGTCTGTCCGCCGAGACGCTCATACCAACGTTGCGCCTCTTCCCGGGAATCGGCAAGACGCTGCTCCGCCTTCTGTTTCCCCTGAAGCACCAGGAAGGCGACCACGGCGACACCGACCAGCAGGATGATCCACAACATGCTTCAACCGTAGCGACACCAGCTGAGACGGCCCTGTGAAACCACCGCCGGACCTTCGCCCCCGCTCAGAATCAGTAGGCGACGGTCGTCAACGGCCACGTGGCGCACCCTGCATCCACTGCGACGATCTGCGCACGCGACGGGTGGGTGTACTCGCCATGTAACGCACGCCATTTTACTCAGAGGCAACGTCCAGAGCTTCAAGCCGACGCCGGGCTCCACCTGGTCTCCGCTCCGGGCGCCCGGAGGAACGTTCTGCCGGACTCGTTGCGGGGCTTCTCGGTGGGGCCTTCCCTGCGGTGGCGGCGTCACGGGTCGACATGGTGCAGGTGTTGCGGGAATGACGACGCGGCGTGTCGTGCGGCGCTGAAGAAACAGCCGTAACCTGATGGGCATGGCCTATGTGCTGATCGCTCTGTTGTGTCTGGTCGCCGGCGCCGTAGCCGGCTGGTACGCCGCGCAGGCCCGTCTGGGAACAGAGGCCGCGACCATGGCGGCCCGTTGGGAGGCGGCAAAAGAGAACGAGGAGCGACTGGAACGGTCGTTGCGGGCACTCAACGCCGACGCGGCCTCACAGTCCAAGGTGGCGCTCAACGAACTCCTCGATCCGCTACGTGAGTCACTTCGGCGATACGAGCGCCAGGTCGGTGAGATGGAGCGGCACCGGCTGTCGGCCTATTCGGAACTGCGCACCCAAGTGGCCCAGGCGTCGGAGACGAGTCGGGAGCTGCGCGATCAAACCGGTCACCTCGTCTCCGCGCTACGCGCTCCGCAGGTACGAGGACGTTGGGGCGAACACCAACTGCGACGTATCGTCGAGGCGGCCGGAATGCTCGAACACTGCGACTTCGACGAACAGGTGACCGCGACCGTCGACGGGAAACAGTTCCGTCCCGATCTCGTCGTGCGTCTGGCCGGAGGAAAAACCGTCGTCGTCGATTCGAAGGCCCCGTTCTCGGCCTATCTCGACGCCATGGAGATCAGGGACGAAACGGAGCGAAACGGGCGGCTCGACCTGCACGCGAAACACCTTCGCGCTCACGTCGACCAGTTGTCCAAAAAAGAGTACTGGCGGGCATTCGACACGACACCCGAGTTCGTGGTGTTGTTCATTCCCGCCGACGCGTTTCTGGATGCCGCGCTCGCACGTGACGCCAATCTGATGGAATACGCGTTCGCCCGCGACATCGTCCTGGCGACGCCGGCGACTCTGATCGCCATGTTGCGCACCATCGCCTACGTGTGGCGTCAGGAGGCGCTGGCCGAAGGGGCGGCCAAGGTTCACACACTCGGTAAAGAGATGTACGGGCGTCTCGCGACCATGGGCGGGCACCTGACCAAACTGGGCTCGTCGTTGTCGGGGGCGGTGTCGGCGTACAACTCCACCATCGGTTCCCTGGAGTCGCGCGTCATGGTGAGCGCGCGCAAGTTCGCCGAACTCGGGGTCGCAAGCGAGCGGCTTCCCGAACCGGATCAGATCGAGATCACCGCTCGTCAGGTGCAGCATGAGGCGCTGCGCGCCGCCGCCGGCGAGTCCGTCGTGTCGTTGGAGGACCGCCGCGGGCGGTAAGCGGTTCGTCTACTTGGCGGCGGCCGCCGCCTTCATGTCCTTCACGAGTTCGCGAGGCAACGAGAACGTCAGCTTCTCCTTGACCGACTCGATCTCCGACACCTCACCGAAGCCGTGACCGGCGAGATGTTCGATGACGCCCTGCACGAGATCGTCGGGCACCGACGCACCGGACGTCACACCGACGGTGGTGACACCGTCGAGCCATTCGTCCTTGATTTCGCTGGCGTAGTCGACGAGGTAACTCGTGTTGGCGCCTGCCTGCAGGGCGACCTCGACGAGACGCACCGAGTTCGACGAGTTGGTCGAGCCGACGACCAACAGCAGCTCGCACTCGGCGGCGATCTCCTTGACCACCTGTTGACGGTTCTGCGTCGCGTAACAGATGTCGTCGCTGGGCGGGGCTTGAAGAAGAGGGAACCGTTGCTTCAGTGCGTCGACGGTGTCCATGGTCTCGTCCACCGACAGGGTTGTCTGTGACAACCAGACGACCTTCTCCGGGTCACGGACCTTAAGCTTGTCCACGTCGTCGGCGCCGTCGACGAGTTTGATGTGTTCGGGCGCCTCACCGGTGGTACCGATGACCTCCTCGTGGCCTTCGTGGCCGATGAGAAGAATGTCGTAGTCCGCGGCGGCGAAGCGTCGCGCCTCCGCGTGAACCTTCGTCACCAGTGGGCAGGTCGCGTCAATGGCCTTCAAACCCCGTTCGGCGGCCTCCGTGTGCACCTCGGGCGCCACACCGTGCGCGGAGAACACGACGATCGAGCCGGGTGGCACCTCGTCGTTCTCCTCCACGAAGATTGCGCCCTTGGCCTCCAGGGTCGACACGACGTGTTTGTTGTGAACGATCTGCTTACGCACGTAAACAGGGGCCCCGTACAGCTCGAGGGCCTTCTCGACGGTGATCACAGCACGATCGACTCCGGCGCAGTAACCACGAGGTTTCGCCAAGAGGACTCGCTTCGCGGGCTCAGACATGTGTTCCATGGTACGTATAGACGTTCGCACGGGGGCGCTGCCGTGAGAGGCTTCACCGTCACAGGGGTTGCGTAGTCTGGCGAAGTGACCTTGTCTGAGCAGACGACCGGCACAGCACCGCCGCAACGCAGCAGTCCCGAGTCGCCGTGGCCTGTGCGTGTAGTCAGCCAAAAAATCGGCGACTGGATCGCGCGACTGGGGTCTGTGTGGGTCGAAGGCCAGATCACTCAGTTCAGCAAACGCCCCGGCGCGGCGTACGTCTTCTTGACGCTTCGTGACGCCGCCGCCGAGATCAGTGTGAGCGTTGTCGCCACCCGCTCCATCGTCGAATCCTGCGAACCCGCGCTCGTCGAGGGGGCGCGGGTCGTCGTGCAGGCCAAACCCGACTGGTATGCGGCTCGCGGGACCCTGTCGTTGCGTGCCTCTCAAATTCGGCAGGTCGGCCTGGGTGAACTGTTGGCCCGGCTGGAACGGTTGAGAAAACAACTGGCCGCCGAAGGCCTGTTCGCCGCCGAACGCAAACGTCCGTTGCCGTTCCTTCCCCACCGGATCGGACTCATCACGGGCCGAAACTCCGCGGCGATGCGCGATGTGATCGAGAATGCGACCGCCCGGCTGCCGTCGGCTCGTTTTGAGGTTCGCGAAGTTCCGGTGCAGGGGGCCACCGCCGTGACCCGGATGTTGGAAGCCCTGACCGAGCTCGACAACGACGACTCCGTCGACGTGATCATTCTTGCCCGAGGCGGCGGAAGCGTCGAGGACCTTCTTCCGTTCTCGGACGAGACGTTGTGCCGGGCGGTGTTCGCGTGCACGACGCCGGTGGTGTCGGCGATCGGGCACGAACCGGATTCTCCGTTGCTCGATTACGTCGCCGACCTTCGATGCTCGACACCGACCGATGCGGGGAAGCGGGTGGTCCCCGACTTCGCAGAGGAACAACGCGGCCTCAATCAGGCCCGCCACCGGTTGCGTCAGGCGTTGACGCAGAAGGTGGAGCGCGAGTCTCAGGGGTTGGCCGCGCTGCGGTCCCGGCCATGCCTGGCACATCCGCAGGTCATGGTTGATACACGCCAAACCGATGTCGAGCAGTTGCTGACCCGGATGCGACGTGCCTTGGCCACTCGCCTCGACCACGCCCATCGCGACAACACCCACCTGAGGTCTCAGTTGCGAGCGTTGTCGCCGCAGGCGACATTGGACCGCGGCTACGCGATCGCTCAGACCGGTGAGGGTGCGGTCGTTCGATCCGCCGACGAGGTCAACGTCAACGAGCCGCTGACACTACGGTTGGCGCGCGGCCAGGTGAGCGTTCAGGTCACCGACGGTGAGCCGGCCGAGAAACCAAGCCGACAGGAGAAGTGACGATGTCCGATGACATGCTGGACTACGAGCAGGCCCGCGCCGAACTGGTCTCCGTCGTGGAGAAACTGGAGGTGGGCGGCGCCAGCCTCGAGGAGTCCCTGGCCCTGTGGGAGCGAGGCGAACGACTCGCCGACCTATGCCAGTCCAAACTGGATGGCGCCCGGGAACGTCTGGCCAAGGCTCAGGACATCGAAGCCTGAGCCACCGGGCAAGCGCGAGGATGTGGCGGCGCCGTAACAGCGCCGCCACACCGTGACGTCTCGAACGGGCCTCGCCTCGCAAGGCGCGGAACCACCCCTACGAACCGGGAAGGCAACGAGACGGGCACCCGGTTTCAGGCGCCCGGCTCCAACTGTCCTGTGATCATCAACATGACGATCGGGTTGTCCGCGTATGCGGCGTTCTCCAGAATCGGGTCGTCCTCGGCCGGGAATGCCTTGACCCGCTTACCGTCGCCCTCCTGGGTCGGGTTGTTGCCGTACCGTTCGAACATCGGAATGATCGGCAGCAGCTCGTTGAATGCGACCGCGGCCATCGTCACGTTCGCCTTCTGCTCCGCCTCGTCGAGACCCTGCCCGGCGGCGTTGACGACCTTTTCGAGGTCGAGTTCGCCATAGGCGTCGGTGTCGACCTCCAGATCGAAGGCGATGCCGTCACCGCCGATGTTCTGAGCGATCGGGGTGTTGTGCGTGAAGAGGTCCGCAACGAACGCGAAGTGCGGGTGCGGGTGCTGCGATGAGCCCCACACGTTGATCGCAAACTCGAACTCCCCGGTGTCGACCTCCTGTGTGTACTGCTCGAAGTCGATCGGGTTCGGTGTCAGCTTGATACCGAACAGCGACAACTGCTCGGCGGCGTTGTCACCGGAAGCGGCCCAGTCGGCGTAATCGCCGGGGTACTTGATCGAATACTCGGCCGCCTTACCGTCGGGAGTCGTCCACGTGTCCCCGTCCTTGGTCCATCCTGCATCCTCCAGAAGCGACGCCGCCTTGTCCTGGTCGTACTCGTATCGGTCGAGCTTGTCGATGTCCTCGGCCGCAAGCCAATCGGGAACCTGCACGTCGGAGAACCCGACCATGTACTCGACCGCGACACCCGAATCACCCAGGGACACCGCTCCGTTGTCGGCACGGTTGATCGCGTGGGCCAACGCACGACGCGCCCGCACGTCGTTGAACTCGGTCAAGCCCTTGAAGTTCAGGAACAACGCCGGACCCGAATAGTTGGGGCCGCGCAGGATCTTCATGCCCAGTTCCTGGTAGGCCTTTTCCTGGCTCGGTGAGAAACCGTGGGTCGCGTAGTCGACGGCACCGTCCTGCACCAACGGGTCGACCGACGGGGTCTCACCGTTGTAGATGACGATGCGGTCGAACTTGACGACATCGGCGTTGAAGCCCTTGTCGTTACGAACCAACGACATTTCGGTGTCGGTGATCCGGTCGGGATCGATCGTGAACGGACCCGACACGATCAGGCCGGTGGGTCGGAACTCCTGAAGACGTCCTCCCAGGTCCTTGCCCTCGTCGGAGTCCATGTCCTTGCCGTCGGCGAACAGGGCGGCGGCCTCGTCTGCGAAGTCACCGTAGGTCACACCGTTCTCGTCGGCGGCGTGTGACGCGATGATGTTGCCGCGGAGAATGTACCGCTCGATGACGGCCGACGGGGAGCTCAGGTGGGCGACGAAGGTGGTCTCGTCGGGAGCCTCGATCTCGGCGATCGACGACCACGACGCGGCCCGCTGGATCCATTGGAGCCAGTGAGACGTCATGTAGTCCTTGGAGGTCAACGGTTCGCCGTCGCTCCAAGTCAAGCCCTCACGGATCTTGACGGTGAAGGTCTGGTCGTCGGTGTTGATCTCCGACGATTCGGCCAGCATGTACTCCCATTTCTTTTCCGACCAGTAGTAGTAGGCCGATGGGAGCACGATCAGGTCACGGTACGGACCTTCCAGCATGAACCGGGGCACGGGGGCATAAGGCGCCCCGGACATGTTGTAGTGACCGTCGGGCGGCTGTTCGTAAGGGTAGGCGCCGTGGAAGGAGCCGCGTTCCCCCTCCGGCACCGAGTCGTCGGCGCGCGAACAAGCGGTCAACGTACCCGCTCCCGCCACTCCGACGGCCCCGATGCCGACCATCTGGAACAGCCGGCGCCGTGAGATGTCGAAATCTGGGTTTTTCATTGTTCCTCCTGAGGAGACACCGTTCGCCGCGATGACCGGTCGGTTTTGTCGCGTCGAATCAGAGCGAGGGCCTGCCGGCCGTAGCGGGACAGGACAATGGTGGCCACCGCCACGAGTAGTCCGGCGGTGAGCGAAACGATCGTGATGATCCGTTCGGCGGTGCCCGGGCCGGTCGCCGCCAACATCAACAGCGAACCCGCGACCACCAGTGCCGATATTCGCACCGCAGCGTGTGCCAAGGCGTTCATCGCGCGGTCTCGTCTCGGGCCTGTTCGGCCGCGACGTGACACGACACCTCTCGGTGTGAATCGACGGCACTTAGAACCGGTGGGGTCGTGTCGCAGTCGCCTTCGCGATATACCGGGCAGCGCGGATGAAACGAACAACCCGACGGAAGATCGGTCAAACTGGGTATGTCCACACTGCGCAGTCCGGGGTCGTGATCGTGTCGCCGGTCGGGGTCGATATCGGGAACAGCGGCAAGGAGCGCCTTGGTGTAAGGATGTTTCGGGTTGTCGATCACCTCATGGGCGTCGCCGTACTCGACGACACGGCCCAGGTACATGACCGCGATTTTTCCGCCGGTGCCGAAGTATCGGGCTATCGCCAGGTCGTGGGTGATGAAAACGAAACCGACACCCAGCTCGGTACGCAGGTTCGTCAACGTCCGCAGAACCCCGACTCGAATGGACACGTCGAGCATCGACGTCGCCTCGTCGGCGATCATCAGGCGTGGATTGAGACTGAGAGAACGAGCGACGGCGACCCGCTGCCGCTGTCCTCCCGACAGCTGATGGGGAAACTTGGGGAGGAAGTTCTCCGCCGGTGTCAAATCGACGCGTTCCAGTAGCTCCTTGGCCTGTTCCCACGCCGCAGCCTTGTTTTTCGCCAAACCGTGGCGTTTCAACGGCGCCGACAGGGTTCCGAAGACGGAACGGATCGGATTGAGAGATGCGTAGGGGTCCTGGTGCACGTACTGCACCGATGTCCGAAAACGGCGTCGTTGTGCGGAGTCCATGGCTCCGAGATCGACCCCTTCGAACTCGACTGCTCCCGCGGTCGGTGTGGCCAGCCCGGCGGCCATGCGGGCGGTCGTGGTTTTTCCGCAGCCTGATTCGCCCACCAGGCACAACACGTCACCGGCTCCGACCGACAACGACACGTCCTGCACCGCGGGGACGTCGCCCCGTTTCGTGTGGAACACCTGGGATACGTTGCGCAGTGCGATAAGCGGCGGAACCGCTGGGGAGACGTCGTCGGTTGTCGCCACATCGAGTCCGCTCATTGCTTCACCGCTTCCCGGTCGGCCGGTTTCGAGAGCCCGACCTCCTGCCAACGCAGACAAGCCGTTTCATGGGACAACCCTTCGGGGCGCTGTATCACCGGCTCAAGCTCGGGGTCGATCTCCCCGCATTCATCGTCGGCGTACGGGCATCGGGAGCGGAACGCGCAGCCGGTGGGAAGCGCGGCGAGGTCGGGCGGTGAACCCGGAATCGACATCGGCTCGTCTGCTCCCGCACGGACCGGGGGCACCGCCTTGATAAGCCCCACCGAGTAGGGGTGACGAGGCCGGGTGAACACATCGTGAACGGTGCCGGATTCGATGATGCGGCCCGCGTACATGGTGGCGACGCGGTCGGCCAGTTCCGATGCCAGCGGAAGATCGTGCGATACGAAGATCATCGCGAACCCGTGGCGCTGCCTGAGTTCGTGAAGCATGTCCACGATTGCTCGCTGTGTCAACAGATCCAACGCCGTCGTGGGTTCATCGAGAACGATCACCTGCGGTTCCAGCAGTAGGGCCAAAGCGATAAGAATCCGTTGCTTCATACCGCCGGACAGTTCGTGTGGATAGGACGACAAAACACGGTCCGGTTCCAGGCGGACCGACTCCAATGCCGTCGCCGCGCGGTCGCGAATCTCCTTACGGGAGGCTTTTTTGCCGTCGACGCGGTGGGCTCTGATCGTGTCGGCGAAATGATCGATGATCTTCATAACGGGGTTGAACGCGTTCATCGCGCCCTGGAAGACCATGGCCACTTCGCTCCACCGCCACCGTCGCAACGACCTGCCCGACAATCCGAGCACGTCGGTGACCGTTCCGGTGGGGCCGCGGTAGGAGATGGAGCCGCCCGAGACATAGCCGAGCTTGGGAAGCAACCGCAGCAGCCCCAAGCCGAGTGTCGTTTTCCCGCAACCGGACTCACCGACCAGAGCCAGCGACTGCTGCGGGTACAGGTCGAAGTCGACCCCGCGGACGGCCGTGACCGTGCGGCCGGAACCGGTGCGATAAGCAATATGCAGATCGCGTACGGACAAGATGGGATCGTTCTGTGACATCGTGGCCTACCCTTCCGCCAGCCGCGGGTTGAAGACTTCCTCCAACGACCGGGTCAACATGATCAGGCCCAGCTGCAGCAGAGCGATCATGGCCACCGGGGCCATCATGTACAGCGTTCCCTCCGGAAGGGACATGGCGCCGTACGTCCACGCCTTGCGGATCATGATCCCCCAGTTGGCGCCGGCAAGAGGAGCCAAACCAAGCACGTACATGCCGACCAGGGCGTAAATCGCGTTGGTGACGGCGATGATGAAGTTGATCAGGATGTAACCGGCCATATTGGGCACGATCTCGACGAAGACAATACGTGGTGTTCCCAGGTCAAGCAGCTTCGCCGCCTCGACGAATTCGCGTTCCTTCAACGACAGCACCTGCGCACGTATCGACCGCATCAGGATCGGCCAGGACAGGCAACCGATGAGGACGGCCAAAACCGTCGGCGACGTCAATTGGAAGAACGCGCCCAACACGGCGAGCAGGACGATCTGGGGGATCGTCATGACGATGTCGGTCACCTGCAGGAGAAAGGTGTCGATCGGCCCGCGCAGATATGCCGCCAGGGAGCCGAGAACCACTGCGATGACGGTCGTGATGCCCGCTGCCACCAGTCCGACGAACAGGACGGTTCCGCCTCCGACCAGCATCTGGTGGAGAACATCCTTGCCTGTGTTGTCCGTGCCCAGCCAATGTTCGGTAGACGGACCGCTCCAGGTGTTCTGCGCGTCGGAGGGCACCGTCGTGCTCAGCAGCAGGGGCGCGACGACGGTCATCACGACGATGGCACCGACGATGATGAAACCGGCGACGCCGACCTTGTTTCTGGTCAACCGGTAGAGGATGCCGTGCCGGGGCACGCCGGGACTCGGTGTCAGGGTGGACATTACGAATCCTCCTTGTCCCCGACGGTGCGGATGCGTGGATCGAGCAGTCCATAACTCAGGTCGGCTATCAGGTTGGCGAACACCACGGTGATGGTGATGACCAGCAGTAGCCCCTGGATCAGGGCGTAGTCACGGTCGTTGAGGGCGCTGTACAGCGCGTAGCCGACGCCGTTGTAGGCGAAGATGATCTCGACGAAGATGGCACCACCGACCACGAACCCGGCTTGGGTGGCGATTTGAGCCACCAACGGCAGTACGGCGTTTCGCCCCACATACATCGTCCCGATTCGACCGCCGCTGAGGCCACGTGCGCGGGCCACCATGACGTAGTCCTCTCCCAACGCCTGCGTGGTCGACGCCTTCATGATCAGCGCCCAGGTGCCGACGGTCGTCAGCACATACGCGAGCACGGGAAGGGTGGCGTGATAGAGCGCGTCCTGAATGAACTCCATGGTCAGACCCGGTGTCTGCCCGGCGGTGTATGTGCCACGGATGTCGGCGAGGGTGAACAGTTTGAGTTGAACACCACCGACGACAACGATCATGAGTGCCATCAGATAATTCGGGATGGCGTGCAGAGCGGACCCGACGGCCGAGATGGTGTGGTCGATGGCTCCGCCGCGGCGGTAGGCCATGACCATGCCGAGGAACAGCCCGATCGAGACCGAGATGATCAAGGCGATGCCGACGCTGAACAGCGTCCATGGCAGGTGATGGCCGATCTTCTCCAGGACGGGGACGTGGGTCAGTGTCGTACCGAAGTCACCGTTGAGCAGGGCCCACATGTATTCGAGGTACTGCTGCCACAGAGGCGCGCTCGCGTCGAAGCTGTAAAAGGCCGCGGCTTGGGCTGCGGCCTGTTCGTAGGGGACGCCTTCGGCGGTGAGGCGGGCGATCGCCACGTCGACCGGGTTGCCCGGCAGCAGTCTGACCATGAAAAAGACCGCGGACGCGACGATACCGATGGCCAACACGGACCGGGCGACGCGTTTGGTGATGTAGGCGCCCCAGTAACAGGTCATTGACGCGATGAATGTCGCGATGGTGACGGCGCTGATCCACCCCAGGTCGAGCACGGGGAGCAGGATCACGGCGGTAGCGCCCCAGACAAGGCACCAGAGTCCGAAACGAACCCAACCGCCGAAGCTGCGTCGTCGCCGGGCCGTCACATGCCCGTCATCGGTTTCCGTCGCGACCATTCCCACCTCTCCCGGACGAAGGTGACCTGCGTCTCGTGGGCATGAACATACAAGAATCCGCCCCGCATTGGGAGTGTGCTAGATCACAAAATCGTATCGACTACGACCTACTTTGATTGGGACACAGGCGAATACAGATCCATGCCCATAATCGCTGTTTCGACATATATAACTAAACCGAATAGACGTGTGGCGCTTCGGACCTCGTTGGACACAGCTGCTCGTTCACGAGCGGTCACATCGCCCGAACACGGCACGAGACGCTAAACCGCCCGACAACAAAAAATCCATGAACGTCTCAAAAACACGAGTTCCACTCGTTCATCGGACGCCAAAAATATCGGCCGGGCGCCATCAGCCGAAGAAAACACAGTTCCCCGCCAAGCCCCGTCGCCGACTTCCTCATCGCGCCCGACCGACCCTCACGGCCTCCAAGCACGCCGAGACCGTGCCTATGGCAGTGCGACACACTCCTCCCGCGAGCACGTCGCGAGACCATGCTTACGGAGTAAGCGCCTCCGCAAACTCCACCAGTTCATCGGGGGGCCCGTCACCGTGAACGATCAACGTGACCGACTCGGTCGAGTACACGAGGGCCGAATTCCCCCCCACGGTCACGTACGTCTGCCAACTGAGGCTCCCCACGGTCAATTCGCCCTCAGGCCGTGGCGCGGTCCCCAACTCGTTTTCAAGCAGGTCCACCGGGTCGCTCTGACTGGCTATGAACTGCATACCCCCGGCCGACGGAGTGTAGTAGCCGACGCGGAGGGTCACAGCTCCCTCTTCCTCATTGACCGCGCTGCTCAACGGCCGCCACTCCTCCGACAACCCGCTCGGCGGTGACACGGTCATGCCCATCCCCTCGGCCTGCATATACGCGGAGGACGGATCGATCTCACTGACCGGTTGATCGGACGTCAAGAAATTCCAGAACAGGAAAAACGCCCCGATCGGCAACAGCAACACGGCAAGGGACAGGACCATGTCGCGTGGCCGGCGATCCTGTCGCCCACTGGCGACGGGCCTCGCCGCTTCCTCGGAGGTGCTCATGGTGCCATTTTCGCCGACCCGCCCGACCGGGCCGCCGCCACCCCGTAAAACAGTGAGATGCGGTGCACCGTTTCGGCTCGCGGGCGACCTCGTGCGTCGGCTGCCGGGGGAAACGCCGTCCCTTCACCACAAGGGGGCGTACTAGGCTGTGGCCATGATTCGACGGGTGGTGGAAAGACCGCTCAGGCACCACTTCCACCCGTCCGCCCGGCGGGCACGGATCACCGCCGATGCTTCGGGAATGTGCGGCCGGTCTACAACCGGGTCCTTGGCGCGCGCGGCGCGCGGAGGGGGAGTCAAAATGAAGACCCATCACAACGACGAGAGGGCGGGGCATGTCTCCACGTCACACCGAAGAACTCGACCGGAACCTCGGTTTGGACCTGGTGAGAGTCACCGAAGCAGCGGCGATGGCCGCCGGGCGCTGGGTGGGCCGCGGCGACAAGGACAGCGGAGACCAGGCCGCCGTCGACGCCATGCGACAGCTCATCAACTCGATTCAAATGCGTGGCACCGTCGTCATCGGTGAAGGCGAAAAAGATCAGGCCCCGATGTTGTACAACGGTGAGTCGGTCGGAGACGGAACCGGCCCCGGCGTCGACGTGGCCGTCGACCCCATTGACGGCACCACACTCATGTCCAAGGGCATGCCCAACGCCTTGGCGGTGTTGGCGGTCGCCGAACGCGGCGCCATGTTCGACCCGTCGGCGGTCTTCTACATGGACAAGCTGGCGGTGGGACCCGAAGCCGCCGATGTCATCGACATCAGTGCGCCGGTGAAAGAGAACCTACGGCGCATCGCCGCGGCCAAGGGGAGTTCCATCGGTGACATCACCGTCTGCGTGCTGGATCGCCCCCGCCACACCGAACTGGTCAAAGACATCAGAGACGCCGGTGCCCGGATTCGATTCATTTCCGACGGTGACGTCGCCGGCGCGATCTACGCCGCCCGCGACTCCAGTGACATCGACGTCCTCATGGGCATCGGCGGCACTCCCGAAGGCATCATCAGTGCGGTCGCGCTCACCTGCCTGGGTGGAGCCATCCAGGCACGGCTGTGGCCTCGCGACGAAGCCGAACGTGATCGTGCGATCCAAGCTGGGCACGACGTGGATCAGGTGTTGACCACGTCGGATCTCGTCAGTGGGCAGAACATGTTCTTCTGCGCCACCGGTGTGACCTCCGGAGATCTTCTGCGAGGTGTCCGGTACCAGCACGGCGGTGCCTACACCCAATCGATCGTGATGCGGTCGAAGTCGGGGACGACACGGGTCATCGACTCTTACCACCAGCTGTCCAAGCTGCGCAACTACTCGCTCGTGGACTTCGACGGCGCACCGGCTCCCGCATAGCGCGAAGCCGGGCCCACCGTACAGCGGGCCCGGCTTCAACGCGGCGGATCAGTAAAAACCGTTGGCTTGTGAGTACGCCCAGGCGTCACAGGGGGTTCCGTAACGTCCGGAGATGTAGCTCAGCCCCCAGCTGATCTGCGTATTGGGGTTGTACTGCCAGTCGTCCCCGGCAGTTGCCATCTTTTCACCCGGCAGGGCCTGTGGGATTCCGTAGGCACCGGAACTGGGGTTGTGCGCCCGTTCGTTCCAGCCGCTTTCCTTGTCCCACAAACTTTCCAAGCACGGCATCTGGTCCAGGCCGAAACCGTGGTCGAGGAGACGGGCGCACCCGGCCCCCTTGTTTCCGGAGTAGCCTTCACAGTCGGCGGGGACGGGCCCCAAATCGACCGGTCCGGACTCCTGCTCCTCCTCGGCCTCCTCCTCCGCCAGAATGTCGGCGTAGGTGTCGTCGAGTGCCTTGGCCTGGTCGCTGGCGACCTCGGCGATGCTTTCGGCCTTGGCCTCGGCGTTGTTGTCCGCGGCCGTCTGTGCATACTCGCGATGCCAGTCGCGTGTGGTCTGCTGTTGTGCGTCGGCGGCTCGAAGATCTTCTTCCGCCGCCAACCGGGGGTCTTGAACTTCTTCATCCGGGGCCAGCCCGATGTGAATTCCGAAACCGACTCCGGCGATCAGCAGGAGTACGGCGAAGGCGCGACATGCCATCCTGGTCAACAGGGGAACCACGTGCGGCAGACCTTTCGTAGGCAACGGGATCAGGCGACGTGAGGTTCGCCGTCGACCAGATTGCCAAAACACTTCGGCTTGAGCAATTCGGTCGACGGCGCTCACGTGCGTCGTCGGTCACGATATCGTCGTCACCCCGCAGGTCATCGACCGGATCGTGTCCACATACGATCCCTATGGGCGTTTCATCCGGCCTTGGTTCCACACCGGGAAATCAACCGTTCGGATGAACATCGACGGACGGATCATCCGAGGTCCTCCAGTAGGTCGGTGACCATTTCGGCTATCGGTGATCGTTCGGACCGAGTGAGCGTCACGTGAGCGAACAGCGGGTGCCCTTTAAGGGCATCGATGACGGCGCTGATGCCGTCGTGCCGTCCCACACGCAGGTTGTCCCGCTGCGCAACGTCGTGGGTCAGCACCACTCGCGACCCGGTGCCGATCCGTGAAAGGACCGTCAACAGGACGCCGCGTTCCAGTGATTGCGCCTCGTCGACGACAACAAACGCGTCGTGCAGTGAACGTCCTCGGATATGGGTGAGCGGCAGGACCTCGAGCATGCCGCGCTCCATCACCTCGTTGATGACGTTGTCGCCGCTGACGGCACCGAGCGTGTCGAACACGGCCTGCGCCCACGGAGACATCTTCTCCGCCTCCGAACCGGGCAGGTAGCCCAGGTCCTGACCACCGACCGCGTAAATCGGCCGAAACACCATGACCTTTTTATGCAGTTGACGTTCCAAAACCTGCTCAAGTCCGGCGCACAGGGCCAGTGCGGACTTACCGGTGCCCGCTCGCCCGCCCAGCGAGACGATGCCCACCTCGGGGTCGAGCAGCAGGTCCAACGCGACACGTTGCTCCGCGGATCTGCCACGGATGCCGAACGCCTCGGCGTCACTGCGCACCAACTGCACCTGCTTGTCGGGCGTGACGCGGCCCAGTGCCGAACCGTTTGCCGTACTGATGACCAGACCCGTGTGGCACGGCAATTCGGCTGCGGCGTCGAGCGATATCCGCTGTTCCGCATACAGTTCGGACATTTCCGCATCGTTGATTCCCACCGCCTCCATGCCCGTCCAGGTGGGGTCGAGTGCCTGACCGTGGCGGTACTCTTCAGACCTCAACCCCACGGCGGCCGCCTTGACTCGCAGCGGCATGTCCTTGGTGACGAGGCTGACGTCGGCTCCGCCACTGGCCAGATTCCAAGCGACGGATAGGATGCGGGCGTCATTGCCGTCGGCCTGGAAACCGGCGGGCAGATGTGACGGGTCGGTGTGGTTGAGCTCGACGTAAATCTGTCCACCGGCATCGTTGACCGGCAACGGCTGGTCGAGCCGACCGTGTTTGGTCCGCAGCTCGTCGAGCAGCCGCAGGGAGTGTCTGGCAAACCAACCCAGTTCCGGGTGGTGGCGTTTCCCCTCCAGTTCAGAGATCACGACCAGGGGTATGACAACCGTGTGTTCATCGAATCTACTGAATGCCGCGGGGTCGGACAGCAGGACAGAGGTGTCAAGAACATACGTGCGCATCGACATGGCGCCTCCCACCGGGTGACTGTGGCGGGACGGTTGTCCCGTCACGCTCACAACCTAACCCGAAACCGGTGACATTCGGTGTCGCATTTTGGTCGTTTCGGACCTCGGTACGTTGTTTGCCGCCGGACGAGTCCCCCCTTCGGGGCGGGGGTGGGTGCACCGTACGGATGATTTCGTTCGCCGCCCACTCGGGCATGTCGAGCACCGGGGCCGCTTCAGTACCAGTTGTTCGCCTGGAAGAAGCTCCATGCACCGCAAGGTGTCCCGTACCGGCCCGAAATGTAATCGAGTCCCCACCGGATCTGAGTGGCGGGGTTGGACTGCCAGTCGTCACCGGCGGACGCCATTTTGTTGCCCGGCAGCGCCTGAGGAATTCCGTATGCACCCGAACCGGGGTTTTCGGCCTTCTCGTTCCAGCCGCTTTCGCGTTCCCACAACGTCGACAGACACGACATCTGGCCGGAGTCGAAACCGTGTTCGGGGAGCAGATCGCAGGCGATACGTCGGTTACCGGTGTAATCGCCGCAGCCTGGGGCGGGTTCCGGCTCCTCCTCGATCTCCTCGCCCACGAGTTCGTCCGCGAGGGCGTCGAAGTCCACCTCGGGGGGCGGTTCCTCGGTCTTGCGATCGTTGTCCCGGGTGGTCGTCTCGTCCATCCGCCGTTCGCCGGCCGTGGACTGAGGCGCGGCGGCGTCGGGTGCGGTGGAGTCCTGGCTGCTGATTCCCACCCAGACGCCGGCGGCAACGGTAAACACGAACATCGACATCAGGAGGAGGCGCATGGCCGACCCTCGAGTCGTGGTCGGCGGATGCGGCTTGTCGGTCGTCACTGTCGGTCCATTTCGTCACGGGGTTCGACCGCCGGAGGGCGTCGGCGCCAAAGCCTGACAGCGACCATGGCCTGCGACAAGGCTCGGCGACGAAGTGCCGAGCCGAAACGACCGGTAAGGACCACATCGTGTGGTCACTGTGACGTGTGTGGTGAGGAAATCGGCTGCAACCGAACCTTATGGACCATAGAACGACGGTAACGCAGCGTAGGGGAGGCGCCTCCATGCGCGATCATCACGCGCGCAACGAGTCACGCTCCGTAACGTCGTTGACGGTTGGCATAGGAACGCAGCGCTCGCAGAAAGTCCACTCTGCGAAACTCCGGCCAGTTGAGATCGCAGAAATAGAACTCCGAGTAGGCGGACTGCCACAGGAGGAAACCGGACAGACGCTGCTCTCCGCTGGTCCTAATCAACAGATCGGGCGCGGGCTGATCGTTGAGGTACAGGTGCTTGGCGATGTCTTCGGCTTCGAGGGTGTCGGCGACGTCGGTGAGGTCGCGTCCTTCGCGATCGTATTCGTGGAGGAGGGCACGGACCGCATCGGTGATCTCCCGATGTCCTCCGTAGCAGATGGCCAGGTTGACCACGAGCGCATCCTTGCGGTCCCCCGTGCTTTCGGCAGCCTTCTTGATCGCCGCCGCGTGGTGGGACGGAAGCAGGTCGAGGGCCCCGATCGTGCGAAGCCGCCACGGCTGATCGGTTGCGGCCAACTCGGCGGCCAGATCCTGAATGATCTGAAGCAACGGGTTCAGCTCGGCGGCCGGACGGGTCATGTTCTCCGTCGACAGCAGGAAAATCGTGACATGGCGCACACCGGCATCGTCACACCAACGCAACAACCGCTTTATGTGCTCGGCGCCTTCACGATGACCGTCATTGGGATTGACAAAGCCCATTTCTCTGGCCCATCGGCGATTGCCGTCGACCATCACGCCGACATGAGCCGGTACCGGTTTGCCGGCAAGCTTCCTCACCAGCCGTTTCTCGTACAACCGGTACAACAGATTACGCACTATCACGACAGGCAAGCCTAGTCCTATACCGGTGATCTTGTCGGGCGGTGGTGACGCGACCGGACACACGCGAATGGGCGCGTGCGCAGCATACCTACACACGCGCCCATCGACCGTTGTCTAGCCGTTCGCCTCACCCAGGCGAGCCTTCAGAGCGTCCAATTCGGCCCACAGGACGCCGGGCAGCTTGGATCCGAACTTCTCGAACCACTCGGTGATAAGCGGGATCTCCGCCTGCCATTCGCCGCCCTTGACCTCAAGCGCCGCCCTCAGGTCCTCCGGTGAAAGGTCCAGTCCCTCCACGTCCAACGCTTCAGGCGTCGGCACGAAACCGACCGGTGTCTCCACGGCCTCGGCCGTGCCCTCCAGGCGTTCGACGACCCACTTCAGGACACGGCTGTTCTCGCCGAATCCCGGCCACAGGAACCGGCCGTCGTCGCCACGGCGGAACCAGTTGACGTAGAAGATCGCCGGCATCTTGTCGGAGGCGCCTTCACCGTCCTGCCCCTTGCCCATGTTGATCCAGTGACGGAAGTAGTCACCCCCGTGGTAGCCGATGAACGGCAGCATCGCCATCGGGTCACGACGCACGACGCCGACCTTGCCGACCGCCGCGGCCGTCGTCTCCGAGGACAGCGTTGCACCCTGGAAGACGCCGTGGTTCCAGTCGCGGGACTGGCTGACCAGCGGGATGGTCGTTGCGCGACGGCCACCGAACAGAATCGCGTCGATCGGGACACCCTGCGGGTCGTCATAGGAGTCGGCGAGGATGGGGCACTGTTTGATGGGTGTGCAGAACCGGCTGTTGGGGTGGGACGACGGCTCGGTCGAGTCGGGCGTCCAGTCACGGCCCTTCCAGTCGGTCAGGTGAGCCGGCGGCTCTCCCATGCCTTCCCACCACACGTCGCCGTCGTCGGTCAACGCGACGTTGGTGAACAGCGAATTGCCCTTGGCGATGGTCCGCATCGCATTGGGGTTGGTCTTGTGGTCGGTGCCCGGTGCAACGCCGAACAGGCCGTACTCCGGGTTGACCGCGTAAAGTCGGCCGTCCTCACCGAAACGCATCCAGGCGATGTCGTCACCCAACGTTTCGACCTTCCAGCCCGGGATGGTCGGTTCGAGCATCGCGAGGTTGGTCTTCCCGCATGCGCTGGGGAAGGCACCCGTGATGTGGTAAACCTTCCCTTCCGGACTGGTCAGGCGCAGGATGAGCATGTGCTCGGCCATCCAGCCCTCGTCGCGCCCCATGGCCGAACCGATGCGCAGCGAGAAGCACTTCTTGCCCAGGAGGGAGTTGCCGCCGTAGCCGGACCCGTACGACCAGATCTCCCGGGTCTCGGGGAAATGCGAAATGTACTTCGTCTGGCTGCACGGCCAGGCGACATCGGCCTCGCCCGGCTCCAACGGCGCACCGATCGAGTGCATGGCGGGAACGAAGTCGGCGTCGTCGCCCATGGCCTCCAGGACATGGGTCCCCATGCGCGCCATGATCCGCATACTGGCCACCACGTAGGCGGAGTCGGTGATCTCGACCCCGAACATGGGCTTCTCTGCGGTCAACGGTCCCATGCAGAACGGGATGACGTACATCGTCCTGCCCCGCATGCATCCGCGGTACAGGTTGCTCATGATGCTTTTCATCTGTTCCGGGGCCATCCAGTTGTTGGTGGGCCCGGCGTCGTCTTCCGACTCCGAACAAATGAAGGTGCGTTCTTCGACGCGGGCGACGTCGGACGGGTCCGTCCGCGCCCAGAAGGAGTTCGGTTTGCGCTCTTCGTTCAGCCGCACCAAGGTGCCGGCGTCGACCAGCTCGTCGGTGAGTCGACGCCATTCCTCATCGGAACCGTCGCACCATACGACGCGGTCGGGGTTGGTCAATGCGGCCATGTCGGCGACCCAGTTACGCAGTCGGGCATGGGTGGTGGCTGTGGCGTCCAGGCCCGGAATGGCGACCGGTGCGGTCATGCGTTTCGCTCCTTTTTAACGACGGCCGACTTTTCGCGGACTGATGTTCACCGCGATGTCGTAACTGCCGCCAGGGTAAGCCCGCGTTCAGTGGCAACGGGGCGACAAACCCCCGTAAACCCATCCAAATGCCTGCGATGCAACGGCCCCCTGTGCGCACGCGCAGCTTTGCGCGAAAAGTAGCACAACTTCACGCATTAACGCGCACACATGAGCAGAACGCGTCACACCGGACAGAACATGCGCCGTCCTCGCGCTCCCCTCCAAGCGCAAGGACGGCGCACCGAGTTCGGTGTTGCCACCTTGGCGAAGCCGCCTTCGCATCCGCTGTTGTTGCGCGGTGTCGGATGACAGCTCGTGACGTTACCGAAGGTCTTGCACACCACACAGGTTTGCAGGACCTTCTTTCGCCTCGTGAGGCGTCACCCGAGCGGATGCACGGACGACTTCTAAGTGATGTTCGGCCCTTGACGGCGCAGTTCGTCGACACCCGACATCGCCGATCGAAGTTCGGCAAGCCAGGAGTCGGCGTGTTCGCCCACCAGCCGGACACACCACGCCAGCGCATCAGACCGTGAACGTGCGACACCCGAGTCGACAAGGGTGTCCAAAACACGGCGTTCCGGCTGTCGCAGCCGCGACATCACCGGAATCGTCTGGTGCGTAAAGACAATGCGGGTTGTGCCACAGGACGCGCCCCAACTGGCGCGTCGCTGATAGCGGTGCTGGATCTGCTGAGAGATCCGCACCCGTTGATCTCGAGTCTGCTCCCGGAACCGACTGATGACCGCCTCTTCTGCGGCGGCTCTGTCGGCGTCGGTGGCATCGGTTTCGTGAACGGGTTCCTCAAGGGGCCCGATGATGATCAGTTCGTCTCGGTCTGCCGAAACCTCCGGAACGGCTTTGAACCATTCGTCGGGCACCCGCGCTGCGATCCACGCGGCGGCGTCGTCGGCATAGGGAACATCGGCGTACCGCCAACTACCGGTGGTGTCCCTCTGGTGCATCCGTTCCTCCTGTTGGCTGTGGCGGGACCGATTCGTTTGCAATGCCGTAGCGACACTTACAGCATTACATTTGTTTCCGGCCAGGGCCATAGTACAAGTGGCTTGCTTGCTCGCGCCAATCGTCGAACCGGACACAACCGGCCATATACACACCGAGCCGTCTACCCGTACGGGTAGACGGCTCGGGCCAGGTTCGTTTGAGGGATCAGCCCTGTTTGTCGGCTCCGGATTCGTTCGCGGAGACGTCCGATTGCCGGGGAAACTCCGCGGGGAGACGTCGGATCCGTTTATTCATGCCCCGGATCAGGAAAACGAGAAAGACGGCCAACGAAACGATGATGAACAGCCCGGTCGGGCCCGCCAACGCACCGCCACGGGTGTTACCGAAATTGTTGACGCCTTCGGCCAGAATTTCAATCACGCTTCCACGCTACCCGGCGCGCCGCCGTAGTGGTGCCGCGGCCGGTCGTCCACGCGCAGCGTCGACTACGGAAGACGCCAATCGATCGGTTCTGCGCCCTGTGAGACCAGCAGCTCGTTGGCGCGGCTGAACGGCGCAGAACCGAAGAAACCGTTACGAGCCGACAACGGGCTCGGGTGCGCCGATTCGATACACGGGACAGGGTCCAACAGCGGTTTGAGGTTACGCGCGTCGCGCCCCCACAGGATCGCCACCATGGGGCGACCACGTTCCGCCAAGGCACGAATCGCCTGTTCCGTGACCTTCTCCCACCCTTTACGACGGTGGGCACCGGGGCTTCCGGGCGCGGTGGTCAACGCACGGTTGAGCAACAGGACCCCCTGTTCGGTCCACGGGGTCAAATCCCCGTTCCCGGGCTGTTCGTACCCCAGGTCGCTCACGTACTCCTTGAAGATGTTGCGCAGGCTCGCCGGTACCGGGCGCACATCCGGCGCCACCGAGAAACTCAGCCCTACCGCATGGCCCGGTGTCGGATAAGGGTCCTGCCCAACGAGCAGCACCTTGACCTCGTCGAACGGCAACGTGAACGCACGCAACACGTTTTCGCCCGCAGGCAGGTAGGTCCGCCCCTCCGCCACCTCCTTGCGAAGAAAATCCCCCATCGCGGTTATCTGATCGGCAACCGGCTCCAACGCCTTGGCCCAACCGGTTTCCACAACTTCATCCAATGGTTTCGCCACGCAAAGAGCCTATGTCGTGCAACACAACGGCGTTACCGTGGGACGTCCACGGCCGATCGCCCACGGAAGCGGTCGGTGACGACGGCGGCCGCTAAAACGCGAGGTGGTATCCGGCGTCGCGAAGTGCACCCATCAGGTGCTGGGCGTGGCTTTCACCGCGTGTCTCCACCGAGAGCGCCACCGACACCTCGCCCAGCCCCAGCCGGGCGTCGTAACGCTGGTGCATGACGTCGATGATGTTGCCTCCCCGCTCGGCGATCAACCCGAGCATGGAGGCCAGGACGCCGGGACGATCGGCGCACCGGACCGTAAAGCGCAGGAACCGGCCGGACGCCGACAAGCCGTGTTCGATGAGCCGCAGCAACAACAACGGGTCGATGTTGCCTCCTGACAGGACCGCGACCGCGGGGTACTCGACGTCGACGGTCTTACTCATCAGCGCCGCCACACCGACGGCTCCCGCCGGCTCGACCAGCAGCTTGTTACGTTCCAACAGCAACAGGACGGCCTGAGATATCTCCTCCTCGGTGACCGTGACGACGTCGTCGACGAGTTCACGCACATGGGCGAAGGTGACCCGTCCGGGTCTGGAGACGCGGATGCCGTCGGCGATTGTTTCCGCCCGCGCCAGTTCCATCGGTTCGTCGGCTTTCAACGATGCGGGAAAGGTCGCCGAGCCGGCCGCCTGAACACCGATGACACGCACATCGGGCCGCATGGCCTTGGCCACCACCCCGATTCCCGATATCAGGCCACCGCCACCGACTCCGGCAATGATGGTTTTCACCTCCGGGCACTGGCGAAGTATCTCCAACGCCACCGTGCCCTGCCCGGCGATGACGTCGGGGTGGTCGAAGGGGTGGATGAAGACGGCCCCCGTGCGGTCTGCGAACTCGGCTGCTGCGCTGAGGCTGTCCTCGACCGAGGCGCCTACCAGTTCGACGTCGGCACCGTAACCACGGGTCGCGGCGACTTTGGGCAACGGAGCGCCCGCGGGCATGAACACCTTCGCGGTGACGCCCAACGCCGCGGCAGCCACAGCGACACCCTGAGCATGGTTGCCTGCGCTGGCCGCCACGACACCGCGACGACGTTCGGCATCGGTCAATCGGCACAGGCGCACGTATGCCCCCCGGACCTTGTAGGCCCCGGCGCGTTGGACGTTCTCACATTTGTAATAAACCGGCCCGGCCGGTGACGAAAGGCCACGTGACGGTTCCAGCGGAGTGTTTCGCACGATGCCGGCGAGTTCGTCGCCGGCACGTTTCACGTCGTCAAGGGTGACCAGTCGCGTCATGGTCGCGATCATGCCAGATGAACCAACGGGGAGGCCCGGTGTGGGCGCACCACGGTTCTCGTCCGCTCCCAGCACGTTCCTACCACGATGAACGTTCAAAGAACGAGGAACGGGACGCGCGCGCAACGACCCCCGGGTCGTCAAGCGTTGTCCTTTTAAGCCTAAAAAACTGTGGAAAGTCGACTGTTATCCGAGAGGCGACGGTGTGGAGAGGCCGGCAATCGGCACGCGTGGAGGCACCAACGTTTCCCGTGCTTCGACTCTTTCCCGACAAACACCGCCGACGGCGACGGACACGCAACGTCGATCGGTCACGTTGTCGGCCTCACCAGAGCCATGCCCGCCGGAGACGACACGAGCGACGCATGCCGTAAGTATGGTCGCGGCGTCGATCGACGCCGCGACGGCACTCGTATCGAAGGGCGTCTTTGACCCCTGTTCATCGTGAGTCTCCACCCGCGCATGTGCATGCGCCCGGCGGAACCCGAGTCCCGTACGACGGAACAGCGGACCAAAAACGACTTCTTAGCCTTCAAACTGCTCGAGCTTGAGGATCTTTACCTTCATGGAGGCCCCGGAAGGTGCCTCGTAGGTGACGGTGTCGCCTTCGGCATGACCCAGAATCGCCGCACCCAACGCGGACTCAGGACTGTAGACGGTCAAGTCGGTCGTGGACGACATTTCACGCGAGCCGAGCAGGAACGTCTGACTGTCATCGGGATCGTCGTCAAAGGCGATCGTGACAACACTCCCTGCGGCGACTTCGCGGGTTGACGGGGCCTCGCCGACCTGCGCGGTTCGGAGAAAGTCCTCGAGATACCGGATGCGGGCCTCCATCTTGCCCTGCTCCTCCTTGGCGGCGTGATAACCGCCGTTCTCTCTGAGGTCACCTTCCTCGCGACGGGCGTTGATCTCAGCGGCCATGGCCGGACGTGCAGCGATCAGTTCGGCCAGTTCGGCGGAAAGCCGGTCGTGGGCTTCTTGTGACAGCCACGCTCCGGTGGAGTTGTTCTGAGACACGATCGCATCCTCCCGGACGGAAGTGTTGTTACGGATTTAATGGTGTGCGGCAACCCCACCGTGTAACACGGTTTTTTGGGTATGCCGCTTGGAGAAAACCTTTAACCGGTTACGTCGCTGCGAAGCAGCGTTGCAATTCGCCGGTTACCGGGCGCTCTCGCGTTTGAAGCACGTAATCGACGGTGACGTGAGATTCCGTGGCATTGACGGCGACGAGTGCCATTCCCACTTCTGCGCCGTCTGCCGACCTGGCTCGAACTCGGCAGACGGCCGATTCTCCGGCCGGCTTAAACACCTCGAAGGTGATGGACACCGATTCATCCGCGGTGGCGAAGGCCAGGACCTGGCCGTGATAGTCACGGTCACCGTACTGATCGTACAGCTTGTAGGAAATCGCGAACCCGGCGAGGACGACGACGACCGCCGCCACACCGGTGAGCCACTTCGAAGTTCGCCGCATGGGTGTGCGAGCGTCGGCACCGGCACGACGACGGCCATAGCGGCCCGGCGGAAACTGCCCGATGGTGTCGCGCATCTCGCTCATGTTCACCGCCTGTTCTTTCTGACTCGTCGTACCGTTTGGGAAGAATCGATTCTGTCAGACGGTTGTTTACGACAACCGTCGGTCTCCGACCGGGTCACCCGTGACCCGGCCTAACTGAGAAGGTACCAACGTATGACAGAGCAACTGCGCTTGATGTGTGTCCACGCTCACCCCGACGACGAGTCGAGCAAGGGTGCGGCCACGATGGCCCGGTATGTGAACGAGGGCGTGGATGTGCTCGTAGCCACTTGCACCGGAGGTGAACGGGGCAGTGTGCTCAACAAGAAGATGGACCGCCCGGAGGTGTGGCGGGACATCGCCCAAGTCCGCGCCAAGGAGATGGAACGTGCCCGAGAAATTCTCGGTGTCAAGCAGGCCTGGCTGGGTTTCGTGGACTCCGGCCTGCCCGAGGGGTGGTTGCCCGACTCCGACATCGAGCTGCCCGAGGACTGTTTTTACCTGGAGCCCCTCGAGGTTGCCGCAGCCCCACTGATACGACTGATCCGTCACTTCAAGCCACACGTGGTCACCACCTATGACGAAGACGGCGGCTACCCGCACCCCGACCACATCAAAACCCACCAGATCACCATGGAGGCGTTCGACGCCGCCGGCGACCCGGATCGGTACCGCGAGTTCGGGGAGGCCTGGCAACCGTCCAAGTTGTACTACAACATGTCTTTCGGCCGCGCGCGACTGACGGCCCTGCACGAGGCCATGATCGCCGAAGGGCTCGAGTCACCTTACGGAGACTGGCTCAACAATCGCGATTGGACCAATGACAAGGGCTTGCGCGTTACAACCAAAGTGGAATGCTCGGAATACTTCTCGGTCCGCGACGACGCCTTGCGTGCACATGCGACTCAAGTCGATCCCGACGGTAGCTGGTTTCAGGTACCCATGGAACTGCAACAGAAAGCGTGGCCGACCGAGGACTTCGAACTGGTGAAGTCACACGTCGAGATGCAGCTTCCGGAAACAGACCTCTTCGCGGGACTTCGCTAGAGGGAACATCGGCGACGAACGTACGCGTGGGGATGACGGGCTTGCACAACGCCCGTCGCCCCACCGTCGTACGTAGACAAACGATCACACCGACCGCTGGGCGACGATCGATGGAACGTCGCTGTGGAGCGGTGCCGCTAATTGTGACTCGGATCCGCAGGGAACGTCGCTACTGCGGCCAGCAGACCACCCTGCCGATGCCACACCATCGACCAGAGATCCTCGGGTCGCGAAGCGAACGGGTCGCTGGGCAGAGAGTCGAACACCATCCACGCGCCCTCGTCGATCTCCTCGTCCAGCTGCTCCGGCCCCCAACTTGCATAACCGGCGAAGACCCGCATGCCTTCCAGGTGACTCGCCAGCGGCTCGGGGTCGGCTCCCAGGTCCAACGTCCCCAGACGCCCCGAGAACGGCTTGAACGATTCGGGGGCACCCTGGTCGCTGCGCATCCACCCCAAGGCGATGGCCGCCTCCGGTTGCACGGGACCGCCTTCGAACAGGACGGCCGGCTCCCCGGCCAGAAGGCTCCAGTCCCCCAGAACCTCCGCTACCGGCACCTCCGTCGCCCGGTTGAGGACGACCCCCAATGAACCTGACGGCTCATTGCCGACAAGCAACACAACGGTGCGCTCGAAATTCGGGTCCTGCAAGGCGGGCGTCGCCACCAGCAGCCTTCCCACCAGCGTCTCCGACGCCTGATGTTCGACCATTCCCGGTTCCTGTGATGCCATTGCCTTACCTCCTCCCTGATTGGCGACCGTACAAGCTCTTCCCCGCACGCTATCTAATTCGGGCGGCAATGCAAACAGCGTCTCGCACTTTATTCGCGGTCGACCAGAAAACCGTCAACTATCCGACAGCCGATTGGCATGTCACCACCCGAAATGTGCCGCCAAACCGAATGCGTCACACTACAGACCACAATCGACGGCTGTGGTCGGCTTCACCCCGTACCGCCAACCGACTGCCTCACCCGTACGGGGCAGAGTGAACACGGTACCGCCACCATCACGGCCAGACCCAAAGGTCGCGGCAAAAGTTCAATGCTCCCCGCCCAGATCCACCTCATAGACCTGGTACAGCAACTCGGCGACTCCCCGGCGATACCTCCGCACTTCTCGCACAAGCTGCCGCAACCGACGCTCCGCGGCCATGCCTGCACCTTCGGCACCGTCGACCAGCAGGTTCTCGGCCTGCCTCCACAGCCGATGACGTTGCCGTTCCAGACGACGACTCAGAAATACCATCCTGGGGGCTTCCGTGATCAGTACACCATCGTCGTTCGCCATCGCGAAACAGTCACGAAAATCGACGAGCGCCTCACGCAATCGTCCAAGCCACCCCGGCGTGTCGCAATGAGCGAGGAGGTGCTCCAGCCGCCGTTCGGCCGCCCATCGACGCGTCGCATCGGGCGCAGTAACGACCATGCCCGTCCCCCCTGACGCAGGACCGCTTACCGACCGCCGAACTACGAAAGTTCACCATGACGGCCTGTGAGCATCATCACCCCGCATGAGGCGAAAGTCCAGCACAACCGCGGATTATCGTGCGCACCGGGCTCGAACGGGAAGAGTCAGGCGTCCCCGCCCAGACGTTTTTCGTCTTCCACCTGGAGCTTGTCGTCCAGCTCCTCTTCATCTATCTGGTCACGAGCCTCCACCGCCTCCGGCTCGTACATCTCCTCACAGATCTGCAGGTAAAGCTCGTTGGGATCGGGTAGATGCTTGACCTCACGTAGTGCCTGATCCTGACCGGCCGACTCCATCACAAAAGTGCCGTAGTTCATCATGCGACCCAACGGCGACTGCTCGTACTTCATGTCGGTCACGCGCAACAGCGGCATCATCGCGACCTTGCGGGTCACGATGCCACTGATGACCATGACGCGTTTGTTGGTGAGAATAAAACGGTCGAAGTACCAGTCGGCGATTTTCCAGGCGGCCCACGACAGGACGACGAGGTAGGCGATCACGACCGCGGTCACCGTGACCTCGGCGGTTGAACCGCCGCTGCGGTTCAACAAACCGATCACGTAACCGCCGACAAAGGTCGCCAAGACCCCGATCACGACCACGGGCATGAGGTGGATCCAATGGCGTCGCCATTCACCACGATATTTTTCGGTCGGAAACAGGTACCGAGCCGATAGAGGCGAGGGAACGTCGGGAACGGCGAGAGAAGCGGGCCCGAGGGGCATACCCGAGGCGTCGAACCGGAAACCGGTCAGGTCGTCCTCGGCGATGTCGGGTGTGCCGTCGCTGGGACGGCGTTGACTTGGCGGGTCGGTGACCCGGGCGTCCGGGTCACCGCCGATGGTCTTGTCGGTTTCGGACATCGCTAACCAACAAGGTTCGAAATGAACGTCGCAAAACCGGAACCGATGTCACCGATGCTGCCGGCAATGGTCATGACAACGCTGCCGGCGCTTTCGGGCCGGAAGGCTACGAAGAAGACGAGGAATGCTATTCCCCCCCAGGTCAGAATCTTTTTCATGTCGGGCGAACCCCCTCCCTCGGCATCTCGGGCGAACCATAGTGGCCGTTTGTCGCAATGCGTTGGCGGCCATCGGAATTCGTGGACACCACAGAGCTTACAGTTGACACGACACCAATACAACGCTCAGCATCAACCACGTGACGGACCGCTGCTGCGCCACCGTCCTCAATCAGAGTGTCTACAGCCACTGTCGTCCTTTCCCATCGGTTTCGGCCCCCTCAAGGTTAGCCCTCTTTTGCTACAGGCGCACCCTTGTGCACACCCGGTAACGGACAACGGCCATCCTAAAACACCCTAAAGCCGCAAGTCGGACATTCGTCAAGTCGGCATAGGGCGCTATGCTGCACTGTTAACCGATTGTCGGATATCTGTCACCGCTGTCTTCTCGCACCGGTGACGGTCTCTTTTCGAGCGGCCCAAGCGTAAACGGTCATCGCAACGCTTGTCGCCAGGTTGTAGCTGGACACCTTGGGGCGCATCGGCAACGACGCCACGAGGTCGGCGCGATCGCGGAACTTCCGCGATACCCCGTGGCGCTCCGAACCGAATACCAGAACCGCATCGTCGGGAACCGTCACGTCGCGCAGATCGTCGCCTTTGGCGTCCAGCACGAACAACGGCCCCCGCGGCATCTCGTCTTCATCCACCCGGCTCACCGCGGTCGCGAAATGGAGTCCCGCCGCCGCACGTACCACGGCCGGATGCCAGGGGTCCACGTCTCCGGTGGTCAGCACACCGTCGAGACCGAAGCCGGCCGCGAGGCGCACAACCGCCCCCGCGTTGCCCAGATGACGTGGATTGTCCAGTGTGATCACGGGAGCCGTGCGTGGAGTCGGCAGTCGCAGGTTCGGGCGTGATGCCAGCGCCGCCACCCGGGTGGGATGAGGACGCCGCACAAGGGTGGCCAGAACGTCCTGCGACACCGGCGTGGCCAACCGTGTGACGGTCAGGGCCACATCGGGAGCCAGATCGTCGGCCAGACGGGTCAACGTGGGAACGTCAGCGCTCAGAACGACCCGTACATCGGCGCCAAACCGCAACGCGTGTTTGATCGCGTGGAAACCGTCCAAAACCACGTGGTCGTCTCGGTGAACCCGCCACCAGGTGACCGGATCGGAAAACTCGCTGCTCATCGTTTCTATATTCTGACGTCGCGCCGACAAGACGTTTCCCCAGGGCCCGTAACCGGACAACTCGACGTTGCCGGGTAACCTGCCAGGATGCTTGACGACTCCACCGGCGCAACCGGCAAAGCGGCGGCCGAGTCAGCCGAATCCGAATCACCCCCCGAGGTGGTCCGGATGAGCATGGGCGGGAAGATCGCGGGTATCGCCGTGACCGTCGTCTGCACCGTGCTCATGCTGGCTACGACAGCCGTGGGAAACGACTCGTGGTTTCCGTTCGCTCCCATGCGAATGTTCGCCACCGCCGCCAACCCGAACGGGATTGTCGAAATCCTTCGCGTTGAAGCGGTGAACGACAAAGGGCAACGAATGCTGCTGACACAGCAGAATTCGGGCGTTCGCTGGGCGGAGGTCGACGGTCAAAAGGACGACATGGCCGAAGACCCCGAACTGGTCAAGACGCTGGCCGACGCCTATCACCACCACGGACCCCACAAGGCGCCACTCATCGCCGTCGAGGTTCTCGTGTCCAACTACCACCTCAAAGACGGTCAACTGACCGGTGAATGCGAAACGATATTGGCCGCCAGCTGGTATGCGGGTGAGCCTCCACCACCCACAGACGGTTCGCTCAGTCCGACATCCTGCGAACGGGGGCTTACGTCAGCATGGTGACGAAAACCGATACAAAACCGGGGTGGGGCCGACGTGCACTCGACTGGGTCACCGCACCCGTCCCCTACGGCCGCATAGCTGCGTTTCGCACACTCTGTTACGTCTACGTGCTCGCCGACGTCACCCTGTTCACGAATTGGGTGTACGGCCACGCCGGCGCACCGGGCAACCTGTACAGACCGCTGTACGTCGCAGACTTCCTGCATCTGCCGGTCCCGACGCCGGGCCTGGTTCACACATTGTTCTGGGCGCTGGTCGTCCTCGCTCCGATCGCCGCGACGGGGCTGTACCCGCGCCTTCTCGGCACCACGGTGTTTTTGCTGTTCACCGAGTGGATGATCATCGCGATGAGCTACGGCAAGGTCGACCACGACCGGTTCGGGTTCCTCATAGCGTTGGCCGTGATTCCGTGGATCGGCAAAGCTCGTCAGGGCGACCCGACCCTCACCCAAACCGGCGGCTGGGCACTTCGCACAACGCAGCTCGCCGTGGTGTCCACGTATTTCCTGGCCGCCATCGCCAAACTGCGCTACGGCGGTCTGCAGTGGATGACCAGTTCGACGATGACCCGTGCGGTCATGCGGCGCGGCACCTTCCTGGCGGTCTGGATGCTCAAGGTTCCCGGCCTGCTGGTGTTGACACAGATCGGCATCGTCATCTTCGAGATGCTCAGCCCGATCGTCTTCATGGTCGGTGAACGGCTACGACTGTGGATCGTCGCCTTCTTCTACTCGTTCCACGTGGTGGTGTTTCTGACCGTGACGATCGCGTTCGTCCCGCATTTGATCGCCATGGCCTCGTTCCTGCCCTTGGAGAAACCGGTCCAGGCGATCATGCGCGCGCGAGGAAAGGACCCGTCGCAAATCGCCGAGAAGACCCGGCGAGAAAAGGCGACGACGACGTCGGAACCGGTCGCGGCGGGTTGATCGAGCTCAAGGTCGGGCGGGCCCGCTTCAGGCGGTTGCCCGCCCCGCTTCACGCTGGGCCTGCGAGAGTGAGCATGCCGCGGTTCCACCCGGCATGCGGTGGCGGTTCCGAGCGACCCACCGATATACGGGCCACGCCATCCAACGCACCGGCGGCAGCGACAGGGTGACGCCGAGCGCCTTCCACAGGCCCGCAGCACCCGAGGCACTGCGCAATAGGCGGGCGATGGCGTCGGGTCCGGCGACGGTCGGGCCGTGGGGGCTCACCCACTGGACGGCCGCATCGCACTGTTCCGCCGATACCCCCAGTTTCTCCAGGTCGCTCCACTGCCACGGCTGGACGGACGCAGGTGTGTCGACACGACGATCGATGAAGTCGGCGCACTTGCTGCAAAAGGCACAATCACCGTCGTACAGAAACACCGTCGGCTTACTCATGGCTCAAGCGTAACCGCACCCATGATCGGCCATCGACGTCGTCGACGGGTACACCGGCCGGATGTGGCTCGGCCAACACACATCGGTCAGGCCCGCACTCCTGCGCCACCGTCGACCACCAACACCTGCCCGGTGATGTACCCGGCCGACGGTGAACACAGATACGCGATCGCCGACGCCGCCTCGTCGGGTGTGCCCGGCCGTCCAATCGGCATGTCGAGTCCACGTTGCAACTCGGGCACCGTGGACGAACCGGTCCTGATGAGACCGGGCGCCACAGCGTTCACGGTCACCCCGTCGGCCACCAGCTCCATGGACAAGGCCCTGGTCAATCCCGTTACACCGGCCTTGGCCGCGGCGTAGGCCGCCTCGGCGGGTACCCCGTTGACGACACCCGCCGTGGCCGCGACGTTGACGACACGTCCCCAACCCCGCTCGGCCATGCCCTGGACGAAGGCGCGACTGACAAGAAACGTCGTGGCCAGGTTCCGGTCCACTTCGTTCTGCCACTCCGCATACGACAACTGCGCCACCGGACGCAACACCGCCGGTCCGGTCTTCGACGCCAAACCCGCGTTGTTCACCAGAACGTCCACTTCGCCCACTTGGTCGGAAATGGCGTCGGCGAGGCCGGCAACCTCGGCGTCCTCGGTCAGATCCACAACAAAACCGGTACCACCGATCTCCTGGGCCCGCTCGTGAATCCGCTTGGTGGTGGATACGACGATGACCTCGGCACCGACCGCACGTAGACGCCGGGCGACCGACACTCCTATGCCGTCGGGACTCCCCGCACCGGTCACCAACGCGACCTTGCCTTCCAGCGAGTCGACCTCGTGTTCCTCGGCGGCGTCGACGGCGGCCGGGTGAACCACGACCTCCGCGCCTTGTCGGGTTTGGGACGGTTCCGAAGGCTGCATGGCCTGATCCTCGCACGTTTGGAGCGTTTGTGGACCCCTCGATTACCACGGCGACGGTGAAGCATTCCGCTCCGCCGTGACAGTATCGACGGGTGAGTTTCGAAACCCGCTGGGCATCCGGTGTCCGCACGTTGGCCGCCACAGCCGTAAGGTCACGGCTGCTCGAGCGATACGACACGCCTCGGCAGCTACTGGACGACACCGCTTTCGATCCGGACATACGAGAGGCGTTCTCGGCACCGGGGGCAAGCTTTGTGACCTTGACAAAAGACGGCCGTCTTCGCGGCTGCATCGGCAACCTCGTCGCCGACAGGCCACTGAGCACGGCCCTCGTTCACCATGCCCGGCGCGCGACGACGGACCCTCGAATGGCGGCCGTCACCGTCGACGAATGGCCACACCTGACCATCGAAGTGTCGATTTTGTCTCAACCACGGCCGATCGACGTCGACACCCCCGCCGATCTGTTGGCCTCATTGCGCCCCGATGTGGACGGACTGACGCTGAGACAGGGATCCAAAAGAGCCACGTTCCTTCCGTCGGTGTGGAAAACACTCAAGTCACCCGAACGATTCGTCGCCGGGCTGCTGGCCAAAGGCGGATGGGACGAGTGGCCCACCGACATACAGATCGAGCGCTATACGACAAAGACCTATACCGACCATCCGCCGAGACCACAGCTGGAGCCGACATGACCGATACACCGACCGTCGACCCGCTCATCCTCGAAGCCGTGAAACGCGCTTCGGTCGCCTGGATCGACGCGTCCGGGGTGGAATACGCCCTGTGGTGTCTGTGGTCCGACGGCGCCCTGCTGGTGGTGTGCGGTGAGGGTGAGCAGAACGACCCCGGCTTCACACCGCAGGGCACCTGCCGGGTGCGCATGCGCGGTGACCACGGAGGACGCATCGTGGGGTTCGGCGCCACCGTTCACCCGATCGAACCGGGAACACCGCAATGGGACGAACTCGTGCCGAGTCTGGCCTCCAAACGACTCAACTCGTCTGGAGGCGACACGGCAGCGCAGTGGGCGGCTAAAAACACCGTGTGGCGGTTGGTTCCCGATGCGGTCCCCGACCAGGCCGGCACAGCCCTGCCGGCCACGTCGTTGGCCGCCGAACCGAGGCCGAACTCCGCCACACGCCCTGCACGCCGACCATACCGGCTGCACAGGGTGAAGAAGCGGTCGTTACGACGATGGTGGCCGCTCGTCTCAGGCTTGGAGTCGTCGCCTAGGAGGCGTCGTCGATGATCTTGCGAGCCCCCTGTGACAGCAACCGCTCACCCACGCCGGTGCCCAAAACCTCGGGGTCGGCGTGTCTATGGGACGCATCCAACACGGTCTTGCCGTCGGTGGAGATCACCCGACCGGTCAAGTGCAGCGTGCCGTCGTCCTCCACGGTTGCCAAGGCCGCTATCGGCGAGTGGCAGTGCCCGCCCAGGACTCGCAACATCGCACGTTCGGCGGTCGTGACGCGCCAGGTCTGCTCGTGACCGATGGCTCGTGCCAGACGAACACTCGTCTCGTCGTCGCTACGGCACTGAAGTACAAGGGTTCCCGACCCCACGGCCGGGAGCATCGTGTCGGGTTCGATGATCTGGCTGATGCGTTCGGTCAAACCGATACGCGTCAGACCCGCCACGGCCAGGAGCAGAGCATCGTATTCACCGGCATCGAGTTTACTCAGCCGCGAGTTGGCGTTGCCGCGAATCGGGACCGGCTCCAGATGCGGCCAGTGCAGCGCCAACTGTGCGGTACGGCGCGGCGACGAGGTGCCGATCCGGGCTCCCGGGGGCAGCTCGCTCAGAGGGATGTCATTCGGTTGGACCACGGCGTCGCGAACGTCGTCACGCGCCACATACGAAACAAGTTCGGTGCCTTCGGGCACCGGACGGTCCCCCGGAACATCCTTAACACAGTGGACACAAATGTCCACGTCCCCGGACAGGAGCGCCGCGTCGACCTCCTTGGTGAACGCGCCTTTCCCGCCAAGCTCCGCCAGTGGTCCCAACCACCGGTCACCGGTGGTGGTCAAGGGCACGACTTCGACCGTCAGACCAGGATCATGCGACAACAGCTCATCGCGAACACGATGTGCCTGTGACATGGCCATGGAAGACGCCCGGGTGCCGATACGAACAATCGCCGACATACGGCCACCCTACGCGCGTCGATACACGGCTCCGAGGTGCGGTCCGTCGATCATCACGGCAGCGCGACCAGCTCACCGCGGGCGACCTTCAGCACCTGCCCTCGGACCGTGACCGACATCGCCTTCCCGGCCTCGGCTCTGACCGTGCACTCCAGCTGCGACGGCCGCCCCATCTCGCCGCCCTGCTCGACGTAGTAGCTACTCTCACCGTCTGCGGCCAATTGACCCTCCGCCACGAGGTACACCCCGAGCCCCAGCGCCGCAGAACCCGTGGCGGGGTCCTCGGGAACGCCGACACCCGGTGCGAACAGGCGCGCATGAACGTGCGAACGGTCGTAATCCCACGAGAACAGGTACACCATCGGCACGTCGTCGCGGGGATGGGAACGTGCTCGGGCCACCGCGTCGTCGCGCACCGGAAGATACGTGAACTCCAGGCCCGTTCCCGCTCGACGCGGCACTCCAGCAAGGTCGTGACTTTCCAGCCCCACCGCGGCCAACAAAGGTGCGGGGTCGAGACCGTCCCCAAGCGTGGGTTCGGCTCCGGTCAACGTCGCGAACTCACCGTCAACGGTGATGGACAGAAGACCGGCGTCACACTCCTGAACCACCTGACCGGTCGGAATGTCACCGTGCGCGGCCAACATGACGGCCGTCCCGACACTCGGGTGTCCCGCGTAGGGAAGCTCCTTCACGGGCGTGAAGATGCGAGCCCGATAATCCGCCTCGTCCGTGGAAGGAGGAAGGACGAACGACGTCTCGGAAAGGTTGAACTCCGCCGCGATCTGCTGCATCTGTTTGGCCGTAAGGTTTTCAGCACCGTAAACGACGGCCAGCGGGTTACCGCTGTATGCACGTCCCGTGAAGACGTCGACGATCTCGTATCGGAGCATTGTGACAAGGTACGTCATCACTTCAGACGAGGCGGCGAGGATTCGCCCTCTACGGGAAGGCCACGGCATTACTGTTAACCGGGTGGCGACTACGGTGACGCGGGTCTACATCGCCCAGCTGGCCGGCACGGCGATCTTCGACCCCAACGGCGAACAGGTAGGACGGCTCTCCGACGCCGTCGTTCGACCCCGTAGCGATCGACGACCACCACAGGTCTTGGGCATCGTCGCCGAGATCCAGGCTTTCCGCCGCATCTTCGTGCCCATGGGACGTGTGACCTCCATCGATTCCGATGCGATCGTCCTGTCGACGGGCACGCTCAATCTGCGCAAATTCGCCACCCGCCCCGGCGAGGTGCTGGTGATCGGGCAACTGCTCGACCGGCGCGTCACCGTCGACAGGGACGGCGAGGCCGTTCTGGGCGAAGTCGTCGACGTCGCCATGGAACCCGACAAGGCCGGTTTCTGGCGTTTGGGCCGTGTCGCGGTACGCCAACGAACCAAGCGCCTGTCCCGCCGCGGACAGCTTTACCAACTTCCGTGGGAAAACATCTCCGGTTTGGGAGCCGACCGCCGTGACCAGGGCGCGGCCGGGCTCGTCGCCGCCACCGAGGACCTGCGCGCAGCCGACCTCGCGAACCTGGTCCGGGACCTCCCGCTACGTCGACGCGTCGAGTTGGCCGACGCGCTAGAGGACGGGCGACTGGCCGACCTGCTGGAGGAACTGTCACCCTCCGACCAGGTCGAACTGGTCCATTCCCTCGACCGCGGTCGGGTCGTGACGGTCCTGGGAGACATGGATCCCGATGACGCCGCAGACCTCCTCAACGCCCTGCCCACCGCCGAAAAGCTCGAGCTGTTGAGCCTGATGGAGCCCGCCGAGGCCGAACCGGTTCGCCAACTGCTGCAATACCGGGAGGGAACCGCGGGCAGCATCATGACCAGCGAACCGATCATTATGCCGCCCGACGCCACGGTCGCCGAGGCGTTGGCGATGATTCGGGTGCGGGCACAACCGCCCACGTTGGCGGCGCAGGTGTTCGTATGCCGTCCGCCCACGGCGACACCGACGGGTCGCTACCTGGGTACCGCCTTTTTTCAACGCCTGTTGAGAGAGGCGCCCAGCGAGCTTTTGGCCTCGTGCGTCGACACCGATATCGATCCGCTTGACCCGAACGTGCCGATGCTGGAGGCCACGAGGCGGCTCGCCGCCTACGACCTCGTAGCGATCCCGGTGGTACGCGCCGACCGCCTGATCGGTGCGGTGACCGTCGATGACGTCCTCGACCATCTGCTCCCCACCGGTTGGAGGGAGCACGATGGCTGATCCCCGTCGCAGACTCGACCAGCCCCGGGTCCGCAGTCGCGCCTGGGTCCCAAGGATGGACGCCGAGGCCTTCGGTGCGTTCGCCGAACGATTCGCCCGGTTCATGGGTACGGCCAAGTTCATCGTGTACATGACGGTGTTCGTCGTGGTGTGGGTACTGATCAACCTGATCGGTTTGTTCGGTTTCGCCTGGGATCCCTACCCTTTCATCCTGTTGAACCTCTTCTTCTCGACGCAGGCCTCGTACGCGGCTCCGCTGATCCTTCTGGCACAAAACCGCCAGGATGATCGTGACCGTGTCCAGATCGATGCGGATCGCCGCCGCGCCGAAGCGGCCAAGGCGGATACAGAGTTTTTGGCGCGCGAGATCGCGTCGTTGCGCATCGCCTTGGGTGAGGTCGCCACGCGGGACTTTCTTCGGTCGGAGCTTCAGCGGGTGGTCGAAGCCCGCGAGATCGGAGAATCGTCGACGACCGGTGATTTAGATCCTTAATGGGTTTCCTTGGGCGTATACGGGATGCCCTCCGGCGACCGATGCGACCGCGCCGACCGTGCGTGAACCGGCCCACAAACACTGGGCGACAACTTGCACGACCGGGCAGGCTGGACACCCGTTGCATGCGGGAATATTCCAGGAGGGTCGGGTCGTCGTGTCGAAGGACACCAGGTCTTTTGAGGAGGACCGGTCCCCGGAAAAGTCCGATTCGGACAAACTGAACGGGTTGCAGATCGTTGCGGCGACAGGAGCGGCCACCACCGCAGCCGTCGTCGCCACCGCCCTGGGAATCTACGGCACCGTCATCGGCGTCGCCGTTTTCAGTGTCATCTCGTCGGCCGGGACGGCGGTGTTCCTTCAATCCATGAACCGGACCCGCGACCGTCTGCGCAAGACGGCCCACCGTGACGCGGCGGGACCGCACGAGCAGCCACCGGCGGACGAAGCCGTCACCGCGCCGATAGTCGCACCGTTGCGCCCAGGCGCTCTCCCCGCACCCGACACCAACGGCTCTGACGCACAAGAAGAACAACCTGTTCGGGTGAGGGGAACCCGACGGGTTCGGTGGCATGCGGTGGCCGTGACCAGCGTCATCGTGTTCGTACTCAGCCTGGGGGTGTTGACGGGCCTGGCGCTTATGTCCGGACAGGCGCCGACGGCCTTCTACGGCAACTCCCCCACCCCGGCGGTCAGCACCCCCACCAAACCCGCAGAGCTCGAGCCCGGCGACTACGACGACAACCCGCCTCCCCCGTCGACGTCCGAGGAGACCGAAACATCGAGTCCGTCCGAACCCGAAGACGAGAACTCACCCTCCGAGCCCACGGTCTCGCCGTCTGAGCCCGACCCGTCGACACCAAGCGGTGACCCCGACGAGTCACCCGCCCCGGAGGAGCCGGGCGACCCCGAGGAGGAGTGACGCACTGCTCGCCGACGGGCACGTCGACGTTCGATCGCCTAGACGTACGATGGGGTTATGTCTTCAGCCCCGTCCACAACGATTGAGCAGGCCGTTCACGAGGCACTGGCCACCGTCAACGACCCGGAGATCCGCCGACCCATCACCGAACTGGGCATGGTCGACAGCGTCGTCGTCGACGGCTCGCATGTGGCCGTTCGGCTCCTGCTGACGATCGCGGGGTGTCCGCTGAAAGACACCCTGCAGAGCGATATCACGTCGGCAGTGACGAAGGTCGCAGGAATCGAGACCGCTTCAGTCGACTTTGGAACAATGACCGACGCGCAGCGAAAGCAACTGCAGGAGTCGCTACGCGGTACCGGCGGTGACCCGGTCATCCCGTTCAGTCAACCCGGATCCCGCACCCGCGTTTTCGGCGTCGCCTCCGGGAAGGGCGGCGTCGGTAAGTCCAGCGTCACCGTGAACCTCGCGGCCGCCATGGCCGCCAAGGGCCTGTCCGTCGGTGTCGTCGACGCCGACATCTACGGCCACTCCATCCCCCGCATGCTCGGCGTGGCCGATGCCCGCCCCACCGCGGTCGAGGACATGATGATGCCGCCGCAGGCCCACGAGGTGAAGGTCATCTCGATCGGGATGTTCACCAAGGGCAACGCCGCCGTCGTATGGCGCGGCCCCATGCTCCACCGTGCATTGCAACAGTTCCTCGCCGACGTGTACTGGGGCGAGCTCGACGTCCTCCTTCTCGATCTTCCTCCGGGCACCGGTGACATAGCGATCTCCGTGGCCCAACTGCTTCCCGGCGCCGAGCTTCTCGTGGTCACCACCCCGCAGGCCGCCGCAGCCGAGGTCGCCGAACGTGCCGGAGCCATCGCGATGCAAACCAATCAGCGACTCGCCGGGGTCGTCGAGAACATGTCCTGGCTCGAAACCCCCGACGGTGAACGCATGGAACTCTTCGGCGCCGGCGGCGGTGAACAGGTCGCCGACGCGCTCACCAAGCGCCTCGGGGCGCCCGTACCGCTGTTGGGGCAGATCCCGCTGGAACCGCGGCTGCGCGAAGCCGGCGACAACGGCACTCCGCTGGTGCTCTCGGAGACCGATTCACCCGCAGCCACGGCACTGCGCTCGGTCGCAGACCGTCTCTCGGTGCGTCGTGAAAGCCTCGCCGGGAAACCACTGGGGTTGGCACCCAAACGCGGTTGATCTACCGGGTTACGCAGGTACCGGCGCCCGCCCCGTGACCGCCTGGCGCCGAGTGGACTTACGTTTGGATGGCGGCTCACCGTCGACTCAAAAGTCGGCGGGGGCCACCCTCCCCCGATGAGAAGGCAACCACTCTTAGCTGAAGAAACGCCAACGTCGGTTCCAAGGCTGTGGATAACCGCGGGGGTTGGGGGACGCGGAAGGTCACGTCCGCAACCGGCCTTCTCCGGTCAAGGTGCGCATGACGTGACCGGTGCGGCCTCGCCCCTCTGAAACGGTCCACGGGTGCCACACACGATGGATTCGGGACCATAGGTGATCGAAACCGGTAGCGCCTAGGTTGCGTCCAGGTCGACCGTGCGCTGAGGAGCCGGAGTCGTTTCCACGCCGTCACCGGACGAATCCTCGGTCCCGGCCGTGTCGGAGTCTTCACGCCGGTTGGCGCGGCCCGCCCGCGTCGACTTGATCGCCGACGTGGTGTCCTCCAGGTCCCGCCGCACCGCGTCGGCCTCGCTCTTGAGGTCCCCAAACGCGGACTTCAGCGGGCTCTTCAACGCCTCTTCGTCGGCCTCGGACAGCACGTGCTTACGCAGGAAGGTTTTCGGGTTCAAGTCGGTGATGTCGATATCGGTCCCGACTTCGCGACTGATGTCGGCCTGGGCGTTGGCAGCCATCGTTTTGACCTTGCGAAGCATCTTGCCGATTTCACCGAGGATCTTCGGCAACCGCTCCGGGCCGATCACGAACAGCGCGACCAGAAGGAGCGCGACGATCTCCCAACCGCCAAGATTTTCCAGCATGCACTTCTCCTCGCACCGATGACGCCAGACAGCCTACGCGGCCGGGGCCGTTGCAGGCAATACCCGTCGGCGGCGCTCACTCGTCGGGGACCGACTCCAGCTTCACCTGTGTCTCGGAGGTGTCACCACCGCGCTCGTAGCCGACGGTCACCGTTTCACCGCCGCCGTATTTGAGGACAAGAGCCTGCAGCTGTACGTCCGCGGTGATCGCGTGGCCGTTGAACGACGTGATCACGTCACCGGAGACCAGGCCCGCCTCTGCAGCCGGCCCGCCGTTTTCCACCGAGTCGAGAGTTACTCCCCGGTCGCCCGGGCGCGAGGGATCCAACGTAACGCCCAGGACGGTGCGTTTCGCCTCACCGGTCTCGATGATCTCGGTGGCGATCCGTATCACCTGGTTGGACGGGATGGCGAAGCCCAGCCCGATACTTCCACCCTCGCCCTCGTCGTTGGCGACGGTGTAAATGGAGGTGTTGACTCCGACGAGCGCGCCACCGACGTCGATCAGCGGACCACCGGAGTTGCCCGGGTTGATGGCCGCATCGGTTTGAATGGCTGCGGTGACCGTGCTGTCGGTTTCGGATTCACCGGCCACCACGGGACGGTCCAGCGCCGAGACGATTCCTTCGGTCACCGAATGAGACAACCCCAACGGCGCCCCGATGGCGACGACCGGGTCGCCGACCACCAGCGAATTCGAGTCCGCGACAGCCAGCGAGGCCAGGTCGGTTCCATCCACCTTGATCACGGCGATGTCGGTGGAGACCGCGCCTCCGACGACTTCGGCCGGCACTTCGGTTCCGTCGCTGAACTGCACCGACATGGTGGCGTCACCTTCGGCCATCGACGCGACGTGCTGGTTCGTGACGATGTAGCCCTCGGGAGAGTAGACGAACCCCGACCCCTGACCGCCGCTACCGTTGCCGTTCTCGATCCAGATCGTGACGACGCTGGGCAGCACCTGCGCAATGACGTCCTGGTAGGAGCCGGCGGGACGGTCGGTGTTGGGTCCCGCGAACGTCGCCGTCGGCCCGCTAGAGGTCGCGTACACCGCCAGAGCGGCGCCCAGGGCACCGGCCAGCAGCGAACTGGCCAAGGCTATGACGACGATCAACCCCAGGCCGACGCCGCCGTTGGGGCGGGTCACGGGGACAGGCGGCTCCGTCGGAGGAAGAATCGGTGCAGGTGCATGTCGCACAACGGTGGCCGAACCGGGGTCCCGCCACGGGTCGTGAGGCGCGTTACTCGACCACCACGGAGACGGGGGCTGCTGCATGGGCTGTTGAGGTTGAGGCGGGGGTGCAACGCCTTGACCGGTGGGGCCCGCCCACCGGCTGGGATCGGTCGGCTGCGAATTACCCTCCGCCATTACGCGGTCCTTCCTGCGCCATGTGACAGGTCGTCGAACATGTGAACGCCGATCATCGTATGTCGGACCGTATTGCCTAAAGTTCCCGGCGGATGCACCGGTACGGCACGGATCCGCCCGGCCTTGCTCGATGAAACGGTTGCACAGCCGATGCTAACGGCGCCGCGCCAGTCACAGGAGCGGTTCCGGTGACCGGCGGACGGACCACGGCTCCGGCAACAAGACCTCCCTGTTACCGGAGCCGTTGGTTCCATGTGACCCCTGTGCCGTGCCATGACGGGTGACACAGGCGTCGTTAGCGGGGTATTGAGTCGTTGAACCGATCAAGCGACTCCATCTCAAGCGTTAAGGTTCCGCAGCTCTTCGGACAGAGTGTCGACTTCTTCCTGGGTCATTTCGACCACGAGTCGGCCGCCGCCTTCGAGCGGGACCCGCATGACGATGCCGCGGCCCTCCTTGGTGACCTCCAACGGACCGTCGCCTGTCCGCGGTTTCATGGCCGCCATGTGTTGACTCCCCTCGATTTTTGCCGCGGTATGCGGCGCTCATGGGTGGGACATTATGTCAGTCGTTTCAACCCTGTGCCGAAACGCTCGACGAACAATCTTCCCTGATGAGCCCGCCGAATTCCAAACCGGCCCGGCCGCAATGTGACGCTTCCTTGAGATTGAGGCGGAATTCTGTCACACTCGCTGCTTGCAAACACCTCCAGCGCAGCGGCGGTGGCGGCCATGTTTCACCAGAGGAGTGCCCATGGGTCACGCGAGAATCGGTGCCAACCGACCGCCGGGCACCGTCGGCCGGATCATCGTGATGTGACCGCTGAAGATCGGCGTCGGAGTGACCTACCGAACGCCACGACCGGAAACGGAACCGACCACTCATGCATGCCCGCTCGGCGCTGTTCGATCTTTACGGCGACCACCTTCGGGCACGCGGCGGCGAAGCCCCCGTGGCCGCTCTGGTGGCGTTGTTGACCCCTCTGGGGATCAGCCCACCGGCCGTCCGGACCGCCGTGTCCCGCATGGTGAAGCAAAACTGGCTCACCGCGACCGTCCTGCACGGCCAACGCGGGTACGCCCTGACCCGCAAGGGACGCCAGCGCCTCGACGAAACCGCGGCCCGCATCTACCGCACGCGTGACCCGCGATGGGAGGGCACGCTAGATCTGGTCATGTTTCGCCCACCGACGGAGCGTTCACGACGGGCTCGGCTGGGAGACGCTCTCCGGTTCCACGGCTACGGCCCGCTGTCGCCCGGAACCTGGATATCGCCGTGGCACTCCACCGAGCTCGAGGACGTGTTCGTCGAGGCCGAGGTGTCCTTCGACCGTTTCACCTCCCGCCATCACGGCGACACGCTGGCGCTGACCCGGCGCGCCTGGGACTTGGACGCGTTGGCGCGTCGATATCGGGAGTTCGTGGCGACCATGGAACCGGTCGTCAACCTCGTGGGTACCGGCACCGGCGACGAACTCGCCTACACTGTCCGATGTGAACTTGTTCACGCGTTTCGGGTTTTTCTGTTCTCCGACCCACAACTGCCGGGCGCGCTGTGTCCGCCGGAGTGGGCCGGCAGCACCGCCGCTGCGTTCTTCGACGCCCAGGCGGCACGGCTGCGTCCGGCAGCCGATCGTTTTGTCGACCGTTGTTTGAATCTGAGGTGAATCACCATGACCGATCCCGTCCTGGTTTCCACAACCGATGGCCTGACCACCGTGACGATCAACCGCCCCAAGGCCCTCAACGCACTTGATGTATCCACAAAGGAAGCACTGCTGGACGCGATCGTCACCGCCTCATCCGATCCACAATGCCGTGCCGTCCTGTTGACAGGTAGCGGCGATCGTGCGTTTTGCGTCGGTCAAGACCTCCGTGAACACGTGGGAAACCTCGCCGGCGACGATCCCCTTGCAACGGTTCATAAGCACTTCAACCCCGTGGCCTCGGCCCTGTACGAGATGCCCAAGCCGGTTGTCGCCGCCGTGCGAGGCGCCGCCGCCGGAGCCGGCGCGTCGCTGGCCTTCCTCGCCGACTTCCGCATCGGTGGCCCCTCGACCGCGTTCACCATGGCGTTCGCCGGAATCGGCCTGGCCGCCGACACCGGTGCAAGTCACACGCTGCCCCGCCTGGTCGGGCCGTCCATCGCCGCCCGGATGCTGATGCTGAACGAACGGGTCGACGCCGACCGCGCCCACGCCCTCGGACTGCTCACGCACTTGACCGACGACGACGAGGACGTCCTACCTCGGGCAACGGAGCTTGCCACGACGCTCGCCAACGGTCCCACCATCTGCTTTGCTCAGATCAAGCAGCAGCTACGGCAGGAGGGCGGCTTCACCGAGGCGTTGGAGGCCGAGGCACGCGCCCAGGCAGCCTGCGGGTACACCGAAGACCATGTGGCCGCCGTCGACGCGTTCGTCAACAAACGTCCCCCGGTCTTCAAGGGAAGGTGACTAGTCCTCCTCTTCCGGGTCCAAATCTGTCACCTCGCCGGCGACATACGCCTGCATGGACAACTCGTCTCCGGACGGAGATATGAACACCGGCAACTCGTCGGGTCCCAACGCACGGATGTACTCCCAGAAGTCGGCCGCGGCGGCGGTCTGCTCCGCCGCCTCGATCGGCATGGACAACGTGACCATCCACTGTCGAGGCGTCACCGTGTCGCTCATAGCGATGTACCTTCCCGGTTATGCGGCGCCACATGGCAACCCGCGAGGTGATCGTCCACCATGCCGGTGGCCTGCATAAGGGCGTAAGCCGTCGTCGGTCCGACAAACCGAAACCCACGCTTCTTCAAAAGTTTCGCCATGGCGGTGGATTCCGGCGAGATCGGGGGCACACCGGAAAAGTCCGTCGGACGCGTCCGACGAGACGGCGGTTCAAACGACCACAAAAAGTCCGAGAGGGACGGTGACATGTCGACCGCCACACCGGCGTTGTGGATCGTGGCGAGGATCTTTGCGCGGTTACGGACGATGCCGGCGTCTCCCAGAAGACGCGACACGTCGGACTCGTCGAACGCCGCGACAGCCGCGATGTCGAAACCGGCGAAGGCGGCACGAAATGATTCCCGCTTACGCAGAATCGTCAACCACGACAAACCCGACTGGAAGGCCTCCAAGCTCAAACGCTCGAACAGCGCATCGTCCCCGGTAACCCGTCGCCCCCATTCGGTGTCGTGATAACGACGATAGACGTCGGGTTCGGCTCCCCATGCGCACCTGGCCAGACCGTCCTCACCGGTCACCAGATCAGGATTCATCGTCATCTCGTTTCCGCTGGGCGTCGGGGTCCATCGCCGCGGTGTCGTCGCCCAACTCCCCCAGTGCCTTCCGCCGCACCTCCCGCAACGAATCGGCTTCCTCGGTACGACCGGCACGCAACGCACTGACCTCACCGGCCAACACCTTGATCAGTTCGTCCTTGAAACCGACGTCATAGGCCAACCGCGACACCGCCTCATCGACCTGCGTGGTGCGGTAGCCGCGCAGGCCGGTGTCGAATCGCGTCGCCAACACATCGGCCTCGGACAGCGGTCGATCACCGGGGAGGTCCAGAGGTATGCCGTCGTTTCCGACCGGGGTCAGTCCCGGATCCTCTCCGGTCACCAGCACCACGATCGCGAAGGCGATACCGCAGGCCAGTGCCACGACCAACACCACGAGGAGGAACTGCGCCATGTCCTGAATCCTCGCACGCGCCCCACGGCCACACCTCAGCCGGTGAGGAAGGCCGCCGCCGCACCCGCCAACTGAGCCGGGTCGTCCGCCGCACACAATTCCCGCGACGAGTGCATCGACAGAATCGCGACCCCCACGTCGACGGTCAACATGCCCATCTTCGCGGCCGTGATCGGCCCGACGGTTGTTCCACACGGCATCGAGTTGTGACTGACGAAACTCTGCCACGGGACACCGGCACGCTCACATGCGTCAACGAAAACCGCCGTGCCCAGACCTTCGGTCGCATACCGCTGATTGACGTTCACCTTCAACGTCAAGCCGCCTCCGGCATACGGTTGATGGTCCGGCTCGTGCCGATCGGTGTAGTTGGGGTGCACCGCGTGTGTCGTGTCCGACGACATCACGACGCTGTCGGCGAATGCACGTGCCGACTCCTCCACACCCGCACCACGGCCCGCCAGCACCCGACGCAGGACCGTGTCAAGGATCGGGCCACCGGCCCCCGTATACGACTCGCTGCCGGTCTCCTCGTGGTCGAACGCCGCCAACACCGGGATGTGGTTCATGTCCTCTCCGGCGATCGACGCCAATGCCGCGGCACCGGCGTGCACCGAGACAAGATTGTCAAGGCGCGGACACGCGAGAAGCTCATTGTCCTTGCCCAGGTAGGCCGGCGGCTGGACATCATGCACCACGAGGTCCCAGCCGATCACGTCCTCCGGTTCCAGGCCCGCCGCAGGAGCGACCGTCCTGATCAGATCACCCTCGTCGGGCTCTCCGAGCCCCCACACCGGTGCCATGTGGTTCTGTGCGTCCAGAACCTGTCCGTCATTGACGCCGCGGTCCAGGTGTATCGCCACCCGCGGCACTCGAAGCAGGGGCCGGTTGATCTGCACCAGGTGCGGCGTGCCGTCTCGGGTCACCAGACGACCCGACAGCCCCAGGTCCCGGTCCAACCAGGTGTCACGGGGGACACCGCCATAGATCTCGACACCGACCTGACGCCACCCCACCGAACCGGTGTCCGGGCGAGGCTTCACCTTCAACGTCGGTGAATCGGTGTGCGCTCCGAAAACCCGGAAGCCCGTCGAGGGAGTCGCCGACGGCGGCACGTACCAGGCGATCAACGCACCCGCCCGGATCATGTACCGCCCTCCGGGTTCGTAACTCCATTCTTCGGTTTCGAAGACCTGCTCGAACCCCGCTGCCGCCAACATTCCGGCAGCCTCGGTAACGGCGTGGTAAGGCGACGTCGCCTTGGTCACATAAGTGATCAGATCATCGGTGTGTCGACGGTCGAAACGAGGCATGGTCGGCGAAAACTCCATTGGTCGTGGGTGTGCGCCGAGCCTACGTCAGCCGTGACGCCTCGGCGCCCTCTTAAGTGATCGGATCGGCGTGCGTCACAGTCGCGCGGCGCACAGACCCGGGTACGCACGAAGAACACACCGGACGGTAAGACACCGTCGCCGGAGAGGCTGTCAGAACCCGATGTCGATCGAGGTTCCCTCAGCGTCCTTCCAGTCGAACTCGTCGTCCTTGTCCGAGCTTTGGATGACGTCGTCGCTGTAATGCATGAGCCGCTCGCCCGACTCCTTGTCGTAACGGCCGAAGACCGGTGGAAGGGCCTTCTGCGTCGGTGACCAGACGGCGTCCTCGTCCAGGAACTCGTCGTCATCACCCTCGGGAAGATCCACCCGGTCGTCAAAGCCCTGTGCCGGTTCGTGCCAGACGGCGTCGTTGAATCGGGAATCCGACATGACAAACCTCGAACTACGGTTGGGGGTGCGGACTCGCAATACTACCGATCAACCGGGCGATATCGCCAAAGCGTCACGTCAGGGGTCGCCGACGGCTTCTTTAAGACGCTGGGGCAACTCCTCTTGTGCGGCCCTACTGGTGGTCCGGATCTTGTCGGCCAGTTTCTCGGCCCCGACGTCGACCGCCTCGGGTGTCAAGCTCAAACCTCGCAACACCCCGTTGGAATCCACCTCCACCGTCACCTCACCACACGGGCTGGTCGCCACCGAACGCAACAGCGCCAGCTTTCGTTGCAGTGCATCCGCCTGCCGTGCTTGGCGTGTCATCTGTTCGTCGAGTTCAGCGATCCGGTCGGCATCGGCCATGAGGCAACCTCTCGGGTGAGACTTCGTCGGTCAACGGCGTCGGGGTAGCTCTCCGGGTTTTGGAGCGGGTACCGCGTTGGACTGCGCACGTTGGAACGCCTGATCGTATAGGGCCAACACCTCCGCGGTCACCTTGTCGCTTCCCCGCGAGACCACCGTCTCGGACAAGCGCAGTTCCAGCAGCTCGCCGGTGTGATCGACGGCCACGGTCGTACCACAGTCCCCTTCGGCGCGTCCCGGTTCGGGCGGCGGTGACGGGGTTCTGCGCCCCAATCGAGCAGTAGCCGGTGAATCGAACGCCGCTGGCACGTTGTTGGTCCTCCAAAGAGTGGAATCGGATCCGGCGACGGGGGCGCCGATAGCTCGGCACCCCCGTCCACGCTAAATCTCCGGTGGTGTCCAGGCGACCTGGATCTTGCGGTTTCCGTGGCGACGGTCCACAAGCCAGCCGCGGCCGGGAGGCATCTTCGACGCCTTGATGTCACCGAGCAGTTTTCCTTCGGCCCTGGGACCCGAACCCTGGAAACCGGGTGTGGCGAGGTCCTTCATTCGGCCGAGGACCTGACCGTAGAGGTCACGACCCGCACCACCGGTACGGCGGGTAATGATCACGTGCAGACCCGTGTCACGTCCCTGCGGCACCACTTCCATCAACGGCTGCAACGGGTTTTGGAAGCCCGACGAAACAAGGTCGAAGTCGTCGATGATCGCGAACATCTCCGGTCCGCTCCACCACGAACGATCGCGCAGCTGCTGCGGCGTGACGTCGTCGGGGGCGGCACGGCTCTTCGCCGCGGCGATGAGCGCCTTGACCATCTCCATGGACTGCTCGGAGGTCGAGCAGTGCTTGACCAAATAATTCGGAGGCACCGCGCCGAGCAGAGAACGTCGATAGTCGAACAGGACGAACTGCGCTTCCTTGGAGGTGCACCGCGACACGATGGTCTTGATCAGTACCCGCAGAAAGTTGCTCTTTCCGGTCTCGACGTCCGACAGGTACATGAAGTGCGGGTCGTTGTCGAGCTCCAGGTACACCGGTTTCAGGTTTGATTCGGCGATACCGATCGGAATGTGCCACTTGTTGGTGTACTCGTCGGCCTTGAGCGCGTCGTACGGCAACTCGGCGGGCAGCAGACGCACCGCAGGCGCCTGTGGCCCGTTCCAGGAATCACGGATCTTCGTGACCAGCGCCTCGATGCCCTCCGGAACGTTCGTCGCATCGGCTTTCCCGTCGGCTCGCGGCAAAGCCGAAAGACTGTGGAGCCCTTCGGCCGTGATGCCGCGTCCCGGACGCCCTGCCGGGACGGCCTCGGCCGCGCGCCGGTTGGCGTGAGAGTCGAACACGTCCGCAATCTTGAGTTCCAGTTTGGAACCGAACAGGTCGCGGATCGCCGGTCGGAACTCGCCCCACTTCGACGCCGACGCCATCACATGCACACCGTAGGAAAGACCACGCTGCGCGATCTGCGTGATGATCTGTTCGACGTCTTCGAACTCCTGACGCAGGGTCTGCCAACCGTCGACGATCAGGAAGATATCGCCGAACGGGTCGTCGGTGACCCGGCCGTCGGCACGCATCTTGCGGTAGGTCGGCATCGAGTCGATGCCCTTGGCCGCAAAACGCTGTTCACGAGCCTCCAGAGCGTTGAAGACCTCGGCGGCGGTCCGTCGCACCTCGTCGGAGTCCAACCGCTGATAAACCCCACCGACGTGAGGCAGGTCCTTCATCAAGGACATACCTCCACCACCGAAGTCCAGGCAGTAAAACTGGGCTTCCTTGGGAGTGTGCGTCAACGCCAACGAGGTCATAACGGTACGCAACATGGTCGATTTACCCGACTGCGCACCTCCTGCCACGGCCACGTGTCCGGCGGCCGCCGCCATGTCGATCCACTGAACGTCGCGTCGTTGCTCGAAGGGCTTGTCGATCAACGCGACCGGGACCGACAGCGAACCCTGTTGTTCGGGCCGCCCGGTACCGAAACCGCGTTCGGACGTAGTGGCCAGCGGCAACAGTTCGTCCAAAGTCGGTGGAGTGTCGAGCGGATCCAGCCACACCTTGTGGGCCGGAGTCCCCTTGCCCTCCATCTTCGCCACAAGGATGTCCATCAGCGAGTCGCCGACCTTTTCGTCGTCGTCCTCCAGGACCTCCTTCGGCTTCTCCTCCTTCTTCGGCTTCGGAGGCGGCGCAACGAAAGACGCCGTGAACTCACGAACCTGTGGGCCACCGGCCGCCGCGATCGCCTTTTCGGCCGCGCTGCGCTGGTATACACCCGACACATAGGAGGCACGGAAACGGATCAGCGGCTCGGTGCCGAACCGCAGGTATCCGTGTCCGGGCGCCCGGGGCAGCTCGTAGGCGTCGGAGACCCCCAGAACCGCACGCGACTCGATGGCCGAGAACGTCCGCAAACCGATCCGGTACGACAGGTGGGTGTCCAGACCGCGCAGCTTGCCCTCCTCGAGACGCTGCGACGCCAGGAGAAGATGCACACCCAGCGAACGGCCGACTCGACCGATCTGAACGAACATGTCGATGAAGTCGGGCTTGGCGGCCAACAACTCGGAGAACTCGTCACAGATGATCAGAAGACTCGGCATGGGCGCGATCGGGGCGCCGGCGGCACGCGCCTTCTCGTATTCACGCAGTGACGCGAACTTACCCGCCGACCGCAGCAGCTCCTGTCGCCGCAGAGTTTCGCCTTCGATGGCGTCCTTCATGCGGTCGACCAGGACCAGCTCGTCCGACAGGTTGGTGATGACCGCCGAGGTGTGAGGAAGTTTGTCGAGCCGGGTGAATGTCGCACCACCCTTGAAGTCGACGAGTACGAAGTTCAACGTTTCGGGTGAGTGCACCGCCGCCAGAGCGAGCACCAGAGTCCGCAACGCCTCCGACTTACCCGAACCGGTCGCACCGATCATAAGGCCGTGCGGGCCCATGCCGTCCTGCGCCGACTCCTTGATGTCCAGGTCGACGGGAAGCCCGTCGGGCCCGACGCCGAGCGGCACACGCAGACGGTCGCGGTTGGGGCGAGGAGCCCACGCGCGGTCGGGGTTGTAGTCGTACGGGTCACCGATGTCGAGGAGGTCGGTGAAGCTGAGGTTGCCCTCGAAGGCCGACTCGTCGTCGGCCGAGCTGCTGCCGCCCGCGCTGAAGGTCTGACGCAACGGCGACAGTCGACGACTGAGGGCCTCGGCCTCCTCAAGCGTGAGGCTGTCGGGCTTGCGGATGTCGTCGATCGCGTCAACGGTTCCCATCCGCAGCATGCCGTTGTCCTGATGCTGCAACAGGAGAAGGCCGGGCTCAAGCTGACGCGGCGGCGGTGTGCTCAGGTCGAGGATGGTGACCCCCTCGACGCCGCCTTCGGTGGCGAGGTGGTCGGCGCCCTGCGTGTTGCCGCCGTCCATGATCACGATGACGTGGTGACCGTCCCACGGGGACGAGGCCGGGTTGAAACGCGGACGACCCGACAAAAGGTCACCGAAACGCTCCTCGAGTTCCCGCAGCGAGTTCCCCATGAGCCGTATCTGCCCGAGGGCGTCGGTGTTCTCGGGGTGCAGTACGTGCGGCAGCCACTTCATCCAGTCCCAGTGACGCATGTTCTCCTGCGAAGCGCACACGGCGACCAGGAGTTCGTCGGGACTGTGCCAGGTGCTGATCTGCGCAACCATGGCACGGACCAGCCCACGACTTTTCTCGGTGTCGCCACGGAAGTACATTTTGGAGAAACCGCGCAGGTCCATGGCGACCGGAAGATCGTTGACGACGGCATTGGTGTTGAGGAACCGTCGAAGCGCCGCCGTACACAACGGTTCCAGGTCCTCCACCGGTTTGGAGGGGGGTACCCGTATCGGAGTGGCCAACTGCTGTGGCCCGAGGCCCATACGCACCACGGCGAAGTCGCCGTCGCCGGAACGACGTTCCCACAACCTGGCACTGGTGGCCGTCGACCACAACGTGTCCGGATCCGGGTGGCGGTAGAACAACCCACGACGCTGATCGCGTCGCGTCTTGTGGACCTGGCGACGCAGCTGCGACAGCTTTCGAAGAAAGTCGCGGCGCAGCTGAAGCATCTCCTGCTTGCTGGGGCCCTTGCCCTGCGACATGTTCATGAAGACCATGCCCAGCATCGAGAGGGCGAACAGGCCACCACTGACACCACGCATCATGCCCATGCCGGATGCGGCGCCGCCGCTGGACATCATCATCATCATCATCGCACCGCCGCCGGCGAGCATTGGCAGAACCATGAGCAACTGCTGCCAGTTCTTGCCGCCCGGTTGTGGCAGTTCAGGGGGCGCCTCTACCTGCAGGTCACCGTCGGGCAATTCTGGTGCCGGGCGCCTGGGGCGCTTCTTCACCATGACTAGGCCCATGAGCCGATCGCCTCTTTCTGGCTGTGCGGTGACGTCGACGGGGACGGTCACGTCAAATTCAGGGGTTGCTCACACTTTACGGCCACCGTGCACCCGGTTCCAAGCCCGTGCGTCTCCCGATCCGATCGTGTGCATCCAACCGATAGTCTGAGGGATGACACGTCACGTCACCACACCAGGTGTGGTGCAACGTGGTTTGCGGTACCCCCGTCAGACGTGACAGGATTCGGCAGTTCCGGCCGGCCTGGACCGACCGGCGATACCGCGCGCACACCTCATAATTGATGTAAGGATCATCGACGGTGACCACGGCAATTCGTACCGGCCTGACGCGGATCACGGTCTCCGCGCCCCGACGGCGTATCGACCTCGTGCTTCCCGACCACGTACCGGTCAGCGAGCTGCTGCCGACCGTGCTCGACTACGCCGGGGAAGGCGCGGCCGACGACGCGGAAAAACACGGCGGCTTCGATCTGCGTCGTACCGACGGCAAGACCATCAACCCCTCGCAGTCGATGGCGATGCAGCAGATACGCGACGGCGAGATCCTGCATCTTGCACCCCGGCACGCCGACTGGCCCGAAGGTGAATACGACGACGTCGTCGAAGCCATCGCCGCCGGCGCAAAGGTTCTCGGGAAACCCTGGGACGGTAACCACACTCGGATCACAGGCCTGACGGTCGCCGGTCTGGCCGCCGCGTTGACACTGCTGGGCCTCATCTCCGCCGGCCCACCCGCCGCCGGCTCCTGGCTCGGAGCGGGCATTGCGGCTGTGGTCATCGCGATCGCCCTGTTGACAATCGGTATCGCGTTGTCGCGTGCCAGCGGTGACTCGCTGGCGGGGGCGACGCTGGGTGGTTTGTCGCTGCCGTTCGCCACCCTCGGTGGTTACACCATCCTCGGCGGTGTTTATCCGGTCTCCGAGTTCGGCACACCGCAGCTTCTGACCGCCTCGTCCCTGTTGCTCGTGTTCTCGGTGGTGGGTTTCTACTCGGTAGGTGAAGGCCTGCGGGTGTTCGCCGCCGGAGTATTCGTTGGTTTCATCGGCCTGATCGCGTCGCTGCTGAGTTTCAGCAACTGGACCTCCGCCGGTGTCGCGGCCGCCTCGGTTGCGTTGATCGTCGCGTTCCTGCCGTCGATACCGGTGTTGTCGATGCGGTTCGCGAAACTACCGATGCCGGAACTTCCCACATCGGCCAAGGAACTGATCAAGGACAACCCGAATCCGCCGAAGGACGAGATCTTCGCGAAGGTGTTGCGGGCCGACGAACTGTTGACCGGTCTGCTGATCGGCGCATCCATCAGTACCGTGCTGTGCCTGTACGTCGTGGACCGTGACGGGTTCCCCGCCGCGGCACCGATACTGGTCGCCGTCGTCGGCGTCGTGTTCCTCCTTCGGGCCCGGTTGTTCCCGGCGATCCGTCAACGGGTGCCGCTGTTGGCGGCGGGCCTGCTGTCGTTGATCTTCCTCGCCGACGACACCATCGGACTGTTCGGCGAAGGCCTCCACCTTGTGGGGCTGCTCGTCATCGTCCTCCCCGTGGTCGCCATAGGCACCGCGTCGGGAATCCTTTATTCCAAACGTGCACCCTCGCCGTACATCGGTCGCATAGCCGACATCGTGGACATTTTGATGATTGTTGCGGTCGTTCCGGTGGCGTGCACCGCCATCGGGCTGTTCACGTTTTTCCGTGGACTGCTCGGATAAAGCTCAAAATTCGGTTACCCGTCGTTTGACTTGGTGGGATACCGTGTAACGCACGAGGACGTTAAAGTCTTCTGTGAACACCCCGGGCGCGGACTCCGCGCCCTCAACACATGGAGGCAATCCAATGGCATTGGACGCCAAACTCGAAGTCCTGCAGGACGGTGCCCAGAAGGCGCTCATGGGTGGCGAGGAGATCGCATCCGCCGCAAACACCATGTTCCAGGGTCTGGAACACATGCATGACGCCATGCGGGGTCAGGCTGGAAACGTCTTCCAGACGGTCCAGAGCACAATGATGACCAACCTGACAAAAATTGACGAAGCAATGAACAAGGTCGGCAACGGCATCCTCGACTCGAGCATGGTCTTCAACCAGGCCGACGACGACAACTCGATCAGCATCAACCAGGCGCTCGGTGACGACACCGTCGCACTGCTGACGAACGGCCGTTAATTCCTTTCAGCACAAACCCACCGGAACCCGATCTTTAGAAAGAAAAAAATCAATGACGAACTTGCGTTATGACTACGGTGGCATCAGCAGTGCCACCGGCGCCATCGACACCTTCATTCGCAAAATGGACGGCGTCATGGACGACATCGAGGCCGCCCTCAAGCCGCTCGAGGGCGAAGCCTGGAGCGGCAGTGACGCCCAGGTGGCCTACCTCGAGCAGAAGAACATCTGGCGTGAGGCCGCGCTGGCCATCGCCCAGTCCCTCGTCAAACTGAAGGTCGCGCTCAACGACGGTGCCGAAGGCATCCGCGCGACGGACCTGCGTGCCGCCTCCTTCTTCGGTTAAGCCGATCAACGCATTAACAATGCCCCGTACGATAATCGTCGTGCGGGGCATTGTCGTTGCCTATTGTCGCCCCCCGATATCGTGTAACCGCACGCCGGCACATTCTCAAGGAGTAACCCCCCATGGCGACCCGTCGGGATCAGCTTCAGAGTTACCAGTTCCTGTTGCAACGCGTGGTCTCGGCCCTTGTCTACCGCAAGACCGACCCCGCGCAGTCGCCCTTCCGCAAAGCCGGTGGCGCCGTCTTCGCCGGGGTCATGATCAGTATCCTTGCGCTGGCCGCCACCGTCGCGATCTCGTTCTTCGCGTCAAACTTCGGTACCAACAAGGAGTGGTGGCACGGTGGTGTCATCGTCCTCGAAGAGGACACCGGAACCAAATACGTCGTCTTCCCAACGTTGGAGGACGCCACCGAGGAGTTTCCTCAGCGGCTCTACCCGGTCACCAATTTCGCCTCCGCGGTCCTGTTGGCGGGCACGACCGACACCATGGAGGTAAGTCGCAACTCCCTCACCGGTGAAGACATCGACGACGAGGTTCCGCCCCGAGGCATGCCCATCGGCATCGCCGGGGCCCCCGACTCGATACCGGCTCCCGACCAGCTCATGACCGACTCCCGTGCCACGGTGTGCACGAGCCCGCAGGAGAACGAGCCGCTGTCGCTGCTCTACGTCGGCGCCACCCTGTCGAAAGGCGACAACCTCGACAGCTCGCAGGCCGTCGTGATCTCCGAAGGGGACGAAACCTACCTGGTCGACGCCGGCGGGTTCAAACACTTCGTTCCCGAACCCAACACGACCTTGAACTACATCGGTCTCGGAGGCGCCTCCCGCGCGACCGTGGCCCCCGGCTTCACGAAGGCTCTACCGACCGGCGAAGACCTGGTCGTACCACACGTCCCGAACCTCGACCAGTCATCCGACCTCGGTCAAAACGTCGGTACCGTCTTCGAACACACCGTCGGCGCGAACACGAACTATTACGTTGCACTTCAGACCGGCGCGGCACGCATCACCGAGCTCCAGGCCATGTTGCTGGCCGGTGAACACGGTCAATCCGGGTACGTCACCGGGGAGGGCGCCCAGAATGCCGCCGTGGCCGCGCAAAACTCCGAGGGCCTTTTCTATCCCGATGTCGACGACGAGGCCGCGTTCGCTGCAGCCCTGCCCCTGGTCCAACCCGAAGTTCCCGACAACTGGCACAGCAAGCCCGCATGTATCGCCTACAGCGGGGACACGGGAAGCATTCTGGTCAACGCCACACTTCCCACCGACTCCGGTATAGACACCCAACAGGTCTCCAACGACGGGAACGTTCTCGCCGACCGGATCGTCATGCCGCCGGGCCGTGGCATGCTCGTTCGCACCGGCGAGAACGTCGGCGCCTTCTCCCTCATCGTGTCCGGACAGACCTATCCGATCACCCGCATGGACCCGAACCAGGAACAGCGGTACGAGATCATGGCGGCGACCGATCCGTTGGAGGCCATGAAGTACGGCGAGGACATGGCCGCGGTTCTCAACCCGGAACTGCTGAGTCTCATTCCCACCGGTCCGGCGTTGGACGCCCATGCCGCCATCGCCACGGCCTTCAACAACTGCAATGAAGAGGCGATGGAGTACGACTACTGCCAAAGGGAGGAACAGTGACCGTCCTGCGTCGCCCTCTCGGTGCCGCCGTGGCCGTCGCCGTAGCGGCGGTCGGGCTGACCCTCGGCGTCGGCGGCACCGCACACGCCGACAGCAGTTGCGAGAACGAGGTCTCCAGTGTTGCCGCGTCCGACCTGACCGCCGATGTCACCTGGGCTCAGCAGCTGTTCAACATGAAACGTGTCTGGCCGATGGCCACCGGCGACGGGGTGACCGTCGCGGTCCTGGATTCCGGTGTCCAAGCAGACCATCCGGTCCTGGACGGCAGGGTCCTCAGCGGCAAGGCCTACATCGACGCAGAATCACAGGACGAAAAGGAACAGAATCTGGGCGATGGAGCCGTACGCGATTGTCTAGGCCACGGAACCGGGGTCGCCGGGATCATCGCGGGAGGAAAGTCCGAGGAGGGCGACTTCTACGGATTGGCTCCCGACGCGAAAATTCTACCGGTCCGCGTGTCCAACCAAGATCCCAACGTCGACAGGGACGACGATGACGAGCCACTGGTGACGGCCGACGACGTCGCCGACGCCATCAGGTGGGCTGCCGATCAGAACGTCGACGTCATCAACATGTCCCTGAAGTTCACCGAGGACCACGGGCCGCTCCGGTCGGCCGTCGAGTACGCCATTGGTAAGGGTTCCGTCGTCGTCGCCTCCGGCGGCAACGACGGCGATAAGGAACTTCCGGTGGCCACCGCACCCGTGTATCCGGCCAGTTACCCGGGTGTCATCGGTGTCGGGGCCGTCGACGCGACATTGACGAAAACCGCGCAGTCGCAGTGGGGGCCGTGGATCGACGTGGTCGCCCCCGGCATCTCCATCGCCGCACCGCAACACGACGGTGACTATCAAAACGACTTCGGCGGAACCTCCGGAGCCGCCGCTTTCGTGTCCGGGACGGTCGCTCTCCTGGCCGAACTGTTCCCGGATTGGGAACCACAGCATTACGCCTCACAGATCATCCGCACTGCGAGTCATGTGGCAGGTCCGACGCCTTCGCTCGAATACGGTAACGGACTCGTCGATCCCTACCGTGCCGTCACCGAACGTTTGACCGACAACGCTCCGGTGGCCATCACCGAAGTGAACCCGCCGGTGTTGACCGAGGAACAGGCCGCTCGCCACGAGGACTTCGCGTGGATGAACCGGACTGCGCTCATCATCGGGTTGTCCGCGGTAGCCGCATTTTTCATCACCGTCACCGGTGTGGCCGCGTTGCGCCGGGGCCGACGAGTCGGATGGCGAATCGGTAAGGCCTCCAAGGAGGACATGATCGAACCCACCGACGACGGCGACCCGATATCGCTGTTCCAGGGCATCAAGGGGCTCAAACAGTAGACCTTCGACGTCACGATGCCGGTTCGGAACACGTGTTCCGAACCGGCATCGTCGTTTACACGCGTTCCACGGAAACCCGGACGCCGGCCGCTTCGCCGACCTCACCGGTCGTACCGGTGTCGGCGGCGACGGAACCGAATTCCAGCGCGGCCGCCAGTGTTTCTCCCGACACGAACTCGCGGTGCGCCTCGACGGCGGCGACGACGTCGGCGGGGGCGTCGAGGCGCACCTCGACCCGGTCGGTCACGTCCAGACCGGCGTCCTTACGCGCCTGTTGCACAACCCGGACGACGTCGCGTGCCACGCCTTCGGCGAGCAGTGCCGGTGTCACCTCGGTGTCGAGGACGACGACACCGGCCCCCGACGACAATGTGGCGGTGCGTTCGGCGGCGCGCGGAGTCAGCGTCAGCTCATACTCGCCGTCCTCCAAAACGACGTCGGCGGCGGTAACTCCGTTGGCGTCGGCGGTCCAATCGCCCGTCTTGACCGCTTTAATGACTCGTTGAACGTCCTTTCCGAGCCGGGGCCCGAGAACCCTGGGGACGAGGGTCAGCGTCTGATCACAATACGAGGCGACATCCTCGACGAACGTGACGCTCTTGACGTTGACCTCGTCGGCGATCAGGGATTCGAACCGTCGCAGGGCGTCCGCGTTCGGGGTGGCCACCGTCAGTTCCGCCAACGGGAGTCGAACCCGCAGCTTCTTCGCCTTACGCAGGGACAGCGCGGACGAACAGACCTCACGTACCGCGTCCATGTCGGCCACGAGTTTCTCGTCGACGGGAAGGCTTGCGGCTTTGGGGAAGTCGGCCAGGTGCACCGAACGTTCCCCGGTCAGACCACGCCAGATGTCCTCGGTCAGCAGCGGCAGCAACGGGGCTGCGACCTCGCACACCGTCTTCAGGACCGCGGCCAGTGTCGCGCAGGCATCGTGGTCGCCTTCCCAGAATCGATCGCGGGAACGGCGCACATACCAGTTGGTGAGCGCGTCCAGGTAGAACCGGACGTGGTTGCAGGCCGCGGAGAGGTCGTAGGCGTCCATCGCGACGGTGACGTCGGAGACCAACCGTCCGGTTTTGGCCAGGATGTAACGGTCGAGGTCGTTGCCACTGGTGGCCGCGCGATCGGCAGATTCACCGGGTGTGGCGTCGTAGCCGGACGCGGTGGCGTACAGCGAGAAGAAATACCAGACGTTCCACAGGGGAAGGATCACCTGTCGCACCGTGTCGCGAATACCGACCTCGGTGACCGGCATGTCTCCCCCACGCAACACCGGGGAGGCGACCAGGAACCACCGCATCGCGTCGGCACCGTACGAGTCGAACACCTCGTAGACGTCGGGATAGTTGCGCAGGCTCTTGGACATCTTCCGGCCGTCCTCGCCCAACAGCGTTCCGTGCACCACGCACGTTTTAAACGCCGGACGGTCGAACAGCGCGGTCGCCAAGACGTGCATCGTGTAGAACCAACCGCGCGTTTGCGGGCTGTACTCGACGATGAAGTCACCCGGGTAGTGGTTCTCGAACCACTCGGAGTTCTCGAACGGGTAGTGCACCTGCGCAAAGGGCATCGACCCGGATTCGAACCAGCAGTCCAAAACCTCGGGGACACGCCGCATCGTCGATTTCCCGGTCGGGTCATCGGGGTTGGGGCGCGTCAACTCGTCGATGTAGGGCCGGTGCAGGTCTGTCACCGTCACTCCGAAATCACGTTCCAGTTCGGCAAGCGAACCGTAAACGTCGACTCGCGGGTGCTGTGGATCGTCCGATACCCAGACCGGGATCGGTGAACCCCAGAACCGGTTACGGGAGATGTTCCAGTCCCGGGCGCCCTCCAGCCATTTACCGAACTGGCCGTCCTTGACGTGTTCGGGTGTCCAGTCGATCTGTTGGTTGAGTTCAACCATGCGGTCACGGAACCGCGAGACCGCGACGAACCAGCTCGACACCGCGCGCTGGATGAGCGCCGAGTCGCACCGCCAACAGTGCGGGTAGGAGTGCACGTAGGTGTCGTGGCGCAACATGCGCCCCGCATCCTTGAGGTCTCGGATGATCGCCTTGTTCGCGTCGAAGACCTGCTGACCCGCGTATGGCGGCGTCTCCTCGGTGAAGCAGCCGGTGGCGTCGACCGGGACGACGGGTTCGATGTCGGCCGCGTCGGTGACGACCTTGTCCTCCTCACCGAACGCCGGAGCGATGTGGACGATCCCTGTTCCGTCGTCGGTGGTCACGTAGTCGGCCGCGAGCACCTGGTGTGCGTTCTCACGTCCGGCGAAGAAGTCGAACGGCGGACGGTACGTGAGCCCGATCAGCTCCGATCCGACGTGACGTGACACGACCGTCGGGTTCTCTCCCAGCTCACGTGCGTATGCCGCCACACGGGCCTCGGCCAACAGGTACCGGCGACCGTCGTGTTCGACCACGACGTAGTCGACGTCCGGGTGAACGGCCGCAGCGAGGTTGGACGGCAGTGTCCACGGGGTCGTGGTCCACACCAACATGTTGACGCCGTCGAGTGGGCCCGAGTCCAGTGGGAGCGTCACCGTCACCGCGGGGTCCTGGCGATCCCGGTACGTATCGTCCATCCTGGTCTCGGTGTTGGACAGCGGGGTTTCGCACCGCCAGCAGTACCACAGGACGCGGTAACCCTCATAGATCAGTCCCTTTTCATACAGGGACTTGAACGCCCACATGACGCTTTCCATGTAGCTGAGGTCGAGGGTCTTGTAGTCGTTGTCGAAGTCGACCCAACGAGCCTGCCGGGTGACGTAACGCTCCCAGTCACGCGTGTACTTCAACACCGAGTCACGGGTGGCCTCGTTGAACCGCTCGACACCGAGCTCCTCGATCTCGGCCTTGCTGGTGATGCCCAGTTGCTTCTCCGCTTCGACTTCGGCGGGCAGGCCGTGGCAGTCCCAACCAAAACGGCGTTCGACACGGCGACCGCGCATGGTCTGGTAACGGGGAACAATGTCTTTGACATATCCGGTGAGCAGGTGGCCGTAATGCGGGAGGCCGTTGGCGAAGGGCGGACCGTCATAGAAAACGAACTCGTTGTCGCCGCCGGGGCCGGCGGGACGGTTGTCTACGGACGCGGTGAAGGTTTTGTCCTCGGCCCAGTGAGCCAGAACTCGTTCCTCAACCTCGGGCAGCTTGGGGCTTGCGGGCACGCCCCGCGCAGGGTCGTCCTTCGGATAGGCCATCGATGTCTCCTTCGCAACGGCCGGTTCAAGTCGGTTGTGCCGTATGCGAGGACGCGCCTGACGGCTCGCGGTACCACCTCGCTTGACGGCACGGGACCGTCCGCTCGTTGCCCGGCTGTGTCGGGCCGGACCCGTCCGGTTCTAGTGAGACCGACGCGGTGGCGGTCGGTCCGTTCTTCCGGATGGCTCGCCGGTGATCGCCGGGTCGTGGCCACGTCAAGCTTAACCACGGTGGTCACGACGGCGCCAACGGATACACATGACCGACGGGCACCGTCGTGACCACGGTGATCGCCACCACTACATCGGAAGCGTCAATATCCGGTGCTATGGTGTGGCGCATGCGTATCAACATTGATCAGGCCTGGTGGCGCCGCTGACGGCGGCCCCTTTTCGGTGACACGTTGACACGCACCGACCGCCGATGACGGCGGTTGCCTCTCGTGGCCGCCCGGCAAACACCCATCTGCCAGGAAGGCCCGTGATGACGGCATATGTGACCCCCTCCGGGATCGAGATCAGCCGCTCGGCTGAAGCGATCACGTCCACCGCGTTCGATGAGATCATCGACGCCGTTGAAACCCGCCGAGGTGGCGTTCTCAGTTCCGGAATGGAGTATCCGGGCAGGTATTCCCGGTGGCATATGGCTTATGTCGATCCCTGCCTGGAGTTGGCTGCGCGCGATCGCACGGTCACGGTCACCGCGTTGAACGCTCGTGGGAGCGTGATTTTTCCGGTGTTCGCAGCGGCCGTGTCGGCTGTCGGTGAGGTCGTGGACGAGGGTCCCGACCACGTCGGTGTTCACATCCCCGACGGAGAGGCGGTGTTCACCGAGGAGGAGCGCAGTAGGCGCCCCACCGTTTTCACCGCTTTGCGTGCCGCGCTGAAGGCGTTGGACTGCGACGACGAACATCTTGGCTTCTATGGCGCATTCGGTTACGACCTGGCGTTCCAGTTTGAGTCCGTGGCCATGGCCCAGCCTCGGAGCGACGATCATCGCGACCTGGTTCTCCATCTGCCGGACCGTTTGACGATCCTGGACCGCAAACGCGAGTTGGCCCACCGGTTCAGTTACGAGTTCACCGTCGACGGACGCTCGACGCACGGCCTGGACCGCACGTTGTCGGCCACTCCCTACCGGCCGGCGACGTCGACGCCGCCCGACCCGGTGCCCGGCTCGTACGCCGAGACGGTACGGCTGGCGCGAAAGGAATTCGCCGCCGGAAATCTGTTCGAGGTGGTGCCGGGGCACCAGATGCACGCCGTCTGTGAGTCGCCCGCCGAACTGTACCGCCGCCTGCGGACGGCCAACCCCGCACCGTACGAGTTCTTTTTCAACCTGGGCGAGGCCGAATACCTGGTGGGTGCGTCCCCGGAGATGTTCGTGCGCGTCAACGGGGATCGGGTGGAGACCTGCCCGATTTCGGGAACGATCGCGCGTGGCGAGGACGCGCTGGGTGACGCGGCCAACATCGCGGCACTGTTGGCTTCGGCCAAGGAGGAGTCGGAGCTCACGATGTGCACCGACGTGGACCGAAACGACAAGGCCCGGGTGTGTGTACCGGGGTCGGTGCAGGTCCTCGGCCGACGACAGATCGAAATGTATTCGCGGGTCATTCACACCGTGGACCACATCGAGGGGCGCCTGCGTCCGGAGATGGATGCTCTCGACGCGTTTCTGACGCACATGTGGGCCGTGACGGTCACGGGCGCACCGAAAACGTGGGCGATGCGGTTCATCGAACAGCATGAGACCACGCCGCGTCGGTGGTACGGCGGCGCGGTCGGCAAAATCGGTGTGAACGGTGACATGAACACCGGGTTGACGCTGCGTACGGCGCAGATCCGTGACGGTGTGGCGTCGGTGAGAGCCGGAGCGACGTTGTTGTTCGACTCCGATCCCGACGCAGAGGAACGCGAGACCTACCTGAAAGCCCGCGCACTGTTGGAAGCGGTGGCCCAGAAAGCCTCGGCCGCCGTGGCCGCCACGCCGGTGGAGAGAATCGGAGGCCCTGCGGGTCTGGGCAGGCGCGTCCTGCTGGTCGACCACGAGGATTCGTTCGTTCACACGCTGGGCGATTATTTCCGTCAGCACGGCGCCGAGGTGACGACGCTGCGGTACGGCTTCGGACCGGACGTGTGGGATCGGGTCGACCCGGATCTGGTGGTGTTGTCGCCGGGCCCGGGCACTCCCGGCGACTTTAACTGTGTCGGGCTCCTGGAGGAGATATACCGTCGCGGGTTGCCGGCGTTCGGTGTCTGTCTGGGCCTACAGGCGATGGTGGAGGCCGCCGGTGGTTCACTGTCGACGTTGGGAGTGCCCTGGCACGGCAAGCCGGCAACGGTGAAGGTGTCGGGCGGACAGTTGTTCACCGGCCTGCCAGACGAGATCACCGCAGCCCGATATCACTCGCTGTACGCCACCGCGGACCAGATCCGGGACGATTTCACGGTGACCGCCGTGACCGATGACGTGGTGATGGCCATCGAGGACACGAAGCGTCGACGTTTCGCCGTCCAGTTTCACCCGGAGTCGATCTTGACAGCCGGCGGCGATGCCGGGCATCGCATCATCGGGAACGCCTTGCGTCTCACCGACCGTCGGTGAATCCCGACGACCGGGCCGCGCAAACACGTCAACGTGTCGACGCGGCCCGGTCTCGGGTGCCGCTTTGTTCAACGCCTCGGCCGAAGCTTCTCGTACGCCCACGTCTCATTTCGACACTGCGTCGAACTTATCCGGACGGCCCGTCGACGTGATGGGGCGGTTGTGTAACAGCCGGGTCCGACAAGGACGGTCCGATGGTGCGATCGACTGCGGTTTACCTGTACTTATTGGCTCCCAACGTCATGGCGATCGCCGAATCGTCGCATTGTCGCATTCCTGACGATCAGGGCGCGTTTCCACGCGCACGCAACCGGTAACATCGACGCATCAAGTCCGATGCACTTAAGGACGGAATATGCGTCAACCACCGCGTCAGCCACCCCGGCAACCGGCCCGCAACACCGCGCGCAGGGCCGCGCCCAAGGCTGCTCCCCCTCGCGGTGGAAAAGCCGCGGCACGGGGAGCGCCGCGCCAGCAGGCTCGCAACCAACAGACGAAGGTCAACGCGCGCGCCGCCCAACATGCTCGAGATGCACAACGTGCACAACGTACGCAACAGCGCAGCGGTGCACGGTCGGGCCCCGCGCGCGGGCGAGGTGTCGGCCGCTCGCAACCGAAACAGCGGGGCTGGCGTAGCTGGTGGGCCACGCACGAAATGGACCGGCGCCAGCGCATGGGTCGCACCGGGGCCGGCGGTCGACAGGTCGGGATCCTGGCGTCACGGGGTTGGACCGCCGGCCGTGCATCGTGGGCCTTCTTTTTACTACTCCTGTCGGCATTCACCGGCTCGGCCGCGTTGGGTGCCGGTAGCGGCGGCATTGCCGCGTTGTCGTTTCTGTTTCTGTTGGGCGCCATCGCGGTGGCGACCTCTGCCCGGGCAAAGGCGTTTTTTGCCGCCTATCCCGTCCGCACGACGTCGGTGGCCGATTTCAACATTGACGATCTGAAAGTGGACGAGGAACCCGCCGCCGGTCTCGACGACTCCGAGCTCAACAGTTTGGCGGATCTCGAACGCAGCATGCAACGAGCCCAAACCCGCGAGCAGCCGACGACACAGGCGGCCGCCACGATGACGCCCTCACCTCGGCAGTCGACGGAGGACGCTCCTCCCCCGACCACCGTTGCAGCGCTTGAGTCCGGCGCCGTCGAAAAACCGGCCGACGATGCGGATGACATCACCGAAGCGACACCGTCACGGGAGCTCTCCGTCGGAGTCGGCGATACCGTCGTTGCACCGGCCGACACGGTGCAGCAGGAGGCCCTCGAAGCACCGGGCGTCGAGGCGGCCGCGACGGGACCCGTGGAGGTGGAGGCATCCGATCGGGTGCCCGTCGACGCCGCGGAGGCGACGGAACCGAAGAAAACCGTCGATGCACCCACCGACGACGTCCCCACGACCCACGCGGCCGCGAGTTCACCTTCCCCGGTGGTCGCCGACGTCGTCGACGATCCCGTCGGCGACGATGAGCCGGTGGAACGGTCGAACGATGTGGTCACCGAGGCACCGCTGAACCTGTTGGCCGCCGAAAGCGCAGGCAGTGATCTGTTGTCGGCATATGCCGAGGAGACGTCGTTGGCGCCGGAGGCGGTCCGCGACGTCGCGGCGACACTCATCGTCTCGGATCTGGCCGCGTCGGTGATGTTCTACACCGAACTTCTCGGACTCGTGGAGATCGACCGCGCTCGTGACGCGGTACTACTCGAAGCGGGCTTCGGACGGGTTCTACTGTGGCGGCGAGATGACGCACCCGGGTCCGGTGACCCGGTCATGCATTTGACCTTCGAGGTCGGTGACATCGACTCCGCATATCGCACCTTGAGCGCCCGAGGGGTCACCTTCACCCACCCTCCACGGTCGGCTCTGTCGGGTGAGGTGCATGATTTGCGCGCGGCGTCCTTCCTCGACCCGGATGGTCATGGCCTGGCCATCACCGAGCTGAAGCAGCGAGCCGAAACCATCGTCGACGGCGACGGCAAATAACAACGGTAGGACATATCGTGAGAATCGGTCTGCGGCAGCGTGCCCGAGCCCTCAAGAACTCTCGCCTGGTTGCCGCCCGTAGCGGGCGGCAACATTACATCGGTGGCGCGATCGGCAGTGTGCTCAACGGCTCTCGGAAACCGAGATGGGACACGCGTCGCGCGACCGGGACTCTCGTGTTGCTGCCATTGGGAGCTTTTATCGGTTCGATGGCGTTGGGGGCGGCGAGTCCGCTGATCGGTGTCGTCGCGATCGTGTTCCTGTCCGGAGGTTTCACGTTGGTCGCCGTCGAATTTCGGCAGCGACGTCGGCTCGCGATGTCCGCGGGTGAACACGAGGACCTCGAGCAGCTCTAGCCGTCGGCACCGTGTGGCCGACACGATGACGGTCACCGCACCGACCACTCGTACCTTTTCGGCGGAGTCGTCGCGCCGCTAGAACATGGACACGTGCACGTGGTTGGTGTGGTCACCCGACGGGGTGCCGTTACCTCCCGAATACGGCCCCCATCCGTTGGCCGGATCCCAGAACTGGTTGAACCAGATCACGTACATGACTCCGAGTGTGTCCGCGTTGTTGACGAACCACGCGGCCAGATTGTCACCGTAGGTCTTGTCACCGCCGCCGGCGACGCCGCCGAACCCACCGGCCTGAGCCGAAAAGTCACAGGCTCGTCCTCGAGGGTGCTCGCCGCCGTCTTCGGTCGGCCGGTAACAGGAGGCGTACCGGTCGAAACCGGCAGCACGAGCCTGGTTAAACGCGTGGTTCATCCGCGCGGTGATGCATCCGTCGGTCGTGGGATCGTCGACGGAACAACTCTCGGACGGCCAGGAACCGTCGGGGTTGCGCGGCGCGGGTTCTGCCGAACCGTAGTCGCCTCCGCTGGGACCGCTCTGCTCGTCGACCTCACGCTGAAGATCGTTTTTGGCTTTTTCCTTCTTGTCGACGGCCTTCTCTGCGGCTTCGACCTCGTCTTCCAGTGCCTTTTCGTCGGCGGCCAGCGAATCGCGGGCCTCGACGAGTTCCTGCAGACGACGACCGCTGTCCGCGCCCAGGTAACTGACCATGGACAAACCGTCGATGGCCGAGTCCGGCGAGCCGGTCGCCAATATGGCGGTGGCCGACGGCAGTCCGCCGTTGGCGTAGGCGATCTCGGCGAAGTCGTTAACCTCCGCGGTCAAGACCTCGATGGCCTCTTTGGTTTGCTCGATGGTCTCTTGGAGTTGCTCCTGACGTTCCAAGGCCACGTCAAGCTCCTGCTCGGCCTCCACGAACTCTTCGATCGCGATCTCGAGTTCTTCTTCTATGGAGTGACCGTCGTCTTCGGGGTCGGCGGAAGCCGGTCGTGCCATCGGAACCACAATCAACGCGCACACGGTGGCGGCAATGATCCACAACCGGTGCCGGCGATGTTTCATTCGCACAGCCATGTCTCTCGTCTCGTCCGCCTACCGGGTTAGCTGTCGGGTTCGGGCGGCGAGACTGCCCTACCGCTTCGGGGGAAGCGGATTCACCCCGGCCGCGCCGTAGCGTGGCGGTGGGTCCCCGGCTCGCCAGGATGACGACTCGGCGGT
>DXGR01000074.1 GCA_019113825.1 Candidatus Stackebrandtia excrementipullorum | reverse complement strand
GCGTGCTCGTGGAGCTCATGGTCGCCGAGTCTAGTTCGCGAACACCCGATTCCGAACGACCGGTTGAGAGGGCTCCCACAGTGTTGTCGATTCGCGACCATGGACGAACCCCGATGTATCAGGCATGCTTGAGGGGACACGGTCAACGGCGCTTTTCCTCCCTTCGGTGTCAACCGACCGTGACCACCTCGGCGGCTCTCCCCCCGATACCGCCGAGCGCGGTCCGCCTCTTCTAGAGGCCGACCAACGCGGCCCCTGGGTCTCCCCCCGAATACCAGGGGCCGCCCTAAAATTTTCATCCGTTGTCATGCCATGCGTCGGACGGCGTTGCCGGACGCCTCCACCCCGAACCAGATCGGCGGTCAACGAAGACGGTTTGACAAAGCGGCCGTCAAACCCGCTGTTCGTTGCCGGAACACGGTTTCGGCCGCTCGGTCCCGGCGGTGTGACCGCCACCGATGAAAAGCCTGCCGGACGTCGAGTGGCGTCGACCACGCGAAGCCCGGCTTCTCTCAACGACACATCCAACACTCACAACGTGTCGAAGTCGTCTCATCACACGCTGGCGCCGACGTTGCGTTCAAACACCATGCGCAGCCCGTACAACGTGAGCATCGGCTCATGGTGCGTGATGGTCTCGCACTCGCCGATGATGACCGTCGCCAACCCGCCGGTGGCGATGACCGCGGCCACCTCGCCACCGAGCTCGGTGATGATACGGCGCACCAGCCCGTCGATCTGCCCGGCGAAACCGTAGATGATGCCCGATTGAAGACACTCGACGGTGTTCTTGCCGATCACAGAGCGCGGCTTGACCGGTTCCACCTTCTGCAGCTGAGCCGCCCGCGATGCGAGAGCATCGATCGAAATCTCGATGCCGGGAGCAAACGCGCCACCCAGAAACTCGCAATCGGCCGAAATCGCGTCGATGTTCGTTGACGTGCCGAAATCCACGATGATGCTGGGACCACCGAACATCTGGAACGCCGCGTGCGTATTGACGATGCGGTCGGCACCCACCTCACGCGGGTTGTCGATCGCCAACTTCACGCCGGTACGCACACCCGGAGCCACCAGGACCGTCGGAACATTGGGGTAATAGCGCTCCAACATGGCTCGCAACTCGCGTAGAGCCTGCGGAACCGTTGAACTGACGGAAATCCCGGTCACCGGGACCTCCTCGCCGTCCAACAGGCCGCGAAACGTCAATGCCAACTCGTCGGCCGTCGCACGTGAATCGGTCTTGATGCGCCACGAATGGACCAGTTGCTCACCGTCGAACGTGGCGAGCACGGTGTTGGTGTTGCCGATGTCGACGCACAACAGCATCAGCGTGAACTCCTTATGTCCAAAGCGATGTCGAGGATCGGGGACGAGTGGGTGAGCGCACCCGACGAAATGTGGTCGACGCCGCTGGCGGCGTAATCGGCCGCCACGTCAAGGGTGATGTTCCCCGTCGCCTCCAGTTTCACCGAATCACCGACCGCCGCCACGACCTCCCGGAGACGATCGGGAGACATGTTGTCGCACAACAGGAATTCCGCGCCAGCTTCGACCGCCTCCACGGCTTCCTCCAACGTGTCCACCTCGACCTGGATCGCGATGTCAGGTCGGGCGGCACGCACCGCCCGAAACGCGGCGGTGACCGAGCCGGCCGCGAACTTGTGGTTGTCCTTGATCATTGCGACGTCGTACAGGCCCATGCGCTTGTTTTCGCCACCGGCCACACGCACCGCGTACTTGTCGAGAACCCGCAACCCCGGCGTGGTTTTGCGAGTGTCGAGAACAGTCGTCTTCGAGTCGGACAGCAGCCGGGACCAACGGCGCGTGTGGGTTGCCACACCCGACATGCGGCACAACAGGTTCAACACCGTACGTTCGGCCATCAACAGGTCCCGGACCGGTCCCGACACCGTCGCCAGGACCGTTCCCGCCGCCACCTCGGCACCGTCGTCGACGGCGTAGACGAACTCGACACGGTCCGACAGCTGCGCAAACGCCGCCTCCGCCACCACCAGCCCGGCGATCACACCGGGATCGCGCGCCACCAGATCCGCGCTACCGGTCTGCGACAACGGAAAGATCGCCTCACTGGTGGGGTCGCTGCGGTCGGGCCCCAAATCCTCGTCGAACGCGGCCGTGATGATCGCCTCGACCACGGTCCGATCCACACCAGCCGCCTGCAGCCGGTCGTCAATGCTCATGCTTACAGTTGCTCCCACGTCGTCGAAACGGCACCGTCGGGCGCCAATCCGGTCACCAAATGCCCACGCCAAGCCGGATCGGCCTGACCGAAGTCCTCACGCCAATGACAGCCACGCGTCTCACGCCGGGCGTAAGCACTGGCCACAAGAGTCGCCGCGATCGTCATCAGGTTCGTCGCCTCCCACGCATCGGTGCGAGGCCTGTCACTACGCTTACCGCCCAACTCGGTGAGTACCTGCGCGGTCTCCTCCAACGACCCCGCGCTACGCAACACCCCGGCACCGGACGACATCGCCGCCCGCAACGGGGTACGCGTCCGAGTGGACACCACCCACGAGTCGTCCCCGCCGATCGTCGGATCCGACTGGGCGGGCAGGCCCGAAGCGATGTCGGCGGCGATGCGACGCGAAAACACCAGCGCCTCCAACAGCGAATTCGACGCCAACCGGTTCGCACCGTGCACACCGGTGCAGGCGACCTCACCGCACGCGTACAGCCCGGGCACCGAGCTACGGCCCTGAAGATCGGTCCGCACCCCGCCAGAGGCGTAATGGGCGGCCGGAGCCACCGGGATCAGATCGTGCACCGGGTCGATACCGGCGGCTCGACACGACGCGACGATAGTCGGGAAACGCGACCGCAACATGTCGGCGCCCAGATGCCGGGCGTCAAGCCGCACGTGATCGGCGCCTTCGGCGCGCATGGTCCGCATGGCGCCCTTGGCGACCACGTCGCGTGGCGCCAACTCCGCCAGCTCGTGGGCTCCCACCATGAAGCGGTTTCCGTCACCGTCGACGAGGTGGGCACCCTCGCCGCGCAACGCCTCCGAAATCAGCGGCTGCCGGTCGGTTGAATCGCCGGGCAGGAACAGAGCGGTCGGGTGAAACTGGACGAACTCGACATCGGTGACCGCCGCGCCGACGCGCACCGCCGCCGCAACCCCGTCACCGGTGGACACCGTCGGATTCGTCGTCGACGCGAACACCTGACCCATGCCGCCGGTCGCCAAGACCACCGCGCGGGCCAACACACCGCCGACACCGTCCTCCGAACCCTCACCGAGAACATGCAGGCTCACCCCGCACACGCGGCCGGTCGCGTCCGACAGCAGATCCAGCACCAACGCGTGCTCGATCACGCGAATCCACGGGTCGCGACGGACCGCCTCGTGCAGCGCCCGCTGCACCTCCGCGCCCGTGGCGTCACCACCGGCGTGAACGATACGCCGAGCCCGATGCCCGCCCTCACGCGTCAACATGAGCGAACCGTCGCCGTGACGGTCAAACCGGGCGCCGGTATGAATGAGCTCGCGCAACCGGTCAGGACCCTCCGAGACCATGACCGAGACCGCTTTCTCGTCACACAGGTCCACACCCGCCAATTGCGTGTCGTGCGCGTGCGCGTCCGGGGTGTCCAACGGGTCCAGAACCGCGGCGATGCCGCCCTGAGCCCACCGGGTCGATCCGTCGTCGATGTCGACTTTCGTGACGACGGTGACGTGCAGTCCCGCCTCACGAAGGTGCAGAGCCGTCGTGAGACCGGCGATACCCGAGCCGATGACACACACGTCCGTGGTCTCGGTCCAGCTCGGGTCGGCCGCCCGCAGCCGCCGCGGAACAAGCGGCAGCTGCAGGCGGTCAAGCCCGACGGTCACGCGCCCGCGCCGGTCACGAAGTCGGCCAACTGCTGCGACTGAGCGAGCCTCGACTCCTCGTGCACGTACATCATGTGCCCCGACTCGAAGTACTCGACCTGGATGTTGTCGCGCAGCTCTTCGGGAATCTGCAGGTGCGCGAGACTGTGCTCG
>DXGR01000073.1 GCA_019113825.1 Candidatus Stackebrandtia excrementipullorum | reverse complement strand
TAGCTCTCACGCGCCTCGTCGGTACTTGGCGAGACATATGCAAGAAAGTAAAGGACCGAGATGAGGACCTCCCCCTGGCTTTCGCCGACGCATCTCATACTTCCGACGCCCGGTGAGTCCTCCCGGTGTTGGTGCTCCGGGTCGGAGAGACTGGTGTCGCCTCCCAGTGGCGACCAGTCGATGGCGTCGCACAAGTCGGGTACGAAGGTGTACTCACCGTGGACGGGTGTTGTCGGGGGTGGATATAGGTCCAACGCTTGAGGGTGACCGTAGACGTTGGATTCGTCGCCGAACACCTCGATCCCGATGATGACGAGCAGTGTTGCCAGTGCCCCCAGGACGATGCCGAGTGCGGGATACTCCCACTTTTTTGTTGCCAACAATCTCACCGAGCCAAAGTTGAAAGTGACGTGTCAAATTTGGTGAGGCCAAACTGTGGTCGGGATGCATTCGTCTAGCGGAACGCGGTCCGCGATAAGTCCCATGTGGTGTTGCTCCCCATGTCCGTGACGTGCTGTCCCTCGTGTACTCGGTGCGCGTTGGCGACCCTGTGGTGCCATGTGAGATCCGTGCGCGCCCGATCACAACACAGTGTTGCATCGACGTCGCCGCTGTGCAAGTGCGGACGGAGGGCAATGTGGATGGCAGGAAGGGACTTTGTGGTCAATTGGGGCACGCGTTGCGCTATTGGTCCAGTTGGGAGGCTTGGAAAGATCTTTGTGGGAGTCGGGGGGTATGCGTCGGAATGCGCGTTGGTGAGCGGTTCGGTGGCCGTCATTTTGGGTGGATTGTGGATGATGGTCGGCTTTCCGTGCGGCCGTTGGGCGTGGTCCGGGAGTGAAAGGGCGGGGGGCTCGGCGGGCCGCACACGCCGAGCCCCTGACGTTCAGCTTCGGGTCCAGATGCAGTCGCCGGAGAATTCGATCCCGGCGTCGTCGCCGGAAATCTCGACGCGTCCGTTCGTTCCGCCGCTGATGTTGTCGTTGGCGATGAGGTCGCTGAATTCGCCGCTGAATCCGGACAGTCGTGCCCAGTAGCAGCCGTCGAGGGCGCCGTCTCCGGGCGCTGTGGTGGTGTAGGTGCCGGGTTCGATTTCGGTGCCGACCTCCCAGACGCCGGCGCTTACCTCGTCGCCGGCGGGGACGTCGGTGTCGTCGGAGGCCGGTAGCCAGCGGCAGTCCCCGCTGAATTCCACCCCGGCGTCGTCTTCGTTGATGGTGACGCGACCGCGTGCTCCGCCGCTGATGTTGTCGTTGGCGATGAGTTCGTCGAATTCGCCGCTGAATCCGGACAGTCGTGCCCAGTAGCAGCCGTCGAGGGCGCCGTCTCCGGGCGCTGTGGTTACGTACGTTCCCGCGTCGATGTCGCTGCCGACCTCCCAGGTTCCAGCTCCGATGCCGTCGGGCTCTTCGGTTTCGGTTTCGGCGGTGCCGTCGGCCTCGTCGGCGCTGTGGCCGGTGTCGCCCGGGTTGGCGGTGCTCTTGTTGTCGGTGTCGCGGTTGCCGCCTAGGGCTGCGGCCAGGCAAACGACCATGGTCAACGCCAGTGCTCCGCCTACCCACCACAGGGCTCGGTTGCGGCGAGGTGGTGCGGTGGGCGCGGCGGGAGCGGCGACCGGGGGCGGAACGTTCGGGGGAGTGTGCATGACGACCTTTCGTTGTGAAGTGTTCGGCCGAAACTATGGCATGTGAACTCGATTCACGCAAGAGTGGGTCGGCATATTGACTCACAGGAGAATCTGGGTATGCTCGAATGCACACCTCACGATGGGATCCCCGGGATGTCTGAGCACACCGTTGTCACGGCCAGCGATATCGCCCGCATGGCCGGCATCAGCCGTGCCGCCGTCAGTAACTGGCGTCGGCGCTACACGGACTTCCCCGAACCGGTGGGGGGTACCGCGACAAGCCCGACCTACCATGTTGGGCAGATCGAGGAGTGGCTCGCCAGGCACGGCAAGGCCGCCGAGAGGCCCCGCACCGAGCAGGCGCTGGAGACGCTGTGGCAGAACATTCGCGGTGTGCACGGTTCCGGAGACGTGCCGGGCCTTCTGGCCGCCGTCGGTGACCGCCTGTCCGGTGGGCGACCGAGCCTTCCCGATGCCGTTGCCGAGCAACTTGACCGCCTCACCGACGTCACACCGCTGGAGACGTACCGCTTCCTGCTGGACCGACTCCGCGAAACCGCCGCCGACCGTCCTTCACCGACGGTGCCGGAACTGGCCGCCGTCGCCGCCGCCGTGCTTCCGCCCGCACCGCAGCAGGTGTACGACCCCGCCTGCGGCCTGTGCGGGACCTTCCTTGACCTGGCGCGGCGTCGATCCGCCCCCACAATGCTCGTCGGTCAGGACCTGTCGAGCGACTGGATCGGATTGGCGGCTCCACTACTTCGGCTTCACGAGGTCGACCATCGTCTCGCCGTCGGCGACAGTATTCACGCCGACGCGTTCGCCGAGAAGACCGTCGATGCGGCGGTGTGTGATGTCCCGGTGGGAGCGACCGACCGACAACGCGACCGCCTCGTGAACGATCCCCGGTTGACGTACGGCATCCCGCCGCGTGCCGAGGCCGAACTACTGTGGATTCAACACTGTCTCGGGCATGTCAAGCCCGGTGGCCTGGTCGTGGCGTCGATGCCAGCGGCGGCGGCCTACCGTCGGTCGGGCCGACGGATTCGCGCGGAACTTCTCCGGCGCGGCGCACTCGTGGCGGTCACGGCGCCCGTCGACGCCGGGGCGCACATCTGGATTCTGCGGCGCCCCGAAACGAGCGCCCCGCCCGCCCAGGTCCTTATGGCCACTACCACCGACGTCGCCGACGCGTGGCATCGGTTTGTGACTCAACCGTATGAACCGATCGCCGAGCCCGACGTGGTGACGGTGCCGGTGGTCGCGTTGCTCGACGACGCGGTCGACGTCACTCCCGCAACTCGGGTCGCGCGGGTACTGCGCCGTCCCGTGGCCGAACGGTTCGTCGAGCAGTCCGAATTGTTGCGTACCGTCCTGGACGGTGTCTCCGATCCGGCGCCGGTGGTGGTCTCGGACCCGGTGCCATCGCCGACGGTGACCGTGGCTGAACTTGAACGCCAAGGGGCCCTTAACATCGAGACGGCACGGTCGGGGTCGCTTCAACCGGGTGATGTGGTGGTCTGGAACGGTCCGGACGGTCCACGGGCGAGTGTCCATGCGGCCGAATCGGATGCGGGAGATAACGGAGAGTATGTCGTGAGATGCGTCGAAGCCGAACTGGATCCGTACTGGTTGGCCGCCGCGTTGACGGCGGGCATGTTGGACCGGCCCCCCACGACCACCACCGGAGGCGGCTACGTGCGGCAGGTAAGTATCCCGCGGCTGGCGGTGGAGGAGCAACGCCACCGTGGGCGGGTTTTCGCCGACCTGGTCGACCGTGAGCGGCGACTGCGTCGCGCCGCCGACGTGGCCGCACGGTTGACGGTGACCGCAGCGGAGGCGTTGACCGGCGGCCGGTTGCGCGGACGGGCTTGACGGGCCACCTGAAAGGGTGGCAACGCGACCACGGCGTGTCGCGTGGTAACCGGTGACACGGACACGAGGGAGAGTGCGGACTACATGGACCCGCTGCTGAACACCGATCCGCCCGCGATCGGGGATTTCAAACTGTTGGCCCGTATCGGGCGGGGTGGGATGGGTCAGGTGTATTTGGCCGAGTCGCGGGCCGGTCAACGTGTCGCGTTGAAGGTCATGCTCCAGCTGTCCGACGACCCGCGCCGTCGTGATCGTTTCAGTCGCGAGGTGGAAATGCTGCGGTCGGCGGTGGGCGTGTCGATCGCCAACTACGCCGACAACGGTATGACCGGGGACGTTCCGTGGCTGGCCACCGAGTATGTGCGGGGCCCCACTCTGGACCGGTACGTTTCCGATCATGGAGCGTTGCGCGGCCGGAACCTGGCGATGTTGGCCGCGTCGCTGGCCGAGGGCCTGGGGCATATTCACCGGGCGGGCCTGCTCCACCGGGATCTCAAGCCGCACAACGTGATTCTCGGCCCCGAAGGGCCCAAGATCATCGACTTCGGGCTTGCCGTCGAGTCGCAGAAACCCAGCGAATTCACCGCTACCGGGATGGTCGCGGGCACGGCGGCCTGGATGGCACCCGAACAGGCTGCCGGTGAACGCGAACTGACCCCGGCCACCGATGTGTTTGCGCTGGGTGCGGTACTGCTGTTCAGCGCCACTGCGAAGGTGTCCATTTCGCCGTGGACGAGACCGTCCTTGGCGGGGCTGAGCGGTGAGACGGCCGCCGTCCTCGCGGGCATGTTGGCCGAGGAGTCGTCACAGCGACCCGATGCGGTCGAGGTGCGTGAGGCGTTCTTGTCGATCGTCGGCGACGACATCGCCTCGCCGTTGCAGGAATTGGTGGCCGGAACGTATGGCCGCTACGAACCGGTGGCACCGCCGCCGGTTCCGGAACCGGCGCCCAAGACCAAGTCCCAGACCAAGACCAGCCCCGAGCCGAAGCCCGCATCGGACCCGACGGTGTTGGTGGCGCCGCCGCGGGTGCGACGGAAACCGTCGCGTGACCGTGCCGTCCAGGCAGCCGACCGGCTGCGCGTCGCCTACGCACAGACCAAGGAATTGTGATGGACCACAACGTATTCGCTCCCGGTACCCGCGTCGTGATTCGCGACGAGGAGTGGCTGGTGCGGCACAGCGGACCGACCGATCACGACGGCGTCAAGGTGGAGGCGCTGGGACAGTCGGAGTTGGTGCGCGGCACCGAGGCGACGTTCTTCAGCCGGCTGGACGACATCGTCGAACTGCGGCCGGAGGACACCGAACTGGTCGCCGAGTCGTCGTCACGGTTTGTCCGCGGTCGACTGTTCCTCGAGGCGGTGTTGCGGCGCACCCCGTTGCCGCGCACCGAACGCGGCCTGGCGATGGTGGACAACTTCATGCTCAACCCGATGACCTATCAGCAGCGGCCTGCCGAGCTGGCGTTGCGCGGGCTGCGGCCGCGGATACTGATCGCCGACGTGGTCGGTTTGGGTAAGACGTTGGAGATCGGGCTGATTCTGGCGGAGCTGATGCGCCGGGGACGCGGAGACCGCATTCTTGTCGTGACTCCGCAACACGTTCTCGAACAGTTTCAGCGGGAACTGTGGACTCGGTTCTCGATCCCGTTGCTGCGCCTGGATTCGGTGGGGATTTCGCGGATTCAGCAGAAGCTTCCCGCCGGGCGCAATCCCTTCACCGTCCACAAGCGTGTGATCATTTCGGTGGACACGTTGAAGAACCCCAAGAACTACCAGCACCACCTGGAGAATCTGCATTGGGACGCGGTCGTCATCGACGAGTCCCACAACCTCATCGGACAGGGGCGGCAGAACCAGCGCGCGATGTTGGCCGCGCGGCTGGCGCCACGGACGGAGGCGTTGATTCTGGCCAGCGCCACGCCCCACAACGGTGACAAGGAGTCGTTCGCGAAACTGGTGGACCTGTTGGATCCCACCGCGATCGCCGACCGCGAGAACTATTCGGCCGCCGACATCGACGGCCTGTACATCCGTCGGACGAAGACCCACCCCGAGGTGGGCGACGCGATCGGCGGACGGTGGGCGTCGAGGGGACCGACGACGTCGCTGCCGGTCCCGGCCACGTCCGCCGAGGAGCAGGTGTTCGGCGAGTTGACGAAGACGTGGTTCGCCGGGGACGCGTCGCTGGTGCCGACGCGGCGGCACCTGTTTCCGTTCACTCTGTTGAAGTCGTTCCTGTCGTCGCCGAGCGCGTTGATCGACACCGTGCAGAAGCGTTTGGCCGGGTTGGAGAACAACCGTCGGAAGGTTGGAGATGAGGGGGAGCCGGGCGCCGGTCGCGAGGTCGAGGCGTTGCGGGTGTTGAAGGCGTTGGCCGAACGCATCGAGGCGCCGGCGAAGCTGACGGCCCTGGTCGATCATCTGAAGGGCCTGGGGGTGGGGTCGCGGTCTGCCACCCGGGTGGTGGTGTTCTCCGAACGTGTCAAGACGTTGACCTGGCTGGCGGAGACGGTGGGGCCGCTGCTGGGCCTGAAACCGAACCAGACGCGTGTCCTGCACGGTGGATTGTCGGATGTGGAGCAACAGAATGTCGTCGAGGAGTTCGCGTTGGCGAATTCCCCGGTCCGGTTGCTGTTCACCGGTGACATCGCCTCCGAGGGTGTCAACCTGCACCGGCAGTGTCACCAGTTGGTGCACTACGACATTCCGTGGAGCCTTATTCGCATCGAGCAGCGCAACGGCCGTATCGACCGGTTCGGGCAGACCGAGCCGCCGCAGTTCACCGCGTTGCTGTTGGAGTCGGGGATCGCCGGCGCCAAAGACGACATCCTGGTGGCTCGACGCGTGCTGGAGCGGGAGGAGGAGGCGCATCGGGCGTTGGGGACGGCCGAAGCCGTCACCGCCACCTTCGACGCCGACGCCGAGGAGGACCGGTTGACCAGGCAACTGGTATCGGCCTCGTCGATGGAGGAGGCGTTGGCGACGGTGGAGGAGGAGGCGCACGGCGACGTCCTGTCGGCGTTGCTGGCGGGCCCGCCGCCGGAGGCGCTGCCCGACGCTCCGGCTCGTGCGGTGGCACCGCGACTGTTCGCCGACACCGAGTCCTTCATCGACACCGCAATGCGGGAACTCATCTCTGATGTGGACTTCGTGCGGGAGGGGTCGACGATGTTGTTGACGCCGCCGGACGACCTGCGTAAGCGGTTGAACCTGTTGCCGCCGGCGTACCTGAAAGCCAGGAAGGTCCTCGACCGGCTGGCCGTCACCACCGACCGGGACTATGCCGACGCTCGGCTGGAATACGCGCGTCAGGAGGAGAAGACCGCCTGGCCCGATGTCGCGTACCTGTCGGATCTGCATCCGTTGGTCGAGTGGCTGGTCGACAAGGCGCTGCTCCAATTGGGACGAGGCAAGGCACCGCTGATCGTCTGCGACGTCGCCGCACCGACGTTCTGCATCCAGGGCGTCTACACCAACGCGGCCGGGCAACCGACCGTGGTCGAGTGGATGGCCGTCGCCGGTCTACCGGGCTCCGGAGAGGTGACCGATCTGATGGCCACCCTGGAGGCCGCCGGAGTCGGACCCGACATGATCAACCCGGGTGGCCATCCGCCGGTCGAACCGCTGCAGGACCTGTTGCCGGCTGCTTTGGACGCCGCACGGCGTCACCTCGAGGTCAGGCGCACCGTGTGGGACTCCGAAGTCGGCGCCGAAATCGACCGTCACCGATCCGATCTGAGCAACTGGCGGCAACGCGCGATCGACGGGCTCGAGGACACCCCGGGCCGGTCGAAACGCGTCAACCGAATCGAATCCACCACGCGCAGCCAGGGCGACCGCATCGCCGCGTTGCGCACCGAGGGACGGCCGTTGCTGCGCGTCCTGGCCGTTCTCGCACCGCTGGAGCCCACGTCATGACCTACGACTCGCTGACCAACCGGCAGGACTTCTTTTCCGCCCATTACCTGGCCGAGCTGCTGCCCGCGCAATTGCGCAAGGGCGCCTGGAAGGACTGGACCGAGGCCGCACGCGACGGCGCCGCGACGCCCCGCACCCGGTTGCGGGCCGGGCGGCAGCCGTACCAGACCGCACGACACGACGTCCGCGACGCCGACGAGACGTTGGCGCGGAAACTGACCGCGGAATGGCACCGGAGGTTGTTGACCCACCTGGGGGTGGCCGAACCGCAGCCGCAGACGGTGACCGTGCTTCGCGGCGACGTCGAGTACACCGTCGACGTCGCGCACGCCGAAGGCGACCTGGTCGCGATCGACGGCGGATTCGCCACCGACGTCGACGAGGCCTTCGACGACGCCGGCGCCGGGCGCCTGCTGAACCCGGTGACCATGGACGGTGTCGTTACCGGCGCCGACCTGGCGGGTTGGATGCTGACGGCCGAGGACCCGCCGCGCTACATCCTGCTCCTGCACGGTGGTGTCGTCGTCCTGGCCGACCGTTACCAGTGGGGCGACGGCAAATATCTCGCGGTTAGTCTCGACACCGTCTATGACCGCAACGACACCACCTCGGGTGGTGAACTGGACCTGATCGCGGCGCTGTTCAGCGTCGACATGCTGCGTCCGCCCGCCGACGGCGGCGAGGACGGACTGTCGCAACTGGTCACGGCGGGCCGCCGACACGCCGAAGGCGTATCCACCGAGCTGCGGCACGGTTTGAAGACGTCGGTGGAGTTGATCGCCAACGAGGTCCTGGCCCGGTTGCGGGCCGCCGGCGTCGCCGTGTCCGACATCGACGCCGACTGCGTCGTGGCGAGCCGGCTGACCCGCGAGTCGCTGCGCTACCTGTACCGGATCCTGTTTCTGCTGTACGCCGAAGCACGCCCGGACCTGGGGATTCTGCCGGTCGACAACCCCGAATACGCGGCCGGGTACTCGATGAACCGGTTGGGGGAGTTGGTGGTCGGCGACCTCGACGGCAACGCCGAGGACGGTTTCCACCTGTACGAGTCGATCGACCGGCTGTCGCGGCTGGTCAACGACGGGCACCGCTACCGGGAGGCGCCCGGTGACAGTGAGGGCGCCGGGATCCGGTTCGAGGCGCTGCGGTCGGTGATGTTCGAACCGACCGCGATCACTCTGATCGGCGAGCGCACGACCTTGCCCGACAGCGACGTCGTCGACACACGGCTGCGCAACAAAACCCTGCACGCGGTGCTGCGCAGGCTCATGCTCACCAGCGGGAGCGGTAAGAAGCAGGGCGGGTTCATCTCGTACGCACAGTTGGGCATCAACCAGCTGGGCGCCGTCTACGAGGGGCTCATGTCCTATACGGGACGTATCGCGACCGAGACGCTCAACGAGGTGGCGAAGAAGGGAGACTCGAAGGACGGGTCGTGGCTGGTGCCGGCGGCGCGAGCAGCCGACTACGACAACGAGTCGTTTGTGGAGGAGGTCGACCCGTTCACCGGCGTCAACCACCGGCGACGGTACGAGGCCGGCTCGTTCGTGTACCGGCTCGCCGGTCGTGACCGGCAGATCTCGGCGTCCTACTACACACCGAAGTCGCTGACCGAGGTCACCGTGCAGTTGGCCGTCAAATACCGCATCGAGGAGGCCGACGACGACGTCACCGCCAACGACCTGCTGCGGTGGCGGATCTGTGAACCGGCGCTGGGGTCCGGCGCGTTCCTGAACGAGGCGATCGACCAGGTGGCGCAGGAGTACCTGGCCCGTCGCACCCGTGAACTGGGCACCGACCTTCCGCCGGAGCAGTACGCGACGGAGCTCGCCAAAGTCAAGGCCTACATAGCGCTTCACAACGCCTACGGTGTCGACTTGAACGACACCGCGGTCGAGCTGGCCGAGGTGTCCCTGTGGCTCAACGTCATGCACCCGGGCCTGCGGGCGCCGTGGTTCGGGCTGCATCTGCGGCGCGGTAACTCGCTGATCGGTGCGCGTCGCGCCTACTATCCGTCGACGGCGGTGCGCGCCAAGGACTGGTTGAAGACCGCGCCGGTCGAGCACCCGTTCCGCGACGGCGACCTGCCGGAGAAGACGATCCACCATTTCCTTCTTCCCGCCGACGGTTGGGGGGCCGTGGCCGGGGAGAAGGAGGCCAAGGCGCTCGCTCCAGAGCAGACGAAACGACTGGCCGACTGGCGTCGAGGGATCAAGGCGAAGCCGAAGGAAGGTCAGATCAAGCGGCTCGAGCGCCTGTCCGAGCGCGCCGAGTACCTGTGGCGGTTGGTGATCGAGCGGCTGTGGATCTCCGAACGTGAGATCTCCCGGCGCATCGACGTGTGGGGAGCCGAGGGGCTCCCCGAAGAGGCGACCGCCTACACCAAGGAACACGTCAAGGAGCAGCTGGAACGTGTGGGTGCGCCGTTCTGGCGGTTGAAGACCCTCATGGACACGTGGTCGGCCCTGTGGTTCTGGCGGGTGCAGGACGTCGACGTCCTGGTGGGGGAGAGCGACAACTATCCCGAGGAACAGCCCTTCCGAACGACCGGTGCGATACGGCAACAGCAACGCATCACCCCGTTGGCGAGCCTGGACGACTGGATCGACTTCGCCGAGGCGCTGCTGGGGACCCAGGGCCTTGACGAGAACAGTCTCGCCCCGAAGTTCACGGGCCTGGCGGAACTGAAGGAGCACGAGGAGCAGCTGCAAAACTGGACCGGCATGGTCCCGTGGCGCAAGGTCCTGGAACGGTTCCCGTGGCTGGGGCGCGCGATCGACCTCGCCGAGGAGCACGGGTTCTTCCACTGGGAACTGCACTACGCGCACGTCTTCGCCGACGGCGGTTTCGACCTGCAGGTGGGAAACCCGCCGTGGGTACGGCCGCGGTGGGACGAGAAACTCGTGCTGGCGGAGCGCGAACCGTGGTTCGCCTTGGCGGACAAGCCGAGCACCGGCACGTGGCGGGCCAAAAAGGATGAAGTCCTCGCGGTGAATACACACCGGGACTTCTACCTCGACGAACTGGCCGCCAACACCGGCATCGCCGACTTCACCTCCGACATCGCCACGTACCCGCTGCTCGCCGGAACCCAACCGGATCTATACCGCTGCTTCATGATCCGCAGCTGGGCCAACCTCGGAAAGACCGGCACCGCCGGACTGATTCACCCGGGCACCCACTTCTCAGGTAAACGCGAAGGCACACTACGCGCGGCGGCGTATCGGCATTTGCGGTTGCATGCAGGCTTCGTGAATGTTGGGAACTGGGCATTCGCCAGTCCAATTAGCCGAACACTGGCTTTTGCCCTACATGTATATGGGACGCCTCAAACAATCAATTTTAGGCATCTGAGTGAGCTGTACGATGCGTCGATCGTCCGAGATTCCCTTTCGCATTCAGGTGAAGGGTCTCTACCGGGTGTGAAGTTTGGCGGGTTCTGGGATCGACGGTCCCATAAGGCCCGAGTCATCCAGGTCGACGACTCTCAGCTGAGTCAATGGAACCGGCTGATCGGTGGAACCCAAGAGGGGGATAGGACAACCCAGCTGCTCGGCCCAATCACCACCGCCGAGCAGGGCGCGATCGAGGCGTTGGCGAACGTCCGGACGCGCCTGGGGGATCTGCAGCCCCGGATCAGCGGTGGATACCACGAGAAGGGCGCCAAGGACAACGGTTACATCGAGTGGAACACCACCGATACCGACGACTGGTCCGATGTGATTCTGCAGGGCCCGCATTTCGGTATCGCCACGCCGTTGGCGAAGCAGCCGCGTATCCCATGTACAAACAATAGCCATTACGACCCCTGGGACCACGCCGATCTGGCCGACGCCACCGTGCCACGGACCAACTATGTCCGAGCCTCCTCGTGCAGTCCGGAACGGTTTATCGCCGCTCAGGACCGGTGGGTGGATCACGACCGTCTCGCCTTGTTCCTGGCCGACCCCGCGCGGGTGACGCAGGCGCGGGCCGTGATCGCCGACCGCGACGAGATCGCCGGGAGCCAGGTCACCGATGCGGCCGTGACCGAGTATCTCGCCGAGCAGGCCAAGCGCCCCTACACCGAGTTCTACCGAGTGGCGTGGCGGGAGATGGTTCCACAAAATACCGAGCGCAGTTTGTTTCCTGCGCTTATCCCGCCCGGGCCGTCGCATATACATGCTGTGAGAACAGCTGCATTGCCCAGTAATCGAAAGTCTGCGGTGGTGGCAGGGGTAATGTCCTCGTTGCCGATGGATTATCTGCTTCGGATCTCGGGTCGTGGACATCTCGATGTGGACGGGGCGAAAGCAATTGTGGTTCCGAACATGGACCATAGCCTGACGGACCTTCTTATCCTCCGCACCCTTCGCCTCAACTGCCTCACTAACGCCTACGCCCCACTGTGGGCGGAGCTCTACGACGCGGCGTGGCGTTCTGAGACCTGGGCGCGGCCCTGGGAGTACGCACAACCGCTCGGCGACATCGGCCCCGACTGGGAACGGGCCACGCCGCTGCGCAC
>DXGR01000072.1 GCA_019113825.1 Candidatus Stackebrandtia excrementipullorum | reverse complement strand
GGACCACCAACAAACGACGCAACGCCCGCGACTACGAACGCCAACCCGCCAACAGCGAAGCCTTCATCTACTGGGCCAGCATCATCACCCTCACCCGACGACTATCCAAACAGGCTTAAAAGACAGCCTCTTATTCGCGAACACGTGTGCGAAGCGGACCATCGTGACGCGTGAGGCATGTGGGCGGAAACAAACGGGGGCCGACCGCTTGATGAGCGGTCGGCCCCCGTTCGCACTTCAACTCGGCCGGGCTGCTGTGGTCACGGTGAACCGTGCCTACGGTGTCGAAAAGGTCACTGTGACCGCTCCGCCAACTCGAGAACCTGTCGTTTGCTGTTGAGTGCCTCTTCGGCCTTGCGGATACGCTTGGCGTCCCCGTCGTTCTTGGCGCGGGCAAGTCGTTCTTCGGCTTCGGCGACTTGGTCACGCATCTGCTTGAGCAGGGGGTTCTCCGCGATCGGTGTACGGCGCCAGGCGACGTCGAGGGCGGCGCGGATCTTTTCGTCCACGCCTCTCATCCGGCGCATCAAGCCACCGGCGGCGTCGCGCGGGACGTGGCCGATTTCCTCCCACTGACCTTGAATCACCCGGAACTGTTGCTGAGCTGCACGCGGGTCGGCATCAACGTCCAGAGCTTCCGCGTTGGCCAGAAGCTCACGCTTCTTGACGAGGTTCTCCTTCTGCTCGTTGTCACGAGCCGAAAACACCTCACTACGAGCCGAGAAGAAAGTGTCCTGTGCAGCACGAAACCGCTTCCACAGCTTCTGTTCGGCATCGGGTGCGACTCGGCCGGCTTCTTTCCACTCGGCCATGAGCCGTTTAAGCCGGTTGGCGGTCTCGCCCCAGTCGGTGGAGCCGGAAAGCCTTTCGGCCTCGGCGATGAGTTCTTCCTTGCGGGCCGCGATCGTCTTTCGTTCCGAATCCAACGACGCGAAATGGGCTCCGCGACGCCTGGTGAAGGCATCCCTGGCGGCGGCGAAACGTCGCCACAACGCCTGATCTGTTTTTCGGTCGGCGCCGTGAACGCCCTTCCATTCCTCGGCGATCGCCTTCAGGCGGTCCCCGGCGGCTTTCCACTGCGTGGAATTCTCTGCCAGGCCCTCGGCCTCTGCGGCGAGCTCCTCTTTGCGTGTGACAGCCTGCGCCCGAGCCTGGCTCTTGGCCTCCTTGGCTTCCGCGGCCTTGGCCTCGGCCCGGACGGCGAGCTCATCCAGACGACCGGCCAGACCGTCCAGGTCGCCGATGGCGTGAGCCTCGTCGATGGAGGCACGCAGTTTCTTGATGGTGGCGGCGGTTTGCTGAGGATCGGCGTTGCCGGCGTTGAGTCTGGCAGCCAACAGGTCGACTTCGGTGACCAGATCGTCGAAGCGACGCGCGAAATGGGCCAGCCCCTCCTCAGGCGAACCCGCCTGCCAGGAACCGATGACGCGTTCACCCGCGCCGGTCTTGACGTAGACGGTGCCGTCGGCGTCAATTCGGCCGAACCGCGTCGCGTCCTGGTTCTCACCGCTCATGGTGTTCCCTATTCCTTAACCGGAGTCGAAGATGCCGAGCGTGTGCTCGACCAACGTGCGTGTCCTGTTTTCCCTACCGGTACCTTACGGGTGTCGGCGGGGCACCGCCAACCGCGCTTCCAGCCTAATCCGACCAATGCCCAGGTCATGGTCTTGCTATCGCCGATGGTCGCGACCAAACCGTGACCATTTGGAGACGTTCGTGGAAGGTTGTGCGGTGGGCTGTCCGCGGTGACATCGGCGTGCGTGACGTGATGGGCGGACTGTGGGGCCAGTCGTTGAGGAGCGCGAAATGACAGACACCGGTGCCGGATCGAGCGTACCCGGGCCCGTTGTGGTGTTGGCCGGGCCCACCGCCACGGGGAAGTCGGACCTTTCACTGAGGTTGGCGCAAGCCCTGGAGGGGGAGGTCGTCAATACCGACTCCATGCAGCTGTACCGGGGGATGGACATCGGTACGGCAAAGCTTCCGGCGGGCCAACGCCAAGGGATTCGCCACCACCTGCTTGATGTGTGGGACGTCCGTAAGACCGCGAACGCGGCGGAGTACCAGACTATGGCCCGGTCGGTCGTCGACGGCCTGTTGGCAGCAGGGAAGGTACCCGTGCTTGTGGGAGGTTCGGGGCTGTACATCCAAGCGGTCACCGACCGGATGGAGTTTCCCGGCACCGACCCGGTGCTGCGTGCCGAGCTGGAGGCGGAGCTGGAGCGTTGTGGTTCGGCGGTCCTTCACAGCCGGTTGGCTCAGGTCGACCCGGCGGCGGCGGAGGCGATCCTGCCCAGCAACGGTCGCCGTCTTGTGAGGGCATTGGAGGTGGTCGCATTGAAGGGGTCGTTTACCGCCACTTTGCCCCGACCGGAATCGGTATACCGAACGGTGCACATAGCCCTGGACCGTGATGTGGGCGTGCTCGACGAGCGGATAGCGCGCCGCGTGGACATGATGTGGGAACAGGGATTTGTCGGTGAGGTCGAACGACTGGCCGGGCAGGGGCTCGCCGAGGGGTTGACGGCCGGGCGAGCCCTGGGATATCGCCAGATACTGGATCACCTGAACGGGGAGCTGAGCCTGGAACAGGCTCGCGAAAAGACTGTGACGGGTACACGACGCTTCGTTCGTCGTCAACGTTCCTGGTTCGGGCGAGACAAGCGATACGCGTGGTTCGATCCCGGTGACACGGACGCGCTGACTCGAATTCTCGAACAGGTGACCGCACACCGGTAACGATGTCCGGGCGTGCGTTGCGCCCGCCCGGACATCGTGATGTCGGTCAGGCTCGGGGCTTGGGGCTGCGAGTCAAGGACGGGTCACGCTGCACGACCGGTTCCAGGACCTCGTCGATGGCCCCCAGCAGATCGGTGTCGAGTGTGACTCCGGCGGCCTTGACGTTGTCAGAGACCTGCTCGGGCCGTGTCGCGCCTATGATGGCGGCCGACACGTTGCTGTTTTGCAGGACCCACGCCACCGCCAACTGCGCCATGGTGAGACCCGCCTCCTCCGCGATCGGTTTCAGAAGCTGAACACGTTCCAACAACTCCTGATTTTCGACGAGGCGGCCGATGAACTTTCCGCCGGAGGGGTCTGTCGCGCGGCTTCCCTCGGGAAGAGCCTGGCCCGGCAGGTACTTCCCGGTGAGCACCCCTTGTGCGACCGGAGACCACACGATCTGGCCGATGCCCAGATCGCGGCTTGCCGGAACGACCTCCTCCTCGATGACACGCCAGAGCATGGAGTATTGAGGTTGGTTCGAGACGAGCTGGATGTTCAGGTCTGTCGCCATGTGGTGGGCGCGGCGGATCTGGTCGGCGGTCCACTCCGAGACACCGATGTAGTGGGCTTTGCCCGATCTGACCACGTCGGCGAAGGCCTGCATTGTTTCGTCCAGCGGTGTGTCGTGGTCGAAACGGTGTGCCTGATACAGGTCGACGTGGTCGGTTTGGAGCCGACGAAGAGAATTGTCGATCGAGGCCATGATGTGTTTACGGGACAGGCCGCGGTCGTTCTTTCCCTCTCCCATCGGGAAGTACACCTTGGTGAATATTTCCAGGCCTTCCCGACGTTGCCCTTTCAGGGCGCGGCCCAAGACCTCTTCGGCAGCACCTTGTGCGTAAACATCGGCGGTGTCGAAGGTGGTGATGCCGGCGTCGAGTGCGGCGTTGACACATGCCACCGCCGCCTCTTCCTCTACTTGCGACCCATGTGTGATCCAGTTGCCGTAGATGATTTCACTGATTACGAGGCCGGAACGGCCTAGGTGTCGGTATTCCACAGAGGCGAATCTATCGCGGGAACGGTGTTGAGGAAAACCGGTCGACGACCGTGATGAAGTCGACCGGGGGCGTGGCCTGCGGTGGACGCCCGTTCGGGTGATGGCACTAGCCGACACACATGGTCGCATCGGTGTCGTATACGCCGTCGTTCGAGAGCTCACGAGGCGCCTTCTCGAGTACCGTGCAACCGCGAGACGGCCCGAAGTCGACCTTCTACAGCGGTCCCTCGTCGAGATTGATCATTCCGTCGAGACGCCGCAGCAGTTCGGTGCGGTCGAAACGCGACGGCACCAGCTCGTCTCCCCGATGATCGCGGGCTCCCCACGTCGCGCCACCGGTGTCAACGGCGAACCCGGCGGGATGGACGATGACGTCACGATAATGCGGCGGAAGAATGAGTTTTCCGTTGCGGTTGACCAGGCCCTTCGCACCACGTCTGGTGACGACGGCCACTCCGTCGACGAACCCGGTGACCTTGCGGCCGTCCGGGAGGGCGGTGCTGAGCTTGTCGTAGAGGAACGGAACCTTCAATTGGCCCGTGGTGTCGATGGCACCCCATGCTCGTTCCCGCACCGCCGCTATCCCGCCCCGAAAGTCACCGGCCTCGGCAAACGTGGCGGGGATCGTCGGTTTGCGGTTGTTGTCGAGGAAACCCCATCGCCCCGTCCGCGGGTCCTGAAAACGTCGTGGCGCGGGATGGCCCGCACGTTCGGACCATGACCGCGGTTGCGGTCCGAACCCCTCCTGCGCCAATCGCGTCACGAGGTCGAGGGCGGGCGCCATCAGATCCGTCACCCCGGGGTCGTTGCTGTGTTCAATGGCGCGTTCAAGATGAACCAACGCCTCGGTAAGGCGGCGCTGGGCTATGCATGACAGCGCCGTGCCGATCCGTACACGTCCGATGAGCCGACGTGGGAGTTCTCCGGCTTCCGCCAGGGCGAACAGCCGGTCGGCTTCGGCAAGCTCGCCTTTCATGCGCAAAACGTTCGCAAGCCGGGCTCTGGCGGGTGACAAAAGAAGATCGGTGGCGGCGGTCTCCGCGTGCTGGAGGCTCGCCCGAGCGTCGACTTCGGCGCCGTCGAGGTCACCCAGCAGCCGGCCCGCTACCGCACGTACGCCCAGAAGCCGTGACCGGTCGGCGTCGCCGTCGGCGGAGTTCAATCGGGTGGCCGCTTCTCCGCGCACGGCATCGACGTAATGCTGGTCGGTGACCACCTCGGACAGTGTGTCGACGTTGACCGGTCCGATGGCACCAAGCAGCGCCGCCCGAAGGTCCGCCGCGACATCCGCCATGCCGACACTTTGCCATGGCCCGTCCCTTCGTGTGCGACCCGTCCGGCATTGCAAGGGGGACAAACGGTTTCGAATGTGTATCGGCGGGGGTGGACGGGACGGCTGTGGAGGGTGACGGAAGACCGATGATGCAGGTACGGAGGGTTACCGACCCCGTCCGGTGCCATGCGATCGTTTCACAAACGTCTCGGGCGGATGTAATCGAATTGTGAACTCGGGTTCGCGGGCGTACCATTCGGGGTTCGCGCACTGGACGTACGAGCACACTCCTGCCGGTACGGACTCGCGGTCGTTTCCGTGTTTCCGATCAGTCTGGAGCGTCATGTCCATGATGTGGGCGCTGTGTCACGCCGGTTTCCGCCGGTACGCCGCGTACCGACAAGCCACCGTTGCCGCCTGTATCACCAATACCGTTTTCGGGTGCTTGAGGACCTTTGTGCTGTTGGCGACCACGGTCGGTGCAGGTGGTGTGGCGGCCGGCTACACCGGTGAACAGCTGTCGACATACGTGTGGATGGGCCAGGGGATGCTCGGTGTCGTCATGTTGTGGGGCCCCAACGACCTGGCCGATCGAGTTCGTTCCGGAGAGGTGGCGGCAGACCTGTTGCGGCCGGTGAACCCGATTTGGGTGTACCTGGCGGGCGACCTCGGCCGGGCGGCACACGCGGCGTGCACTCGTATGGTTGTACCGATCACGGTGGGTGCCCTGCTGTTTCCGTTCTACCGGCCCGACCGGTGGTGGACCTACCCGCTGGCGGCGGTGAGCGTGGTCCTGGCGGTGCTCGTCTGCTTCGCCCTGCGATACCTGGTGAATCTGACGTCGTTTTGGCTTCTGGACATCCGTGGCGTGAGCATGGCCTGGGTGGTGGTGTCGGGAGTGGGCTCGGGACTCTATTTTCCGCTTACGTTCTTTCCCGACGAGATCACGACGCTGTTGTACCTGGCCACACCCTTCCCGTCGATCATGCAGTTTCCGGCCGATGTCGCCGTCGAGTACGGCGGTGCCGGGGCGCAGCTGTCACGTATCGGTTTGCAGGTGATGTGGTGCGCGATCTGCATGGCGGCGGCGGTATTCGTTCAGAGCCGTGCCACTCGGAAACTGGTGATACAAGGTGGCTTACCGGACAATCCTCGCTCCGTACGCCAGGCTCGTGTCTGCGCAGATCCGCAGCCAGGCGCAATACCGCACCAGCTTCGTGATCGATCTGGTGAGCCAGACGATCTTTACGGTCCTGGAGTTCACGACCGTTTTCGTCATGTTTCAGGTCACACCGATTCTGGGAGGTTTCGACTTCGTCGAGGTTCTGTTGATCTCATCGCTGTCGATCAGCGGCTTCACGCTGGCGGATCTTCTGGTGGGTAACGTCGAACGGTTGTCAATGTACGTGCGCACGGGCCTGCTCGATTCGGTGCTGATCAGGCCGCGGAGGGTCCTTCCTCAGCTGCTCGCCGTCGATTTCCAGCTTCGACGGGTCGGAAGGGTCGGTTTCTCCGTCGCGGTTCTCGTCCTGGCCGCCGCCGCGGCAAAGCTGGATTGGACGTGGTGGCGAGTCGTTCTTGTGGTAGTGACACCGCTGACCGCGGCGGCGTTTTTCTCAGCCGTCTTCGTCATGACCGCGACGACGACGTTCTGGTGGATCGAGGCACGGGAGTTCGCGAACTCGTTCACCTATGGAGGACGCGACTTCACGACCTACCCGCTGACGATCTACGGCACGGGCTTTCGGCGGATATTCGGGCACGCTCTGGGGTTTGGTTTCGTCGCCTACTACCCGGCCTTGGTGCTGTTGGGCAGACAGGATCCGTTGGGGGCACCGACATGGCTGGGATGGGCCGGCGCACCGATCGCATTCCTCGCAGTGGGTTTGGCGGCGTTTCTGTGGCGCCTCGGTGTCCGACACTACAAGGGAACAGGATCATGAACGCTGTCATCGAAACCCGGGATCTGTGTAAGGACTTCACGACCCGGATCAAGACCGGGCGTTTTCGAAGCACACGTCGCATCATTTCGGCGGTGAAAGGCGTGTCGTTGTCCGTCGAGGCGGGTGAGACGGTCGGTTACATAGGCTCCAACGGGTCGGGAAAGTCGACGACGATGAAGATGTTCAGCGGTGTCTTGACACCGACTGCGGGACATGTACGCGTGTGTGGGCTCGAACCGGTTCCCGATCGGTTGAGGCTTACCCGCCGGTTGGGCGTGGTGTTCGGTCAACGGTCCGCGTTGTGGTGGGACCTTCCGTTGAAGGAGTCTTTCCGGCTGCTGCGCCATGTTTTCAACGTGCCACGGGCCGATCATGCCGCGCGTTTGAAACGATGCCGTCAGGTTTTGGACTTGGACGAGTTCATGGACACGCCGGTGCGGCAGCTGTCTCTGGGACAACGCATGCGTGGGGAGATAACCGCAGCGTTGCTCCACGGCCCCCAGGTGCTCTTTCTCGACGAACCCACCATCGGCCTGGACGTGGTCTCCAAACAGGCGGTCCGTCGTTTCCTGGCCGACCTCAAGAGTGCAGGCGACACGACCGTCCTGTTGACGACCCACGACCTCGCCGACATTGAGCGACTGTGCCCACGACTGATCGTCATCGACCGCGGTCGTATCGTTCATGACGGTGGCCTACGAGACCTACGCGACCGGTACGGGGACGGTCCGGAGGTGGTCGCGGAATTCGATGTCGAGTTCGATGTTGCGTTGGGGCTGGACGGCGTGACGGCCGAACGCGTCGACGGCGACCCCCGCCGGATGCGGTTTCGGTTGGATCGTCATCGTTCCCCCGGCGAGGTCGTGGCATATCTTGCCTCCCGTGCCCCGTTGCGCGACGTGTCGATCACGGAGCCGAATATAGACACCGTCGTGGCCGCGTTGTACCGCGACGGGCGCGAACCCTCGTAAGGAGGGAACCCGATTGCTGTACTACGGTTTGTAGAACCTTGAGCGGGAGGAAACACGATGATCGACTGGCTGACCAGTGCCGTCCAACTGGTCGCTCTGCTGTTGGGTGCCTGGTATTTGATCGACGCCGTTCGAAAAAAGCCGGTGTCGCGGCTCCATCTGATCGGAGTCTTCGTGCTGGGGGCGATGGTGACGCTGCAGCTGGTCGTGTCGATCGTGAAACTTTTCGATCAGCAGGTATCCGGCGACATGGTCATGTTCATCGGGTACCTCGCGATCCTGGTTCTTGTCATACCCGTCGCGGTGTTGTGGACTCGCATGGATCGCTCGCACTGGAGCACCGCCGTGGTGTGTGGTGCGAGCCTGACCGTGGCGGCCATGATGCTGCGGATGGACCAACTGTGGGGGTTGGCAGGTGCCTGACCCGTCGACATCGGAAACGGACGCCCCGAGCCGGCAGGGGCCTGGGCGGTTGATAATCGCCGTCTACACCCTGTTCGCAGTAGCCGCGTCCGCTCGTGCCGGTTGGCAGATCGCCACCGATTTCGAAACCGCGCCGACGGCCTACGTTCTGTCGGCCGTTGCGGGACTGGTGTATCTGGTGGCCGCGGTCGGGATCGCGCGGCGGGACCATACCTCGCACATGGTGGCGTGGGTGTCCTGCTCGATCGAGCTCGTCGGCGTACTCGGTGTGGGAACCTTCAGCCTTATCCGGCCGGACCTGTTTCCGGAGGCGACGGTGTGGTCACACTTCGGATCCGGCTACCTGTTTGTTCCCGTGGTTCTTCCGATTCTGGGCTTGGCGTGGCTGAGGCGAATCAAGCGGGATACGACAACCGTGGAGAAGGTCGACTCACGGTCCTGAGCGGTGCGGCTCCAACGTATCGGTGGTGGTGGGCATGGGGCTTCACGCCCAGACCACCGATGACGGGAACTTTAACGGACGACCTTACCCAGTTCGGATTTGGGCGTCTTGTACGTTATGTGCGGTCGCGGTTGCGGTTGACGCATCCGACGGAACATCATCGACCGCGAGATCGCATACCAGTACAGGCCGGCTTTTCGCTGCGTCGTCTTGGGGAAACGATCCCACACGGTTCGTTTCACCTTACGGCTCAAGATGATGCTGTCGATGATGAATGCAACGAGGATTCCCACCCACAGGAGCAACGCGAACTGCTGCACTTGCTGAGAGGTCCCCGCCGACGACACGAACATGATCGCGATGGCGATGACGAAGAAATACTGTCCGATGCTTCGACGTGCATCGACCATGTCCCGTACGAAGAGCCGCTCGGGCCCCTTGTCTCGAGGCATGTGGTACTTGTCGAACAGCGGGTCGCCCCGGTTCTGGCCGTCGACGATTCGCTGCCGCTCCGCGCGACGCTGAGCGGCAAGCTCCCTGCGTGCTTCCTTGTCCGGCTTCGGTCCGCGTTCCTCCTTGGCGCGTTGCCGCGCCTCCTTGTAAGACATGGGAGGGTTTTTCGGTGGCCTCGCACGTTTCCCGCTCGGGCGTTTGGGGGTCGGTGCGGACTTGTCCCGAGTGGATCCACTTCCCTTGGAGGGTGCTTCTTCCACCGTGTCGTCGGTGGTGGTCTCGCTCACGATGCTGCTCTCCGATTCGGCGTCCCTATCGCGGGACGGTCGATTGAACAAGGGCACGGTCGGCAAGACTACCCGGTCACCGTAGGTCAGGGCCTTTCGACGTTGGCGCCCAGTGCCGCCAACTTCGCATCGAAATCCTCGTAGCCGCGAGTAATGTAACGGTCGACACCGAAGACCCGGGATGTGCCTTCGGCCGCCAGCGCCGCAATGAGGTGGCTGAAGCCGGCACGCAGGTCCGGGATCTGGAGATCGGCCGCATGCAGCGAGGTCGGGCCCGCGATAACGGCCGAGTGCAAAAAGTTTCGCCTACCCCAGCGGCACGGAGTACCTCCCAGGCACTCCCGGTACAACTGGATGTTCGCGCCCATCTGGCGCAACTCGGCGGTGTAACCGAATCGACGTTCATAGACCGTTTCGTGAACGATCGACAATCCGTGCGCCTGTGTCAACGCGACGACCAGGGGCTGCTGCCAGTCGGTCATGAGTCCCGGGTGCACGTCGGTCTCCAACGCCACCGGTGACAGCTCGCCGCCCGGGTGCCAGAAACGGATGCCCCCGTCGGGCCCGTCGTCGATGTCGAACGCGCCGCCGATGGAACGAAAGACGTTGAGGAAGGTCATCATGTTGACCTGGTCGGCGCCGCGGACGAAAACCTCGCCCTGGGTCGCCAGGGCTGCCGCCGCCCAACTTCCCGTTTCGATCCGGTCGGGGACCGGACGATGACGGTAACCGTGCAGACGTTCGACGCCTTCGATTTCGATAACGCGGTCGGTGTGCACCTTGATGATCGCGCCCATTTTCTGCAGGACGCAGATCAGGTCGATGATTTCGGGCTCCACTGCGGCGTTGCGAAGCTCGGTGACACCCTCGGCCAGAACCGCGGTCAGCAGAATCTGCTCCGTCGAACCGACCGACGGGTAGGCCAGCGTGTACTTGATGCCTTGTAGGCGTTGCGGCGCCGACAGGTGCATCCCGTCGGGTTGCTTGTCGATGACCGCACCGAATTCGCGCAACGCGTCAAGGTGAAAGTCGATGGGGCGTCCGCCGATGTTGCAGCCGCCCAGGTTCGGAATGTAGGCACGGCCCAACCGGTGAAGGAGAGGTCCGCACAGCAGAATGGGGATCCGACTGGATCCTGCGTGCACGTTGATTTCGTCTACCCCGGCGATGACCACGTTGGTCGGGTCCATGCGCAGGGTCTGGTCCTCTGACATCGCGGTGCGTACGCCGTGCAGTTCCAGCAGCCCTCGAACGATGTCGACGTCACGGATCGCCGGCACATCGTGCAGTGTCGACGGGGTGTCGCCCAAGACCGCAGCGACCATGGCCTTGGAGACCAGGTTTTTTGCGCCGCGGACGCGGATTTCGCCTTTGAGAGGGGTACCGCCGTGCACCACGAGAACGTCGTTGCTCAACACGAGCCTCCATATCACGGGTGGATTGCGATCGAAACAATTTTTGAGTGCCGGTTGCTGAGCATAACGGCTGGACACGTGTGCACGTGGACACCTGCGACGAAGACGGCACGCTCGATCGACTGTTCAGGCTAGCGACCCGTATTCGTGGGTTGGTGACCGGCTCTGGCGGCTTGTCCCGAAATGCACCGAACCCGTGTTCTCGGGCTGGTGCGGCCGGTCGAATGCCCGGTGAAACCGTGGATCGCTTGCCCGCGATGGAGAAACGGCGGCCGGCCGACGGAGCCGACCGCCGTCGGTGGCTAGGGAAGCGCCAACATCCGGTCGAGGGCGACCTTGGCGTGATGTGACGTGTCGGAGTCGACGCTGATTTTGTTGGGAACACGGCCTGCGACGAGCTCTTCGAGCGACCAGACCAGGTGCGGCAGGTCGATGCGGTTCATCGTGGAGCAGTAACAGATCGTCTTGTCCAAGAACATGACCTGTTTGTCGGGATGTTGGTGTGCCAGGCGACGTACCAGGTTCAGTTCGGTTCCGATCGCCCACGAGGATCCGGCGGGGGCGGCCTGAAGCTTCTTGATGATGTACTCCGTGGAGCCGACGTGGTCGGCGGCGTTGACGACTTCATGTGTGCATTCGGGGTGCACGAGGATGTTGACGTCGGGGACACGGCGTCGCATGTCGTTGACGCTGTCGAGCGTGAACCGTCCGTGAACCGAGCAGTGGCCACGCCACAGGATCATCTTCGCGTCCTGCAGTTCTTGAGCCGACAACCCGCCCTGCGGTTTATGCGGGTTGTAGGTGACGCAGTCGGCCAGGTCGAAGCCGAGTTGGAGAACGGCCGTGTTGCGGCCGAGGTGTTGGTCGGGAAGGAACAGTACCTTGCGGCCCTGCTGGTAGGCCCAGTCGAGCGCGCGCTTTGCGTTGGACGACGTGCACACGAGCCCGCCGTGCTTCCCGACGAAGGCTTTGATGTCGGCGGAGGAGTTCATGTAGGTCACCGGCACGACGTCGTCGCTGATGCCGATGTCGGTCAGCGTGTCCCAACATTCGTCCACCTGCTGCCGGGCGGCCATGTCGGCCATGGAACAGCCTGCGGCGAGGTCGGGGAGCACAACCGCCTGGTCGTCGGTGGTCAGAATGTCCGCCGATTCGGCCATGAAATGGACCCCGCAGAAGACGATGAACTCGGCGTTGGGGCGAGCTGCGGCCTGTTGTGCAAGCTTGAACGAGTCACCGGTGACGTCGGCGAACTGGATGACCTCATCGCGTTGATAGTGGTGCCCGAGGACGAAGAGCCGGTCGCCCAGCGCTTTCTTGGCGGCGGTGGCCCGTTCGACCAGGTTGGGGTCCGAGGCGGGGGGCAGTTCACCGGGGCAGTCCACGCCTTTTTCGGATTGGGGGTCGCTTCCTCGACCCAAAAGCAGCAGGGCTGTGGCGGTCGGGGCGGGCTCGGTGAAGGTGCTCATGGCAACTCTCCAGGGCAACAGGTATTTATCGTCGGTTTGACGCGTATTCATGATTCTCTCATAACGGGTCCACCCGGTGAGTCAAAGGCCGATGTGACGCTCACCGCCGAAGACGGTGATCCGACCTCGCTAAGGTCGTCGGCGTGCGCATTTTGATCAGTCCGGACAAATTCGCCGGAACACTCTCGGCCCCCGAAGTCGTCAACGCTCTGGCCGAAGGCTGGGCCGACGTGGCACCGGACGACGTGATCATTGGGCTGCCGATGTCCGACGGTGGACCGGGCATGATCGACACCCTGGCGGCGAACCTGGACGGTAGAAGGACGCCGATCACGGCGGTGGACCCACTCGGTCGGCAAGTGACCGCGAACTCTCTTTACGTGGGGGACACCGCCTACATCGAGAGTGCACAGGCGTGTGGGTTGCACCTGCTGGCACCGGATGAACGTGACCCCATGCGAACAACCTCGTACGGCGTGGGCACGCTGATAGGCCACGCTGTCGAATCGGGTATGCGCACCGTCGTCGTGGGCCTCGGAGGCTCGGCGACCAATGATGCGGGCGCCGGCATGCTCACCCCCTTGGGGCTTACGCCGGTGGACGCGGCCGGGCGGGCACTGCCGTATGGGGGCGGCTGGTTGATCGACTGCGACCGCCTCGAAGGAGCGGCGCGGCTGCGAGGTGTAGAGCTGATCGCCGCCACCGACGTCGACAACCCGCTGTGCGGGATCAACGGTGCGTCCGCGGTGTTCGGGCCGCAGAAAGGTGCCGACCCCGATGCCGTGCAACGGCTCGACTTCGCGCTGTCTCGGTTTTCCTCGGTCTTGGAACGCGACGTGGCCGACGGTCGTGGCGAGCTGTCACAACGTCCCGGCGGCGGCGCCGCGGGCGGCATTGGCGCGGCGCTGTTCGCGTTGGGGGCGCGGCGTGAATCCGGGTTTGGCCTGGTCGCCGATGTCGTGGGACTGTACGAGGCGATGGACACCGCCGACCTTGTAATCACCGGTGAGGGGTCCTTTGACCATCAGTCGTTGCGTGGAAAGGTCGTCTCCGGTGTCGCCGAGGCCGCCGGCGAACGAGGACTCCCGTGTCTGGTGGCGGCCGGGCAGGTCACCGTCGGGCGTCGGGAGATGCTGTCTGCGGGTATCACGCGGGCGGTGTCGTTGGCCGAGCACTACGGCTCGGTCGAAGAGGCGATGAGTCGCCCTGCGGAAGGGCTGCGCGCGTTGGGGGCCCGTTTTGCCCGGCAGTGGCGGCGTGGTTGAGACCTCGATCACGAAACAGCCCGGGAAACGGCCCGCCGACGTGAACACACGGCGGGAATGAACGGCCCCGGTTGGATGTTCGCTACCGTGGAAGCCAGACCGATGTTCTTTACAGGGAGACACACCGTGACCGAAACGCAAACCGAGACCACCAACCCGACCGGTGTCGTACTCACCGACGTTGCCGCCGAGAAGGTAAAGGCGTTGCTCGAGCAGGAGGGCCGTGACGATTTGCGGCTTCGAGTCGCGGTCCAACCGGGCGGTTGCTCGGGCCTGCGCTACCAGCTTTTCTTTGACGAACGCTTCCGTGACGGGGACGTCGTCTCCGGTTACGACGGTTTCGAGGTCGTCGTGGACAGGATGAGCATCCCGTATCTCGGTGGTGCCAGCATCGACTTCGCCGACCGCATCGATGCTCAGGGCTTCACCATCGACAACCCGAACGCCGGTGGCTCCTGCGCCTGTGGGGACTCGTTCCACTAGTCCGTCAGGTGTCGCGGGGCCGGTCGACCCGCCTCGTGACGCGAACGCCCGTTGGGCGCGTGGCCTGTGAAACGGCGGGACACCGGCGACCGACACGAAGACGTCTCTCCGGTGCTCCGAAGCGCCCGAACAAGGTTTGAGCCCGGCCGGTAATCTGGCCGGGCTATTTCATTGTTGCCTCTAGCTAGGAAACCCTCGATGAAGATCGCCGTCACCGGTTCGATCGCCACCGACCACCTCATGCACTTCCCCGGACGTTTTAACGAACAGTTCCTCGACGGGAAGCTTGAGAAGGTCTCTCTCTCGTTTCTGGTCGATGACCTCGTACTCCGTCGGGGCGGTATCGCCGCCAACATCTGTTACGGCATGGGTCGGCTCGGTCTGCAGCCGATTCTGGTTGGAGCAGTGGGCAAGGACTTCTTCGACGACTACCAGGGGTGGCTGGCCGGATTCGGTGTGGACACCGAATCGGTTCACGTCAGCGACACCGCACACACCGCACGCTTCGTCTGTACGACCGACGAGGACCTGTGTCAGATCGCCTCCTTCTACGCCGGCGCGATGGCCGAGGCCCGCAACATCGATCTGGAGCCGATTCACAAGCGAGTCGGAGGCCTCGACCTCGTTCTGGTCGGCGCCAACGATCCCGACGCCATGTTGCGTCACAGCACACAAAGCCGTGAGATGGGGATCCCGTTTGCCGCGGATCCCTCGCAACAGCTCGCCCGTCTCGACGGTGACGGAGCACGGCAACTCATCGAGGGCGCCAAGTTCCTTCTGACCAACGAGTACGAGAAGGAACTGCTCGAGTCGAAGACCGGCCTGACCGAGTCCCAGATTCTCGACAAGGTGCAGGTACGGGTCACAACTCTGGGCAAGGACGGCGTCGAGATCGTCGGCCGGGGCCTGGACCGCATCCATGTCCCCGTGGCACGTGAGATCGACGCCTACGACCCGACCGGCGTCGGTGACGGATTCCGGGCCGGTTTCTTCGCGGGCCTGTCCTGGGGCCTGTCGGCCCGTCGCGCCGCCGAAATCGGCAGCATGGTGGCCACCCTGGTGCTGGAAACGGTCGGCACGCAGGAGTACTCGATCGACCAGGCTTCGTTCCTTCGTCGCCTGGGCGAGTCCTACGGGCCCGCTTGCGAGGCCGAAGTCTCGTCGCACCTGACGATCGCTTGACGTCGAGCGGTGTGGTCGAGCGTTACTCGACCACACCACCTTCATCACGCAGCTGCTTCATGACCGCCGGCAACGCCCGGGTGAATCGCTCCACGTCGTCGTCGGTCACTCCCCGATGCAGCGACACACGAATGTTGCCGTGGGAAAGAACCCCCATCGCCTCCAGTACGTGCGAAGGCCGGATCGTCGCGGCAGTACACGACGAGCCGGCCGAGACCTCGAAACCGGCTTTGTCCAGCGCCAACAACATCGGTTCTCCGTCCTCGAACGGATAGGAGAACGTCACGATGTGGGGCAGTCGCTCATGGGGGTCGCCGACGACCTCGACCCAGCCGATCTCGGCGGCGCGCCGTCGGATCAGGTCCGTCAGCCGACGCAGGCGGCGATCATTCGCGTCCCGTTCGGCGATCATCGCGCGTAGTGACGCCGCGGCGGCCACGATGGCGGGTAGATTCACCGCACCGGTGGCCAGAGGTTGCCCCGGGTCGTGTGGCCACGGGTTACGCCAGCGGGTATTTTTATCGACCACGAGAAGTCCCACACCGGCCGGTCCGCCCCATTTCCGCGCCGAGCCCGTCAGAACCGACCAGCCCGACGGTATCGGCATGTGCCCCAGGCTCTGTGCCGCGTCGACGACCAGGACCGCCGGGTCGCAGATGTCCGCTATCTCGGCCACGGGCTGGACGGTGCCGACCTCGTGGTTGGCGCTTTGCGCGGCCACCACGGTCGGCGCGACCTCGGCCACGACGTCACGGAGCCGATCGAGGCGGACCCGGCCGGAACGGTCGACCGGAAAACCGAATGCACGCCCTCCACGTTGTTCATGCCATGCCGCCGCGTGCAACACCGACGAGTGCTCAACCTCACTGTGGATCAGTACGTTGCCCTGCCGACGGTTCCCCTCGAGGGCGCCTATAAGGCCACTGTGAACGGCAGCCGTCCCGCTGTGGGTGAAGCGAACCTCGTCGTCACCGACATCGAGCACCTCGGCCACGCCACCTCGAGCGGCGTCCAACAACTGTTGGGCTCGGCGGCCCTGTCCATGAAGTTTCGTCGGGTCCGCCCACCCGTCGGCCATGGCAACGTCCAGTGCCTGCTTGGCGACCGGGTGCAACGGGGCGGTGGAGGCGGCATCCAGATATACGGAGGTCATGGCGTTATTGAACGACACACGTCATCATTCGATACCCCTGACCTCACAACTGGTGGCTCGGCAAGTAGGCTCACTGCGTCTCGCCCAAGCGGGACGGTGTGGGCCTCCCACACGAGAAGAACTACCGGTAACTGCCCAGAAAGGCTTGAGCAGGTGGTTGAGAGTCCGTCGTCCGCGGCTTCCCGTAAGCCCCGCCGCCTCATTGGTCTGGCTGTCATGGCTGCAGTCACCCTGCCGATTCTGGCTGGCTGCACCGTTCAAGACGCATTCGCGTTTGGTTTCCCCAAGACCCTCCCGACAGTCGAGTCCAAGGAGATCATGGACTTGTGGATCGGCTCGGCGATCGCCGCGCTGGCCGTGGGTTTCTTCGTGTGGGGATTGATCTTTTGGTGCATCATCCGCTACCGGAAGCGCAGTGAGGAACTCCCGGTTCAAACCCGGTACCACCTGCCGATGGAGCTACTGTTCACGGTTACTCCGTTTCTGGTCATCTCGGTGTTGTTCTACTACACGGCCATCACCCAGAACGACATCACGAAGCTGACCGAGAACCCCGACAACACGGTCACCGTGACGGCGTTCAAGTGGAACTGGGAATTCACCTACGACGACACCGACCCCGACGGGGACGGGCCTGCCCAGCCGGTTTCTGGCACGGTGGGCAACAGCGACTACATTCCCGTCCTGGTGCTGCCGACCAACGAGTCGGTGCGTTTGAAGCAGGAGACGGTTGACGTCATTCACTCCTTCTGGGTGCCGGACCTTCTCTTCAAGGTCGACGTGATGCCCGGGTACACCAACGAGTTCGAGATCACTGTTGAGAAAGAGGGTGCCTACGTCGGTCGATGTGCCGAACTGTGTGGTGCCTACCACTCCATGATGAACTTCGAACTCCGCGCTGTTTCCAGTGAGGATTTCCAGGCATACCTGGGATACCTGGAAGAGGGAATGACCACTCCGGAGGCGTTGGAAGCCATCGGTCAGGAGCCGTACGCGGTTACCACGAAGCCGTTCGACACCAAGCCCAACTCGGGCGAAGCGAGTTAGGGGAAAGTCGCATGAGGACAGAATCACGCGTATTCGGCGTCATCACACTGACGCTGTACTTGTTCGCGGCCGTCTACGCCTTCTGGAGCTGGTATGAGAGTCCGGTGAACCAGATCGAGGTCATCGGCTTCATTGCACTGCTGTTGGCGGGTTCGCTGTGTGGCATGTGCTGGGGATTCTTCGCGTTCGTTGCGCGGCGTATCGACCTTCGCCCTGAAGACCGTGGCGACGGTGAGATCGCCGACGCTGCCGGAGATGTGGGTTTCTTCTCACCCGGCAGTTACTGGCCGTTCGGGTTGGCCGCCTCGACGACGCTGACCGGTATCGGAGTCGTCTACTGGTGGGGATGGCTCATCGCCCTGGGATTCATCTCGATCATCCTCACCGCGTGTGGTCTACTGTTCGAATACCACACCGGTTCGCGTCGCCTAGGGCCCCAATAGGCGCAGATCGTTCAAAGACGGGTATCGGCGTATACGCCGATACCCGTCTTTGGTTTGCGCGGACAAGATCCGTGTTGTGGTCCCTGTTTAGCGCAACTGAGGAGATCCCATGTCATACCCGCCTCCAGGCGGTCAATACCCCGACCCCAACCAGCAACCGGGGTACGGGCAACAACCGGGGCAGCCGCAGCAGCCCGGATACGGTTCGCCTGCGGAACCGGGGTACGGCCAGCCGCAGCAGCCCGGATACGGTTCGCCTGCACAGCCGGGGTACGGCCAGCATGGACCACCCATGCAGCCGGGGCAGCCCGCATACGGGCAGCCCGCACAACCCGGATTTCCGCCGCAGCCGGGGCAGCCCGGTTTCGGCCAACAATCACAGCCGAAAAGCAAAACCGGCCTGATCATCGGCTTGTCGGCCGGTGGGTTCGGAGTGCTTGTCCTCGTGGTGATTCTGGTGATGATGCTGGGCGGCGGTTCACCCGGTTCCGTCGCTCAAAGCTATATGGAGGCCGCTCAGAACGGGGACCTCGGGGCGGTGGAGTCGTTGACGTGCGATCGATACCAGAGTGCCTTTGAGGGTCCAATGGCCGAGGAAGTCGCCGAAGACCTTATCGACTTTCTCGAAGGTTACGAGTTTGAAGTTGTTGACGAGAAGATCGACGGGAAGGAGGCGACCGTCAAAATCGACGTTTACGCTCCCAACGGCGACAAGACGTCAACGGATATGAGCCTGATCGACGAGAACGGTTGGAAGGTCTGCCAGTTGCTTTAGCGATCGTCTGTCAACAGACGTCACAAGGCACAGGTGGCACAACGGCTTACCGGGTCGTTTTTGGCGCGTGAACAGGGCCGAGATCCGGCGTCATCGAGGCGCGAACGGGGCACCGACCTTGAAGGTCGGTGCCCCCGGTTGCGTAGGCGCGGGTGAGGCGCAAACCAGAGAGTTGAAAATCCATATAAATCACTTAACTGTGACTTAACGGTGCATTTGCGAACATAACGGACATGAAGCGTTTTACCTTTCTGCCCGGCCTGCGTCGCACCGTGCTCGACGTCGGCACCGTTCAAATCGGCACCGACCCCGAACGGGCGCTCGTGCTCGAGTTTCCGGACCCGAAGATCCTTACCCTCCTCGCCTGTCTCGACGACTGGCATGACGAGCGCAGCTATCACGACGCGGCTCGTCGCATCGGTGTCACGCCCACAAGTGCTAAAGAACTGCTATCCCTGTTGCGGCACGGTCGCCTGCTGATCGATCCGGCTGGGCTGATCACCAGCGCGGCAGACGCCGGCCTACGACGAGAGCACGCGGATGAGGCGGCGGCACTGGCCCTGCGGCGAGGGGACAGCCCGGCCGACATGATGGGCATACGTGGTCGCCAACGTGTCGTTGTGCACGGTACGGACCCGATCGCGGCTCGTATCGCGGATGTACTAAGGCGATCCGGGGTGGGCCGTGTGCGACACCAGGAGACTGTTCGGCCGGGGGAAGCCGGCTTCGCGGTGCTGGTGAACTCCCCACAGCCACCGGTCCTGACGGCGCGGGCACACGCGCGACGAGACCTGCCTTACCTGGTCGTGGCCAGCTCGGACGGCGCCGTAAATGTTGGCCCACTTGTTGTGCCGGGGCACACACCTTGTATCGCCTGTGTCGAACTTCATCATCGAGACGCGGTACCCATGTGGCGTGACTTCGGTGCCGATACGGCACCGATTGAGGCGACGCTCCGAGAACTGGCGGCGTCCGTGGCCTCCTGCCAGGTAATGCAGTTCCTGGACGGAAGCACCGGCTCGGCGCACGGTGCCACAATCCAGCTGCGGGCACCGTTCCACATGCGGCGTCGAGTATGGCGTGAACACGCATCCTGCGGTTGTATCGCAGTGGAGGCCGCAGCCTGACTCCGCGACGCGCCTACTCGTCGAACCCGATCGCGAAAGTCTCTTCCAGATCGTGCTTCGAGTAGGCGCGGAAAGCGATGTGGGTTTCCGTGTCGGCGACCCCCTCGACTTTGCTGATGCTGCCCGCGATCACATCGGCGATGTCATCGAACCGGCGAACCCTGACAACGGCGATCAGGTCGACATGCCCCGCCGTCGAATACACCTCGCTGACTCCGGGCAGGTCCGCGAGCTCTTGAGCGACCTCGGGAATCGCATCGGTCGCACAGTTGATGAGGACGATGGCGGTGATCATGTCGTCTTCCCTTTCGTGTGTCGTGTCCGGTGTGACGGTTAATCGATGCGGGCGGATTCGGGGTAATCGGCATAGGGGCCGAGCCGGTAGTGAGCCATGAGCCGCGACGCCGCAACCGTGACCGGCGGCAACGCGTCAACCGGCCACCACTGTGCATCCAAAACCTCTGCACCGTCGACGGTCACGGTCACCTTGTCGGGGGCGACCCGACCGGTGAACACCAGGTCCACCCAGCGACCGTAGGTGTGGACCACACAGTTGGGAACTGCTGGTTCTATATCGGACACGTCCAGATCGATCCCGGTTTCCTCCGCCAGCTCGCGGACGGCGGCCCGCGCCGGCCGCTCACCGCGCTCGAGCAACCCCGCGGGCAGACCCCAGCCATGCCCGGGCGGTTGTCGCAGCATGAGCAGCCGGGTGTGGTCCAGGTTGTACAGCAACATGACGGCCCCCACGGTGTAAGTGGGGGTCGCCAATCGGACGAGTCGTCGTCGAACCGATTTGGGTAGAAGATAGAACGTGCGGTATGCCAGGCGTCGCAGGACGGGGGTGTGGCGGCGCGTGGCCGGCCTAGCCGCGGTCATATGGTCCTTTCGGCGTCGCCGGCAACGGCGACCCAACGGTTCAAGCACTCTGCGGCGTCGCCGGCGTCCACCACGTTGGCCGCGCGGTCCAGACCGCGGCGCAACGCCCCGGAGAGGTCACCGGATATGTCGTGCGTCAGTCCTTCGAACGCGGCGAAGCCGGCGGCGGCGTTCAGCAGAACGGCGTCACGGATGGGTCCTTCTTTACCGGCGAAGAACGCCCGCGCAGCCTCGGCGTTGAACGCCGCGTCATCGCCCTTCAACGCCGAGATCGGTGCACGCGGCAGTCCGAGGTCTTCGGCGTCGACGACGGTCTCGGTCACCGTTCCGGCGTGCACCAACCACACACGGGTGGTATCGGCGATGGTCAGTTCGTCCAAGCCGTCTTCGCCTCGAACGACCAGCGCACTGGCCCCCCGGTCGGCGAGGACACCCGCCATGATGGGGGCCATCCTGCGGTCGCTGCACCCGATGGCGCCGGCGCGCGGTTGAGCGGGATTGCTCAGCGGACCGAGAAAGTTGAACGCCGTGGGAATGCCCATCTCTCGTCGTGGGGTGGCGGCGTGTCGCATACCCGGGTGGAATCGCGCGGCGAAACAGAAGCCGATACCGGCTTCGGAGACGCACCTGGCGACCTGAGCTTTACCAAGGTTGAGCGGAACGCCCAACGCCTCCAACAGGTCCGCCGAGCCGCAACGAGACGAAGCAGCACGGTTGCCGTGTTTGACGACCGGGACCTCACCGCCCGCCACAACGATCGAGGCCATCGTGGAGATGTTGACGGTGTGCGCCCCATCGCCACCGGTTCCCACGATGTCCGCGCAGTCTTCGGGTAGTTCCAGACGATCGGTATGAGCCAGCATCGCCTGGACCAGCCCGGTCATCTCTTGTCGCGTCTCGCCCTTGGCGCGAAGCAACACCGCGAACGCCGCCAGTTGAGCCGGGCTCGCCTCCCCGGCCATGATCTCGCTCATGACCCAGCCGGTCTGGTTCGTGGAAAGAGCCTGACCTGCCAAGAGGGTCGACAGGATGGTGGGCCATTCATTCGTCACTGACGCGACACCTCTTTACGTGGTGGTTATTCAGGTGTGGGGAGGGCCTTTACCTGGTCGCGGGGCTGCGGCGCGACCGCAGAAGTTCGACCACGGTGGCGCCGGTGCGCAGCGGGTCGAGTGGGTAGAGAAGGCTTGCGTCGGCTTCGGACCACGCCGCGAGCCAACGGTCGGCCGCGCGGCGCAGCAACAGGCAGGACATGGGCGGGTCGTCGAGTTCGTCGCGCAGTTGACGGGCGATCGCCATGCCTCCGGCCGGACGGGCTTCGCCGTCAAGCAGGATCAAATCGACAACATACGTGTCGATGTGTCGGATGGCTTCCTCGTAGTCGCGTGCTTCGAGATACTCGATCGTCGCGTCGGAGGCTGGCCGCTCACCGATGGCCGAACGCATGTCTGCGCGTACCTTGGTGTTGTCGCTGTAAAGGAGAACGGTATAGCTGCTGCTCATTGACGTAGGCTCCGGCTCGATGAGGAACGGTCGGCATTGAGCCTACCGCTCATGCTCGGCCTGGCCGACGCTCCCTTGCTTCTTGCCGACCCTCCCGAGCGCCGCGTAGTCGCATCGATACTCTAAACCTCGCTGTAGGTCGTCTACCTGCGGTTTGTCTTCGCGCACGTAGGTGACACGCGGACCAACCGCCCCCCGCCACAAGACGTAGAAGATCAGCGGCCATAATGACCGCGTGACTGCGGCAGAAGGCACCATTGATCCCAGACGTATCCACTCCCTCACGCGACCGAACATGGTCAGTGTCGGGACGATCGTGTGGTTGTCCAGCGAACTGATGTTCTTCGCTGGGCTGTTCGCCATGTACTTCTCTGTCAGGGCCTCCGCCCCGGAGCTGTGGGAGCAGCATGTGGAACTGTTGAACATTCCATATGCATTGACCTTCACCCTGATTCTGGTCTCGTCGTCGATCACGTGCCAGATGGGAGTGTTCGCGGCTGAGCGCGGAGACGTGTATGGGTTGCGACGCTGGTTCTTTGTCACCTTCGTCATGGGCCTCGTGTTCATGATGGGACAGATGAACGAGTACGTGACCCTGGTCGGCCACGGCCTCTCGATCAGTACCGACGGTTACGGATCCATGTTCTATTTGACGACCGGCTTCCACGGCCTGCACGTCACTGGAGGCCTGGTCGCGTTCGTCATTTATCTGATTCGGACCACAATGGGCCGATTCACCCCGGCGCAGGCGACCTCGGCAATTGTCGTGTCGTACTACTGGCACTTCGTCGATGTTGTCTGGGTCGCATTGTTCGCCATGATCTACTTCCTGCAGTGACCACCGATCCGGTCACACGACGTAGCTCATTGTGGAGCATCTGACCTACCCGAGACCGCCGGTGCCGCCCGCACCGGACGACAACAGCAAAGGTGAGGCAATAACCGTGGCTGCACCATCCAGACGCCGATCCGGCTGGCGGAGACGACTGGGCGCATTCGCCCGGTTCGTCGGCGCGCTCGCCTTGGTTGGTGGCGTCTACACCGGTTTCGCGCCGGGCATCTATGCCGACGAGGCCGACGAATCGTTTGAAGCTCTGGTAGCCCAGGGCGAGGACCTTTACAACAACAGTTGCATCAGCTGCCACGGGGTCAATGCCGAGGGTGTCGAAGGCCGCGGCCCCAGCCTGATCGGTGTCGGGAGCGCATCGGTGGAGTTCCAGGTGAACTCCGGCCGGATGCCGATGGGGAAGCAGGAGTCGCAGGCTCAGCGCAAGCCCCCGATGTTCACCCCTGATGAGGCCGCGGCCATCGCCGCCTACATCCAGAGCATCGGCGGCGGCCCCGAGGCGTTGCCGGCCGAGGTCGTCGAATCCATGGTCGCCGACGTCATGGCCGACGAGTACGCCATTGCCGAGGGTGGTGACCTGTTCCGGGTCAACTGCTCGAGCTGTCACGGTTACTCCACCGGCGGCGGTGCTCTGTCGTCGGGCGGGTTCGCGCCTGCGCTGGCCGACGTGCCGACCGACGAGATCTACGAGGCAATGCTCACCGGCCCGCAGAACATGCCGGTGTTCGCCGACAACCAGCTGACCCCCGAGGAGAAGGCGCAGGTCATCGCCTACGTCGAGTACCTCAACACCGACCAGAACCCCGGTGGCATGGGGTTGGGACGCTTCGGTCCGTCGACCGAGGGCATAGCGATCTTCCTCGTCGGTATCAGCACGCTGGCCATAGCAACACTGTGGATTGCGGGGAAGTCGTAAGTCATGAGCGCTGCACAGCATGATTCGTCCGCCGACGAGCCGGTGAACGTGACCGACGGCAAGGCGTCGAGGTTCGAGATCGTCAAGGAGGGGCTCCGCCGCGACGGTATCGAAATCCTCCATTACGAACCGGCGTTCCCGATCCCGGGGACCAGGGTCGAGAAACGCATCGAGCGTTTCATCGCGTTGTGCTTCGTCGTCGCCGGTCTGGGAGCTCTCGGCTTCGTTGCGGTCTTCGCGTTCTGGCCGTGGGAGTACGAGTACGCCGAGTTCGGTGCCGACAACAGTTGGTCGAAGTGGTACACCCCGATGTTGGGGATCACCCTTGGACTGTCATTGACCGGTCTGGGGATCGGCATTCTCACCTGGGCAAAGAAATTGTTGCCTGTCGAGGAGCTCGTCCAGGAGCGGCATGACGGCGGCTCCTCCGAAGAGGATCGCGCGATCGTGGGTGCCACGATCAGCAACGTGGTCGACGAGACCGGTATCAAGCGTCGGCCCATGCTGAAACGCACGCTTCTGTTCGGTGCTGCGCCGCTGGGGCTGGCCGCCATCGCACCGTTGGGCACGTTGATCACACCCCCGGGCGACGACCTGGTCACCACCGGATTCAGCCCAAGCAAAAACGACGGTCAGCCGGTCAGGCTCATGTTGAAGGACGGCACATTGCTGCGTCCCGACATGATCTCGATCGGTGGACAGATCACCGCGTTCCCCGCCATCCCTCATGGAGCGACCAACCAATACGCCGATTCACCGGTACTGGTTATTCACCTGCGTGAAGAGGACGCGGTGCTCGCACGGGACAACGCATACGAAATGTACGAAGGCGCCCAGTGGCACAACTTCATCGCGTACTCGAAGATCTGTACGCACGTCGGCTGCCCCGCCAGCCTGTACGAACAACAGACCAACCTGTTGCTGTGTCCGTGTCACCAGTCACAGTTCCTGATCACCGACAACGCGAAGCCGGTCTTCGGGCCGGCGACACGGCACTTGCCGCAACTGCCGATCGACGTCGACGACGAGGGCTACTTCTACGCCGTCTCCGACTTCCTGGTGCCGATCGGGCCAGCATTCTGGGAGCGTGGCTAACCCATGAAACGTCGTAAGTTCGATGCCAAACAGCTGCCCGCCAAGGCGGGCCGCGAATTGGACGACCGCTTCCAGATGGCCGGTGGCGCCAGGAAGCTGATGAACAAGGTCTTCCCAGACCACTGGTCGTTCCTCTTGGGCGAGATCGCGTTGTTCTCGTTCCTCGTGATCCTGCTGACCGGTGTGTTCCTTGCGCTGTTCTTCGAACCGTCCATGGTCGAAGTGCAGTATCAGGGAAGCTATGTCCCGCTGCGCGGTATCGAGATGTCTAAGGCCTACGAGTCGACGCTGAACATCTCGTTCGATATACGCGGTGGGCTGATCATGCGGCAGATGCACCACTGGGGTGCGTTGCTGTTCGTCGCCGCGATCCTGATCCACATGGGCCGCGTGTTCTTCTCCGGTGCTTTCCGTAAGCCCCGCGAGACGAACTGGGTCATCGGTTTCGTCCTGTTCATCCTGGCCTTCTTCGAAGGCCTGATGGGCTACTCGATCCCGGACGACGGCCTGTCGGGCACGGGTCTGCGGATCGTTCACGGCATTACCGAGTCGATCCCCTTGATCGGTACCTGGGCGGCACACGCGCTGTTCGGCGGTGAATTCCCGGGAACCGTCATCATCACTCGGTTCTACATCCTCCACGTGTTGCTCATTCCAGCGATTATGTTGGCATTGATCGTCGTCCACGTCGGTCTTGTCTTCACGCAGAAGCACACGCAGTGGCCCGGTCCCGGACGGACCGAGCACAACGTTGTCGGGTTCCGTATGTTCCCGAACTACGTTGCCAAGCAGGGCGGCTTCTTCATGGTCGTCTTCGCTGTGATCGCGTTCATGGGCGGCACGTTCCAGATCAACCCGCTCTGGTTGTTCGGTCCATATGAGGCATCCGTCGTGTCGTCGGGCAGCCAGCCGGACTTCTACGTCATGTTCCTCGACGGACTGGTTCGGTTGTTCCCGGCGTGGGAACTGTCAGCGTTCGGGTACATGCTGCCGGCGGTGTTCTGGCCGGCGGTGATCGGGATGGGTGTCGCCTTCACCGTGCCGATCTTCTACCCGTTCATCGAACGGCGGTTCAGCAAAGACCGGGCGCACCACAACCTGTTGGAGCGTCCCCGCGACAACCCGACGCGTACGGCCGTCGGCACGATGGTCACCAGCATTTGGTTGATCACCACGATTACCGGCGCCAACGACATCGTCGCCGACAAGTTCAACATCAGCTTGAACGCGATGACATGGGGTGGCCGTATAGGAATCGTCGTGATCCCGGTGTTGACCTTCTACATCACGCGACGTATTTGCCTGGGGCTCCAGCAACACGACCGCGAAGTGCTGGCGCACGGCATCGAAACCGGAATCATGCGTCGTGACCCCGACGGTCGCTTCTACGAAGTGCACCAACCGCTGACCGAGGAGCTCGACGAGCACGGTAACCCGAAGGCGTTGGAGTACAACGGTTGGACCGTTCCGAAGAAGATGAACCGCGTGGGTGCGTTGGCGCCTTCGGTGCGAGGCTTCTTCAGGCCGATCGAGCTTCCGGGAGAGGCCGAGAAGCCGGCGGTCAAGTCGGATGACACACGGCCCGAGGTCGAGTCCGGAAACAAGAAGTAAGAACTTCCATGAGGCGGGGCCCGAATCGAATCGATTCGGGCCCCGCCTCATGGCGTGATCATGTCGGTAGAGACTCCGGTGACGGCTCACGGTCGACCGAAGCGATCAATTTGTCGGCGAGCTCGTCCGGGTTGAACTTCTTGTCGTCGACCGCCAGGTACAGAGCGTCGAGGTCGGGGTACCCGAGATCCCGAGCCAGACGAAGTAGCGGGTCGGTGGATGCGAGTCCACGATCGCGGCGACGCAGAGCGGAGTCGACGGCGTGCCTTCCCGCCTCGATCCGGTCGGCCAGGGTCTGATGGTTTGTCGATGTTCCGGCGGAGTCTCCGTTGTGAGGGCCACGGTGGCCTGCGAACCACTGTGAGATCAACAGCTGTGCCTGCGGAGTCTTGGCCGACAGAAGCCATTCCTTCGAAGGCCCGGGGTAACCGCTGCGGGCGTCCGAAATGATGGTCTCCACCAGGTCGCCTTCTGACAACGAAGAGGCCAGTGGAGCCAACTTGCCGTTGACGTACGCACCGATCAACCTGTCACCGTCGGACGGCCCGTTGCAGTAGGCGAGGTCGACCGGAGTGGCGTCAACCGGCAGAATGTGCTGGTCACCGCCGGTGGTGAATACGAGGATCTGCTCATCACCGAGATCGCATCGCAGTGAATCCAGAAAACGGCCGGGATCGACGGCATCCCGTTGCCAGTCGAGGAGGCGCCGCAACCATTTGAGTTCCTGAATCGACTGTTCGCCGCGTGAGGTCTCTTTTGCCAGGTGTGAGGCGATGCCCAGTTCCGCGGTCTGGTTCATTTCCGCGGTACGGATCATGATGTCCATCGGTTCGTCGCCGGGACCGATGACCGATGTGTGCAGGGACTGGTACAGGTTGAACTTGGGTGTGGCTATGAAATCCTTGAAACGGCCGGGAAGCGGCTGCCACAGGCGGTGAACGGCCCCCATGGTGGCGTAGCAGTCGGTGATGGGGCCGTCGACGACGAGAACCATGCGCGGTGGGTCCTGAGGCCCCCTCCGGGGACTGACAGCCATTTCACGGTAGACCGAATAATGATGTCGTGGGCGATCCAGCACTTCCGCTGCGATCTTCATGGAGCGAAGTTCGGTACGTAGTCGACGTGATGCGGCGGCCACCTTGGCCGTTCTCTGATGGTTGTTGGAGAGGAAGTCGTCGATCTCGGCGTAAACATCGGGATCGACCGTGGCCAGCACGATGTCCTCAAGCTCACGTTTGATGACATAGAGACCCAGCCGGTCCGCCAACGGGATGAGGACGTCCCGAGTCGCCTCGGCGATGCGGATCTGGGAAGGTCGCGACTTTGCCTTGATGGTCCGCATGTTGTGGACTCGGTCGGCAAGCTTGATGATCAGGACTCGGACATCCCTGCCGGCCGTGATGATGAGTTTGCGGAACGTCTCCGCCTCCGCCGCATCGCCGAAGTACAGCTTGTCGAGTTTGGTGACGCCGTCGACCAGAAGCGCGATCTCCTTGCCGAAGTCGTCGCGCAGACGTTGAAGGGTGTAGCTGGTGTCTTCGACGGTGTCGTGCAGGAGCGCCGCAGCGAGGGTCGTTGTGTCCAGGCCGAAATCGGAGAGGATCCGAGCCACGGCTATGGGATGTGTGATGTATGGCTCGCCGCTACGGCGGTTCTGCCCCCGGTGCATCTGCTCTGCGATGCGGAACGCTTTCCGCAGCTGAGGGATGTGAGGATCGGGATGTTTGGCTCGGTGGGTTGCTTCGAGCGCGGCAACGCTGGCGTTCACACCCCACGGGTCATCGGCGGACGAGGACCGGTTGAGTATGGATCGCAGCATGTGACACCTCCGGCCGATGCTGAAAAATGGTAGCCCCGATCCTAGAGAGGTCGGCGGCCAGGTGGTATAGGACACACAAGATTTCCGTGCCCATCTTCGTGCCGAGTCCCGTTTCATAGCTAGGGAAGTGTCAATAATCCGACGAAACGACGCGAACGAGTGGTGGTTGCCTCACCGCCGGCGATGGGTGTCTCCCCAAGGGTTCGCGGCGTCAAGACGCTCGATCAAGGTGTGATAGGCCGCAGCCGACGGTCGTGGGACCGCCCAACCGTGGTCGGCCCGAACCAACCTCACCGACGGGCTTTCCAGCCACGTCAGGATGATTTCGGTCTCGCCGATGGCTTGACCGGTGAGTGCAGCGGCATCGGCCGGAATGGTCGCTGCGGATTTCACGGCGGATTCGATCGTGGGCATCGGGTCCGCTCGAGCCGGAGAGGCGGCGGCGCCGGCCAATCGGCCGTACCGGATCACGGCGATGTCCCAACCCCCTCCGACTCCTCTGCCGGCGGCGACGAGTTCCGGAATCCGAATGAGGGCCTGGCTCCGTTGGGTCCGTTGCAGAGCCCGCAGGAACGCGCTGAGGCGTTCACGGGCCACGACCGCCTCCTCATACCGCTGTTGGGTCCCCAGGTGCTTGATACGAGCCATAAGGGCGTCTACGACGGTCCTGGGGTCGCCTGTGAACGTTTCCATCACGTCGGTGGTGATGTGGCGGTAGTCGGTCACGGAGACGGCCAGGCGGCAGGGAGCGGGGCAGCCGAGTTCGGCCAAGGCGCAGGACGGGCTTTCCCGGTGAGCCGACAGTCGCGTCTTGCACTGGCGCAGAGGCAACGCCTCGTGTACGGCCTCCATGGCCAGCGTCGCGTTCCGAGTCGACGTGAACGGCCCCAGCCAGGTGCCGCCCGGCTCCGGTGGTCGCCGAACCAGTGACAGACGTGGGTAGGCCTCCTCGGTCAGTTTCAGCCATGCCAACCGCTCGGGGTATTTCGACTTCCGGTTGAAGGGGGGTTTCGCCGTGGCGATCATGCGTAGCTCACGTACCTGGGCCTCAAGCCGATGTGCACATTCAACGGCCTCGATTCGTTCGGCCAGCGGCAACATGTCTCGAATTCCCCGGCGAGTTTCTCCACCGGAGAAGTAGCCGCGCACACGAGTCGCGATGTCGGCCGACATTCCGATGTACAGGGGACGATGAGAGGCGTCCCTGAACACGTACACGCCCGGCGCATGCGGCAATCCCTTCGCCAGATGCCGTTTGCCTCGTCGAACGGCTGCGGGGATGACTCGTTGGAAGTCTGCGAGGTCGGTATCGGTCATCACATGGTGACCTCCCAGCCTTTCCAACAGTGCATGTAGGACATCGACCGTCGCCCGGGCGTCGTCGAGCGCGCGGTGAACCGGGGAGGTCTTGGCCCCGAAATAACGCGCCAACGTACTCAGACGTTTGTTCGGGACCTCGCTGCGGTCGACCAGCCGACGGGCCAGTACCACGGTGTCCACGACCTGCGGCTTCGGCCAGGGGTAACCGGCACGGGTCACAGCGGACTTGAGAAATCCCACGTCGAAGGGCGCGTTGTGTGCCACCCACACCGTTCCCGATACGAACTCCAGAAAACTCGGTAGCACCGACTCGATCGACGGAGCCTGGGCCACCATCTCGTTACTGATCCCGGTCAGTGCGGTAATCCGAGCGTCGATGACCTCGCCGGGGTTGACAAGGGTTGCGAACTCTCCCAAGACATCGCCACCCCGAACCTTTACAGCGCCGATCTCCGTGATGGCGGCCGCGTCGGAGGCGACCCCGGTGGTCTCCAAATCGATCACCGAGAACGTCACCTCGGACAGGGGCGTCCCGAGGTCGTCAAACGACGGTTGGACGTATTTTCCGACAACGGGGCTCGACACGTGCGGCAGTTTAGGCCGTGGGTGGGACATCCGACGTCTCAGGTGAGCCCAGCCAATGCCGCAACCGCGCCGTCAGATCGGGCGTCATCGCCGATTCCGCGTGGCCCATACCCGGTTCCACCCATAGCGCGCGAGGGCTCTCAGCGGCCTCGTAGAGGGCATAGGCGTGCCGAACGGGGAAGAAGCGGTCAGCGGTACCGTGGACCACCAACAACGGCGCAGGAGCGATCTTGCCGGCCGACTGCCACGGTTGCGCGGGCGGCTGCTCCCACCCCGCGGCACTGATGCGAGTTCGCAACCCCACTCGGGATACGACGCGACCGAGCCGACGTTCCACGGCATGGTGGAGCATCCGCATCGAGGTCGTCCCGCGGTAGTACCAGTGGGCCGGTCCACTGACGGCGGCCACCGCCGAGACCCCGCCGAAAATCGCGGCGTGTCTGATGGCGACGGCGGCGCCCATCGAGAAACCGACCACGGAAATCCGACCGTAGCCGCGTGACTTTGCGAAAGCCACGGCCGCTTCGATGTCGTGTATCTCAAGATCTCCGACCGTGGACAGTCCCGTGGAGTGGCCGTGTCCGCGAAAGTCGATGGATACGACGCCTGAGTCGACAGCGAACATACGCGCAATGGCCACGGAGCGTCGCTGGTGACAGTTGCCGGAGAAACCGTGCGCGACAACGACGGCATGCGAGCGGTCGCCGGGTATGTGGCGAGCGCAGATGCTCACACCGTCAACGGTGGCCAATCGAAGTGATTCAGCTGCGACCCGTGTCATGACAACACGCTAGCGCCGTGCCGGTGACGGCCCGAGACCCGGGCACATCGCCGGCACGGCGGAATGCCGTTATTGAAGGTGGTCTTCGACGATTCCCACCAACGTACGGGCGGCAAAACCGGTGGCGCCCTTGACGATGTATCCGTAGGACTCACCGCCGTGGTCGGCAGGGCCCGCGATGTCGATGTGTGCCCACGGCAGGTCTTCCGGAACGAAGTGGGACAGGAAGATTCCGCCCTGCAGCATGTGGCCCGACCGTTCCAGGTTGGTGGCGCACTGTTGCACGTCGGCGATGGGGGATTTCATCGTCTTGCGAATTTCCTCGGGCATCGGCATGGGCCAGCCGGCCTCACCCAAGGCGGTGCCGACCCGCTTGACCCGCTCGGTTTCCGATTCGGTGCCCATGAGCCCGGCGGTGCGCTTACCCAGAGCCATGACCTGACCGCCGGTCAGGGTCGCGACATCGTAGAGAGCGTCGGGCTTGTCTTCGGCGGCACGGGCCAACGCGTCGGACATCACGATGCGTCCCTCTGCGTCGGTGTTGAGGATTTCAATGGTCTTGCCGCCGTAGGCGGTCACCACGTCACCGGGCCGGTAAGCGGTACTGGAGGGCATGTTCTCGGCCAATGCGAGGTACGCGGTGACGTTCACAGCGGGAGCCAACCGCGCGATCGACAGCATGGCGCCGGCGACGGCCGCCGCACCCGCCATGTCACCCTTCATGTCCCACATGCCTTGCGAAGGCTTGATCGATATACCGCCGGTGTCGAACGTGATGCCCTTGCCGACGAAGGCGACGTGCTTGGTGGCGCCTTCGGGACGCCACGTGATCCGCACCAGGCGTGGCTTCTGGGAGGAGCCGCTGCCCACGGCGAGGATGCCGCCGTAACCGCCTTCCGCCAGTGCCGTCTCGTCAAGGACCTCGACGCCGAGACCGACCTCTTGTCCGCGTCGAGCCACTTGGTCGGCGAATTCGGCGGGCGGCAACAGGTTAGCGGGAATATTGGCCCAGTCGCGAGTGACGCGCACCCCGTCGGCCAAGGCGGTGACCCGGTCGACGTCGGTGGTGGCCGACAGTAGAACAACCTTTTCAACCGGGTTCTTGTGGCCTTCGCGGTCGGTTTTGTACCCGGTGAACTGATATGCGCCCAACAAGGCCCCGAGCGCCAACGCCTCGCCGTCACCGTCGATGGCGAAGCCGATCGACGCCTTGCCCGCTGCGGACCGAGCTGCGGCTCCCGCGGCGCGGCGCAACGTTTCGGCTGAGACTCCCTCTTCCTTCGGTTCACCCAGGCCGACGGCCGTCACCACGGCGGCGCCGACGCGACCAAGTGACGGAATCGAGGTGAGCGTTCCGGCGGCGCCGGTGGCGCCCATGGTCTCCAGGGCGATCGATAGATCACTGAATGCCGATTCAACCGATTCGGACCCCGCGGCGAGACGGGGGCCGTCCTCACCTTTGTACAGGCCGACGACGAGGACGTCGACCTCTGCCTGGTTGGGGGAGGCGGTGGACAGGGCGAGCGTTGTCACGCGTAACTCCAATGTGTAAGGCGGTACGACTGGCCGCTGTGACGTGGACCAGCCGATCGTACGCGCACCGCCGATGCGAGGTAAGTTGCGGATCATGACTGTGATGAGCTCACCGACACCTTCACCGCTGCACCGACGACATGTGGAGGCCGGTGCCAAGTTTGCCGAGTTCGGCGGTTGGCAGATGCCACTGGAGTACGCCGGTGGCGGCGTCGTGGCCGAGCACACCGCGGTGCGCGAGGCGGTCGGCCTGTTCGATGTGTCCCATCTCGGGAAGATCGACGTTGAAGGACCCGGAGCGGCCGATTTCGTCAACACCTGCCTCAGCGCCGACATCGAACGCATAAGCCCCGGCAGGGGCCAGTACACCATGGCGTGTGACCCGACCGGGGGAGTGGTGGACGACATGATCGCCTATCTTTACGGTCCCGACCGGGTTTTCCTTGTTCCCAACGCCGCCAACAGTGCCGAGGTGGCGTCACGACTGGCTGCCGAGGCGCCCGACGGGGTCGCCGTCAACGACCGTCACCACGACTTCGCCCTTCTGGCGGTACAGGGGCCCAACTCGGCGCAACTCCTGCGCAATTTGTCGGTGCCCGACGACCACGAATACATGTCGTTTTCGGATGCGGACCTGGCCGGTACCAGTGTGGTCGTATGTCGCACCGGGTACACCGGTGAACACGGGTACGAGATCGTGGTGCCGGTCGCCGATGCCGAGAAGGTGTGGGACGCGATCATCGTCGCGGGAGCCGACCTGGGGTTGAAACCGGCGGGCCTTGCCGCGCGCGACACGTTGCGCACCGAGATGGGGTATCCCCTGCACGGACACGAACTGTCGATGGAGGTTTCGCCGGTGCAGGCTCGCGCCGGGTGGGCCGTGGGCTGGAAGAAACCCCGATTCTGGGGCCGCGAGGCGTTGTCGGCGGAACGGGAAGCCGGGCCGAAACGTCGACTATGGGGGCTTGAGGCGACCGGACGTGGTATTCCCCGCGCCGACATGGTCGTCTACTCCGGCGACACCGAGGTCGGCCGGACCACCAGCGGAACCTTCTCGCCCACTAAGAAGGTGGGGATCGCCCTGGCGCTGTTGGACACCACCGCCACCATCGAGGTGGACACTCCACTCGAGGTCGATGTCCGGGGTCGCCGCCTGCCGGTCAAGGTCGTCAAACCTCCGTTCATCACGCCCTCGGTGAAGTAGAGCGTCACATCGACGGCGCCGGGCCGGGATCGAATCGGGTCCCTTGACCGTTCGAGATGGTCCGGCGCCGTTCCCCCCGACGCTCCACCCGATAACGGGCCCGTTCGCCGACAGTCGACGGGCGTGTAACCACAGCATGACCGCGCTTCCGACACTGATTGTCGTCGGCCCTCCGGCTGCGGGAGAGACGACGCTCGCGCACGCGTTGGCCCGGAAGGTCGGTTGCCGATCAGCTGCGGGACGAGATCAAAGAGCGTAGGCGCACGCCACGGACGGATTCGTTCGGCGGCGGAAGACGAGTCGACCATGCGCCCGCCGCCGACGTTTTCCGGTGTTCTGACGCTACCGCTCCGTGCAGGGGTGTGACGACCGTTGCCGAGGCGGCGTTCCCGACCGTTTGTGGCGCTCGGGCCGGAGCCGCTGTTGGGCACATGGTCTCGACTCGCTTCGCCGCACTGCACCGTCAACGCCGATGTGGCGACGGCTCGGAGGTTACAGCGACCGGACGAAAGTCCGTTACGTCGTGCACATGCCGAGACCCCTCCTCAAGATGAGTGCCCACGCACAAGTGCACAACGCGTTCCACCGGGTGTCGCTCGACGTATCCTCCGTCGACGTCGACACCACGAACGGTGACGAACTCGACCTCGACGCCATCGTGGCCTTCGCTGGGGGAAGGTGGTCGCCGCGGTCGAGTCGGTCAGTCGCCTTCGGGGTAGGGCAGTTCACTGGCCAGGCGCAGCGTCTCCTGCAACCGAGGCAGGATGTGCAACACCGCGCACCCCTCTCCGATATCAAGTCCCGGGCCGATCGGGTTGGCCATGCCGACCTGACCGGCAACCTTCTCCACGACCGGATGAGGCGAGCGATCCGGTGCGTAACACCATTTCGGCGCGCCAAGCGAGAAGTCGCGTGCTGCCAAAGCCGCCGCGGCGGCGACCGGGCCGTCGAACAACACAGGGGTGCGACGTAGGCCTGCGGCCACGATGAACCCGGTCATCGTGGCCAACGCACGGCCACCGAACTGCGTCAATGTCGCTCGAGCCTTGCGTGCGGGACCGTCGGCCCGGGCGAACGCGTCGCGTGTGGCGGCGACGCGCCGCATCCACACGTTATCGTCGATCAGTCCGCCCGGCACCTGCAACCGCGGCGACAGGTCGACCACGGGGGTGCGCGTCATATGGGCTGTGACCGCCACCGCCGCAGCAGTCGTTCCCGGCCCCGAGCCGATGAGTACGAGAGCGTCGGCACCGGAGTCGATGTGACCGTCGGCGATTTGGCGGCCCAGAGTGATCGCCTCGTCGTATTCGTCGTCGGTCAACACCGGGCCGTTCTCGGCGGCGAGGCCCGCCTCGGTCTCGACACGTTGCAATGGGACCCCGGCCCGGTCGGCGAGCCGGTCGAGTAGCTGCCCCACGGCGTCGGATTCTTCGCCGCCGGCGGAAAAGCCACCCTCGCAGGAACCTGCGACCACGACCGCCTGCACCTGCGTAAACGGCGCCGGTTCGGCCGTCGCCTGCACGCGACCGGCCCACGAAACCGCGTTGACCAACGTCCCCAGACCCGCGCCCGGGAGTCGAGCGGAAGCCAACCGAGTCATCGAACGTGTGGCATATGCGGCGTCGGGGAAAGGAACCTTTACCTTGTCCTGCACCGTGGCGGAACTGTCTTCACTCACGACCAAACCCTAATCCCGTCGATCACCGGCCGCCGAATAGCCCCCGTTGCGGTTACGAACGCCGGGTGCGAGGCATGATGGACCGGTGAAGGAACAGGTGCGATTCGCCAAAGGGCACGGGACCGGCAACGACTTCGTCATCGTCGCCGACCCCGAAAACAACCGTGTGCTGCCGAGAGCTCACGTCGCGCAGTTGTGCAACCGACGCACCGGAATCGGCGGTGATGGCCTGTTGCGGGTCGTGCGTGCCGCGAAACATCCCGAGGGCGTCGACCAGGCCGATCGAGCCGAATGGTTCATGGACTACTACAACGCCGACGGCAGCATCGCCGAGATGTGCGGCAACGGGGTCCGCGTTTTCGTTCGGTACCTGTTGGAAAAGGGGCTGGTCGACGGCGAATTCGTCCCGGTGGCGACACGCGCCGGGGTCCGCGACGTTCAGGTCACCGGTGACCGGCTCGGCATCGACATGGGGCCGGCGAAGATCTTCGGTGGCGCCACCGCGGTGATCGGCGGGAAGGTGCTCAGGGGACGCCACATCTCCATGGGAAACCCGCACCTCGTCTGCCGGGTCGACGATCTCGACGCGTTCGACCTGTCCACCGCACCGGAGGTGGACCGCAGTCTCTTTCCCGACGGTGTCAACGTCGAACTGGTCGGGCCGGGCCGTGAGTCGGTCCGGATGCGTGTTCACGAACGTGGTGTCGGCGAGACCGATTCATGCGGCACGGGGGCGTGTGCCACGGCCGTGGAGGCCCTCGGCGGCCGTGGCACCTGCACCGTTACAGTCCCCGGTGGACAGTTGACCGTCACCGTCACGGACACGGTTACCTTGACGGGTCCCGCCCTACTCGTGGCCGAGGGACACACGCTCTAACCCTCGGATCGGATCTCCGTTGCCGTTGGGTTCGGGTTTGAGGACCTCCTTGACCGCCTGCGCCACGGCGGGCGCCACATGGGGGTCGAAAACACTCGGCACGATAAAAGACGGATTGATCTTGTCCTCACCGACCACGGACGCGATCGCATCCGCTGCGGCGAGTGCAGCCTCATCGCTCCAGCCTGTGGCCTGCGCGTCCAGCATCCCCCGGAACACCCCCGGGAACGCCAGGACGTTGTTGATCTGGTTGGGCTGATCGCTGCGTCCGGTGGCCACGATCGCCGCGTGCTCTGCAGCCTCGCGCGGATCGATTTCGGGGTCGGGGTTGGCCAGCGCGAACACGACCGGGTCCTTGGCCATCTTCGCCACGTCGGCGCCGGTCAGGATGTTGGGCGCGCTGACTCCGATGAAGACGTCCGAACCGGCCACCGCTTCGGCGAGGGTACCGGTGACGTTGCTCTTGTTTGTACATTCGGTCAGCTCTCGCCACGCGGGCGAAAGGCCGTCCATGCCTCGATGCAGGGCACCGGAGCGGTCGCACGCGATGATGTCGCCGGCACCGGCCTTCACCAGGAGGTTCATGATGGCAGTCCCGGCGGCGCCGGCGCCCGAAACGGTCACACGTACGTCCTCCAAGCGTTTACCGACCACACGCAGTGCGTTGCGCAGCGCCGCCAGAACCACGATCGCGGTGCCGTGCTGATCATCGTGGAACACGGGAATGTTCAACCTTTTACGAAGACGTGCCTCGATTTCGAAGCACCGGGGCGCAGCGATGTCCTCAAGGTTGATTCCGCCGTAAGCGGGTGCGATGGCGGTAACGATATCGACGATTTCGTCGGTGTCCTGCGTGTCCAGACATACCGGCCATGCGTCGACGCCCGCAAACTTCTTGAACAGTGCAGCTTTGCCCTCCATGACCGGCAGCGCCGCCTCCGGCCCCAGATTTCCCAATCCCAACACGGCCGTGCCGTCGGTGACCACGGCGACGGTGTTGCGTTTGATGGTCAAACGACGAGCGTCGTCGGGGTTTTCCGCAATCGCCTGACATACGCGCGCCACTCCCGGGGTATAGGCCATGGAGAGCTCGTCGCGGTTACGCAGCGATACTTTGGGTGTCACCTCGATCTTGCCTCCCAGGTGCAGGAGGAAGGTGCGGTCGGAGACCTTCCGGACCTTGACCCCCGGCATTTCCGCCAGCACCCCGGTTACCCGTTTTGCGTGTGTGGCGTCCGCCGTGTCACACGTCAAGTCGACGACCACCCGACGGTGGTCCGACGACACCACGTCCAAAGCCGTAACGTTGGCTCCTGATTCGCCCACAGCGGTGGTGAGCCGCCCGATCGCTCCGGCGTCGGCCGACAGCGCCAGCCGCACCGTGATCGAAAAACCCGCGCTGGGCAACTTGGCGATCGACATGTGACCCGTACTCCTCACAGCGTTGTGACGTCATGACGGCCCGGATCGGCCGACGACTTCAGATCAAGCACTAATTGTGCTCAACAATTCCATCACCGCCCACACCGGCGTCGACACCGACTCCCCCAAGTCGATACCGGGGTGCGAAGTTTCCGCAGACATGTCAGGCTTGCACCTGATGGAGCCACAGATCGAAGACACCTATGACGGCGACCAAATCGAGCTCGCCGAGCGGCATTCGTTGCGTCGCGTCGCCGGATTGTCGACCGAACTCACCGACGTTACCGAGGTCGAGTATCGGCAGCTACGTCTTGAACGCGTCGTGTTGGTGGGCGTTTGGGCGGGCGGTACCTTGAGCGAGGCGGAGAATTCCCTTGCGGAGTTGGCGGCCTTGGCCGAAACCGCCGGTTCACACGTTCTTGACGGGCTGATTCAGCGACGCGCCCAGCCGGACCCGGCTACGTTCATCGGTCGAGGGAAGGTCTTCGAAGTGACCGACGCCGTCGACGTCGGTGGTGCCGACACCGTCATCTGCGACGGTGAGCTGTCGCCGAGCCAACTGCGCAACCTCGAGGAGGAGGTCGGGGTCAAGGTCGTCGACCGGACTGCTTTGATCCTCGATATTTTTGCTCAACACGCCAAGAGTCGTGAAGGCAAGGCGCAGGTTGAGCTCGCACAGCTTGAATACCTCATGCCGCGATTGCGGGGCTGGGGCCAGACCCTGTCGCGGCAGGCCGGTGGTAGAGCCGGAGGCCAGGGGGGCGGCGTGGGCCTGCGTGGGCCCGGTGAGACCAAGCTGGAAACCGATCGTCGTCGCATTCGCACGCGCATCGCACGCCTCCGTCGGGACATAGCCGGCATGCAGGCGGCTCGCGATACCAAGCGTTCGTCCCGTAAGCGGCACGGGGTGCCGTCTGTGGCCATCGCCGGATACACCAATGCCGGCAAGTCCAGCCTGTTGAACCGGCTGACCGGTGCCGGTGTTCTGGTGGAAGACGCTCTGTTCGCGACCCTCGATCCCACGACGCGTCGGGCCCGCACCGGTGACGGCCGCGAATACACCATGTCGGATACCGTCGGCTTCGTTTCACATCTTCCTCATCAGCTGGTCGAGGCGTTCCGTTCGACTCTGGAAGAGGTCTCCGATGCCGACCTGATCGTCCATGTCGTGGACGGATCACACGCGGACCCGTTTGTTCAGGTGCGCGCCGTACGCGAAGTGATGGCCGACGTGGGGGCGGACACGATTCCGGAGCTGTTGGTGGTCAACAAGATCGACGCCGCCGATCCGGATTCCCTCATGATCATGAGGAACGAACTGTCCAACGCCGTTTTCGTTTCCGCTCGTACCGGTGATGGGGTGGACAAGCTTCGTCAGGCGATTGAACAGGAGCTTCCCCGGCCCGCCGTTGGGCTACGGGTTGTCGTCCCCTACGTCCGAGGGGACCTGGTGTCCAGGGTACGAAGCCGGGGCGAGGTGCACCACACAGACCATCGTGACGACGGGACCTACATGGACGTCCGTGTCGATGAGGCGTTGGCGGCCGAACTCGAGCCGTTTGTTCTCCACGAACGGTGATATGGCCGCTTCCGGGGGTGGTCGGGGACCGGTAGTCTCGTGCTGCTTGACAGGAAGTGCGAAACTTGCTCGGTGCAGGATGGTGGAATGACGGGCATCACGTCCCGGACAGCGGCAATCGGGATCATCGTTGGCGTTATCGCCGCTGCGGTCGTGCCGACTGCGGCTGTGGCCGAGGAACCCGAGCCGGGCGAGCAGCTATGCGAAATCGTCGATGAACGGCTCAGCGAGTTGTCGGGTCTGGTGGCTCTGCCCGAAGGCGGCTATCTGGGTATCAACGACGGCAGCATCAACCAAACCGCCGTCGATGTTTTCCAACTGGACGAGTCCTGTGGCATCACCGGCAGCTATCACTCCCCGATTGAGCCGTGGGACCCCGAGGACCTTGCCATGGATGATGCCGGCCTCCTCTGGGTCGCCGACATCGGTGACAACCAGGCCGAGCGTTCCACGGTGGCCATTCACCGGATCGACACTCAAACGGGCGTCTCGGCCATCTACCGATTCGCCTATCCCGATGGTGCTCATGACGCCGAGGCGATGCTCCTGCCACCTGACGGTGTGCCCGTATTCGTGACCAAGGGAGTCGGCGAGGCGACCCTCTACCGCGCCACCGCCCCCCTTGATCCGAACAATCCCGACGGCGGCCGACTCGAAAACGTCGGATCGATCACGATCGAACCCACTGATACCCCCGGGGGGCCTGATCAAGTAAACGGCATTCCGTTGGCAGACGTCCCCTCGGTCATGATCACCGGTGGTGCGGTATCACCGGAGGGTGATCGCGCCGTCCTGCGTACCTATACCGACGCTTATGAATGGGAAGTCGAAGACGGAGACGTCGTCGCCGCCATCACCGGCGACGCCGAACCGGTACGGACGCCGTTGCCCGGTGAACCACAGGGTGAGGCGATCACCTATGGCCCCGACGGCACGTTTATCACCGGATCGGAGTCCTTTACCAGCGCGGACGGCCAATTCAGCAATGCCGCGCTGTGGCGGTACGAGCCGGCCGTCGCCGCCTCCGATGCCGAAGAGGACGCAACCGGCGACGATGCCGGACCCGAGACCGGTTTTGTCGATTTTGTCATCGATACGTTGGGGGTCAATGGAATCCTGTGGGTGATCGCTCTCATCGGTGTGGTGGGCCTGGCCATGTTCAGTGTCGGTCTGAGAGTGATTTTGCGAACGAGAGCCAATCGCCGCGCCGCCGCCGAGGCCAAGGAAGCCGGTAGTCCCGTCGACGGGGAGACTGCCGACGATCCTCCGGGCGACCGTCACGACGGGTACGGCTACGCCGATGACGACCCGCCTGCACCACGCGATGACTCCCATGGTCCGCGAGCGCGTCCCGATGACGGCCTGTCAGGAGGGCGACTTTTTGAGCCGGTACGCCGTGACGACGATGACTTTCGTGATTGGCCGTACGGTAGGCACAACGGTGAAGGCCGTACAGGCACCGTCTATGGGGGTCGCGACGACCGCGACGGTGACGGCACCGTCTACGGAGGTCGTCGCAACCGCTGAGCCTTGGCCTCAGATGCGCCGCATGACCGCAACGACACGACCGAGAATCTCGGCGTTCTCGGCGGGGATCGGTTCATAGAGCGGGTTCGCCGGCAGCAGTTCGACCGTGTTGTCGCGCCGCTTGAAGGTTTTCACCGTCGCTTCGCCGTCGATCATGGCCGCGACGATCTCGCCGCTGTGTGCTTCGGGTTGTTGACGAACAACGACCCAGTCCCCGTCGGTGATGGCGGCCTCGATCATCGAGTCGCCCTTGACCTTGAGGAGAAACAGGTTTCCTTCGCCGACGAACTCCGACGGCAACGGCAGCATTTCCTCGACCCGCTCTTCGGCAAGGATCGGATTTCCCGCGGCGATCTCCCCCAGAACCGGGACGTAGCGGGGCGGTTTGCGCAGCGAATCGCCCATCGCCGGAGGCCGAATGTCGACGGCTCGTGGTCGCCGAGGGTCCTTGCGGAGGAACCCTTTACGTTGAAGCTGATTCAACTGATAGGCCACGCTGGAGGCCGATGCCAGTCCGACGACCGCTCCGATCTCGCGAACGCTGGGGGCGTATCCTCTCTCTGCCACTGACGTTCGTATGCAGGTGAGGATTTTGCGTTGACGTTCGGTGAGCGCGGCTTCGGATAGATCCGACTCGTCGTTGACAGTGTGGGGGACCTGAGCTTGGGCCCTGCTGGTGGCCACGCTTCCTCCTTGTTCGCCGACGTCGTCGCCGGATCGGTAACCGGGTTTGCCGCCGCAAAATGACCATAGACCATTTTTCGACCCTTAGGTGAAACAATAGTTCGATTGTCGGGTTCGCTGCGCGCGGGATGACGCGGATTCCCGACGATTTCGCCGCGGTGTTCGCTCAAGTGTTCGGTAGCTCCCGGGGGAGCTCGACAAGGAGTTCGGATAGGGTCACACCGGGCTGATGAGACCAGGGTGACAGCAGTGAATGTCGGCCGGTTTGCTTGCGTGTTCGCGATAACCGGCCTATCGTCGAACGGGCACAATATCTAGGGGTTATGCTTTAGCTGATCAACTACAGATAGTGTTTGCCGAAAAAATAGCGCCTTGCGAAACCGGGCAAGTGCGCACCAGTTGCTGGAGAGAGACGAACGATCGTGCGTTGCCCATACTGTAAGCATCCCGACTCGAGGGTCGTCGACTCCCGAGAAGCCGAAAACGGTCTCCTCATCCGTCGCCGACGCTCATGCCAGGAATGTGGCAAGCGGTTCACCACGGTCGAGGAGTCCGTCCTGGCCGTCGTCAAACGAAGTGGTGTCACCGAGCCGTTCAGCCGTACGAAAGTGGCCGGCGGTGTACGTAAAGCCTGTCAGGGGAGACCCGTTGACGACGATGCACTGGCCGTTCTCGCCAAGCGCGTCGAAGACGAGATCCGGTCTCGGGGGATCGCCGAAATTCCCAGTAACGAGGTGGGCCTGGCGATTCTTGGACCACTACGCGAACTCGACGAGGTCGCTTATCTGCGGTTTGCCAGCGTCTACCGATCCTTCGAATCGATTGACGACTTCGCCGCTGAAATCGACGCACTCCGCAGCGCCGGGGGCGACGACCGATCATTCCCGTCGCTTGCCGAACCGGCCGCACGAAACTGACGACGGGGCGGACAGACCGGTCCAACGACCGGTGATCCACAAGAAGAACAGTCCGGCGCCGCGGACGACGGCGCTACACGCAGAGGGAGCAGCATGAGCGAGTCAGCCGAGACCGTTTCGGGAAAGACGAAGAGCACCAAGCGGTCAAAGAACGGATCGGCGCCCAAGGGCTTGGTGGTGGAGCGGGTGTGGACCACCGAGGGTAAACACCCTTATGACGAGGTTACGTGGGAGAAGCGTGACGTCATCATGACAAACTGGCGCGACGGCTCGATCAACTTCGAGCAGCGTGGCGTCGAATTTCCCGACTTCTGGAGCGTCAACGCCACCAACATCGTCACCTCGAAGTATTTCCGAGGTGCGGTCGGTTCCCATGAACGCGAGTGGAGCCTTAAACAGCTCATCGACCGCGTTGTAAAAACCTACCGTGAGGCCGGTGAGAAGGGCGGCTACTTCAACTCGACGAAGGACGCTCAGGTATTTGAGGACGAACTGGCGTGGCTGCTGCTCAACCAGTACTTCAGTTTCAACTCCCCGGTGTGGTTCAACGTCGGAACAACGTCCCCGCAACAGGTGTCGGCGTGCTTCATCCTCAGTGTGCAGGACTCCATGGATTCCATTCTGGAGTGGTACAAGGAGGAGGGACTCATTTTCAAGGGTGGGTCCGGCTCCGGAGTCAACCTGTCCAACATCCGTTCGTCGAAGGAACTGCTCTCCTCTGGCGGTAATGCGTCGGGACCGGTCAGCTTCATGCGGGGGGCCGACGCCTCGGCGGGCACCATCAAGTCCGGTGGCGCCACCCGTCGGGCTGCAAAAATGGTCATTCTCGATGTGGATCACCCCGACATCGAGGAGTTCATCGACACCAAGGCACGCGAAGAGGACAAGATTCGAGCCCTACGTGACGCAGGATTCGATATGGACCTCGGCGGGAAGGACATCGTCTCGGTCCAGTACCAGAACGCCAACAACTCCGTTCGAGTCACCGACGAGTTCATGACCGCGGTGGAACGGGGAACGGATTTCCCGCTTCGGGCCCGCCAGGACGGTCGTGAGATCGAGCGCGTGGACGCCAAGGCTCTGTTCCGTAAGATGGCGCAGGCGGCCTGGGGGTGCGCCGACCCCGGAATTCAGTACGACGACACGATCAACGACTGGCACACCTCGCCGCAAACCGGAAGGATCACCGCCAGTAACCCGTGCTCCGAATATCTGCACCTGGACAACTCCTCGTGCAACCTGGCGTCGCTGAACCTGATGAAGTTCCTTGAAGCCGACGGTGGTTTCGCCATCGAGAAGTTCATCAAGGCCGTTGAATTCGTTATCACCGCGATGGAGATATCGATATCCTTCGCCGACTTCCCCACCGAAAAGATCGGGCGAACCACCCGTGACTTCCGACAGCTCGGCATAGGGTACGCCAACCTCGGCGCGCTTCTCATGGCTTCGGGTATGGCCTACGACTCCGAGGACGGCCGTGCACTGGCCGGGGCCATCACCGCGGTCATGACCGGTGCGTCGTATCGACGGTCCGCCGAGATCGCGGGCATTGTGGGCCCGTATGCCGGTTATGCGCTCAACGCCGAGGACCACCAACGGGTGATGCGTAAGCACGCGGCTGCTGTGGACGATGTTGCGACGTCGAGCCCGATGGCAAAGTCGATACTTGCTCACGCTGCACGCGAATGGAAACGCGGCAACGCGCTCGGCGAGGAAAACGGTTGGCGCAATGCGCAGGCCTCCGTGATCGCGCCGACGGGGACCATCGGATTCATGATGGACTGTGACACCACGGGCATCGAACCGGACCTGGCGCTGGTCAAGTTCAAGAAACTCGTCGGCGGCGGCTCGATGCAGATCGTCAACCAGACGGTGCCGCGGGCGTTGGAGACTTTGGGGTACGCCCAGGAAACGATCGAGGCGATCGTCGAGTATATCGCCGAGCACGGTCACGTCGTGGACGCTCCCGGGCTACGGACGGAGCACTACCCGGTGTTCGACTGCGCGATGGGGGAGCGGTCCATCTCGGCGATGGGACACGTGCGGATGATGGCTGCGGCCCAACCGTGGGTCAGCGGGGCCATCTCCAAGACCGTCAACGTCCCCGAGAGCGCCACCGTCGAAGATTTCGAGCAGATTTACTTCGAAGGATGGAAGCTCGGTTTGAAGGCGCTCGCCGTCTACCGGGACAACTGCAAGGTCGGCCAGCCGCTGTCGGTGGCGAAAAAGGCCGAGGAGAAGGCCGCCCCGGAAGTGGCCGAACACCGGCCGGTTCGTAAGCGGTTGCCCAAGAAGCGTCCAAGCCAGACGGTGTCGTTCTCTGTCGCCGGCGCGGAAGGCTACATGACGGCGTCCTCCTACCCGGACAACGGCCTTGGCGAGGTCTTCTTCAAGATGTCGAAACAGGGATCGACCCTCGCGGGGATCATGGACGCGTTTTCCGTGGCCATCTCGATCGCTCTTCAGTACGGCGTTCCGTTGGAGAAGTACGTCGAGAAGTTCACGAACATGCGTTTCGAGCCGGCAGGCATGACCGACGACCCGGACATTCGCATGTCGACGTCGGTCGTGGACTACCTGTTCCGGCGGTTGGCGCTCGATTACCTGCCGTATCAAACTCGTGCGGATCTGGGGATCTTGACCGCCGCCGAGCGCGCCGCCGAGGTACGCGGCGAGGACCCGGCCTCGGTCCACTCGGGGGAGGACGAAATCGACTTTGCGGCGCTGGCGGCCTCGGCGCCGATCGAGAAGCTGGTGGAAAAGCTCGTGGAGGAGTCTCCACAGGTTGTCGGTTCGTCGACGGAGCTTCTTGAGCGAGTGCAGGGCAAGGCCGCGGACGCCCCGTTGTGCATGACCTGCGGCACAAAGATGCGGCCTGCGGGAAGCTGCTACGTATGTGAGGGCTGTGGTTCGACCAGCGGCTGCAGTTAGCCGATCATGAGAACCGGCGGCAACACCGCCTGCGACAGGGGTGTCGCCGCCGGTTCTTCACGAGTCGCTCAGGTTCGGTTGACCGTCAACCGTGTCCACGCTCCGAGCAGAATACGGTCGCCGTCGGCGAGCGGGTACGCGGTCCCCTGAGTGATCGGTTCGGTGGAGTCGTTGAGATAAGTGCCGTTCGAGGAACCGACGTCTACGACGGCCCAACCGCCGTCGTCGGTGGCGACCACGGCCGCGTGCGAGTGGGAAACGCCGGGATCCAAAGGCGCACTCGAAAGGTCGATGTCGGGGTCGATACCGCGGCTACGGCTGCGCCTTCCAATGAAAAGCTGCGTACCGGTCAGCTCGAACCGGCGCGGGGGATAGACGACGGGGAACTGGATCGCCGAGGCGTCCGGTCCCGCGTAGCCCTGGACCCGGTCGAAGTAGTCGCGGTCGGCGGCCGCCGTCAACGTCCACGCGGCGGTGTTCTCTTTTACCTCTTGGCCAGAGGCGGAAACCGGCACGGCGGACTCGCCGTCGGCTTCCTTGTCCTCTTCGACCGGCGGGTAAGACCGGGAACCGATGTCCGTGCCCACGAAATCGGGATGATCCGGGTTGGGTTCTCCGCATGCTTCACAAAACCGGCTGTGACTTTGGGTGGTGTGGCACGGTCGGCACAACCAGGAACGCGGTGGAGGCGACACAGCGCCCGAGACCGGTCCTCCCGAAGTCCGGGCCCCGCACTCGTCACAGTAGGGGGCACCGTCATCGACCTCATGGCCGTTGGGGCAGGCGCTCATGACTCGTTCCCGGCGGGTCGGCGGCGCACCGTGATGGTCTTCACCGATTCGACGTCGGCCATCTCCAGGTCGACGCTTCGTACCTGGTTTTTCATGGCGACTCGGCCGGTGTCGGGGTCGACGTCGACGACTTTCGCCAGTAGACGCGCCGTTCGGTCGTTACCGGACTCGGTGGCCAACCGCATGGCTTTACCCAGGCGTTCGGTGGCGACGTGTGCCTCTCCCGCCTTGGCAGCGGCCACGCCTTCCTGAATGGCCGAAGCCAATTCGGCCTGACCTGTGTAATGAGCCACCTTGTGGTTGAGTTTGGTGGACAGCATGGTGTCTCCGGACCAACGTGCGGTGATCATTCCGCGCGTGAGCTCGATGTCGCCGGACAGGATGCTGATGCGGGCCGCGAGACGGTCGTCGTTTTCCTGAATGGGGGGAACATCGACGCGGATGTGGAACTCGCGGCTTTCGGCGCCCCATGCCCCCGTCGGGTAATCACCGGTCTTGTCGTCCAGTTCGGTGCGGCGGCTGGTGAGGTCGACGATGCTGGGGTTCATTTGTTTGATGAACCGAATGTCGTTACGCGCCGGAGTGAACACGCGCATGGTGAGGTCGCCGACCGTCTTGGTGGCGGCCTCACGTGAAATTCTGCTGAAGCCGTCGGCCCATTCGGACTGGTCCGGCAGGCCCGATGCGGTGCCCAACAGACGATCGGCGATGAGACGTATCTCGCTGCCGTCCCAGTCCTCGCCGATACCGCAGGCGTCGCACACGAACCGGCCCTGGCATTCGTCTAGGGCCGCCTGCAACGTTTCGGATGTTTCGTGTTGATTGAACCCGTCGGTCAGCAGCAGGCCGTGACGAATCTCGGCTTCGGTGTCGGCGAAAACCTTGTTGGCCAACGTGAGCCACGTGCTCATGGCCGTGCCGCCACCGGCTTGAAGACGGTCGACCGCGCGGGCTGCTTCGGCACGCGTCTGGGCATCGGCGATCGCGGTGGTTTCGGTGTCCGGGTAGACCATGAGGGCGGTCGCCGCCCCGCTCACCACGGCGAACCGTGTGCCGTCGGGAAGATTCTGGACGAGTTCACGGGTGGCGCGTTTGGCTTCGGCTATGCGCGATCCCATCATCGATCCGGACGAATCGATCATGATGACCTGAGCTAGACCGGCTTGCCGACCGAGAGCCGGCGGTGCGGCGTCTTTACCTGCCGTGATGGTCACAATCGCGTCGACAACGGTGTCTCCGACACCCATGAACTCGTTGTGGTCGACGTCGATGTGGAAGCCGGAATCCGTCATGAGTTCGATCCCTTCCGATCGTCCATTGGCACCGGTGGGTACGCGGCGACGACGACACTGATGTTGTCGCGGCCACCGCGCCGACGTGCCCATTCCGTCAACGCCGTGGCGATGCCGGCGTGTGAGAGAGCGGGGTCGATGATGTGAGCGAGTTGATCGTCGGTTTCCAAATACCCCGACAGTCCGTCGCTGCAGATGACGAGCAGGCCCGGTTCGTCTGGCGTGATGAGGCGCATGTTGGGTTCCAGCTCGGGGGCATCGGCGCCGAGCCAGCACAGGAGAGCATTGGCGTACGGGGTGTGGTATCGCTCGTCGTTACTTGGAACGTTCATAGCGGCCAGACGACCGGTGTGGGTGTCGTCGACGGTGAGACAGTATGCGCGGTCCTTGGTGACCCAGTAAGCGCGAGAGTCTCCGATCCAGGTGATGTGGATGCCGTTTTCGGAGAGGATGGCACCGACATAGGTGCAGCTGGGGGGATTGTCGGGGTGCGGTCGGCCGGCTGCCGCTGCGGCCCGCTGAGCCTCCTGCACTGCGGCCATGGCGGCCTGTTCGACCGTCCTGCCGTCGGCCAAGGCCGCGAGCGTGGTGGCTATTCCTGCTTCGACCGCGTCCAATGCCGCCAACTCGGAGAACGTGGACGACGACACGCCGTCGCACACGAGCCCGGCGGTGACCTTCTGGAGTCGTCCGATGGCCATGGCATCTTGGTTGTAACTGTGCCGCTTGCCGAAATCGGTCGCGGCGGCGATGGTCGACAGGTCCAGCTCGGTGCGATCACTGGTTCGTGTCCGACGTTTGCCGCAGCTCGTGCAGTAGCCCTGTCGGCCGAAGTCGTCACCACCGCATTCGGTGCAGGGCGTCTTCGGTGCGGTGGAGGAGAGCCAGTGGCCCGAATCGGAAACCGGTGCGTGCAGGTCTGCGCCGCAAGCTTCGCAGCCCAGGTGCCCGGGCTCGGCCGGTTCACCACACACCGGACATTTCAGCGATTCGGTCGTGGCGTTCATGTCACCGTCCAGGGTCGGATGTCGTTGGCGCGGTCGATGTATGCGATCCGCTCGGTCGTGCCGGAGCTGGTCCGGGCGAGTTCCCGATAAGTGTGTTCCAATCCCAGCCGCAGCGATTTCTCGTCAAGCGCATGCCCAAGGAGGACCGCACCCGGTTGGGGGCCTTCGTCGGTGATGCGATCCAGGCAACCCAGAAGGATACGGGCGGCGAACAGAAGCCGACGTTCGGTGGCCAGGTCAAGACCGCTGATGCGGTCGGCGGCGTTGCGCAGTCGGTCCAGAGTCGGCGGGTGTCCTGAACCGAGAAGGAGCCCCACGACGCTCACCTGGGCGGTCGTGTGATGGCTTGACGACGCCGGTATCGAGTCCAGGACGTCGATGGCCTGGCCGGGATTGCCGGATAGAGCCAGCAGCCGTGCCTGCCCGAACGCGGCCGCCGGATACCGGCGGTCGGTTTGCCAGATGCGTGTGTAGTAGCCCAACGCGGCGGTCGTGTCTCCCGACAGTTCGCATGCCGCTGCCAGGGCCAGTCGTGGTGCGATCTCGCCAGGGAGGTGACTGTAAACCCAGTCGAAGGCGCTACAGGCGTCGGCGTACTCCTCCCGGAGCAGCGAGATGATGCCGCGCCACCAGGTGATACGCCAATCGGTGCTGCCTTCGACGGTTCCCGCATATTGGTCGAGGTTGATAGCGGCGGCACGTAGATTGCCGTAGGCGAGGTTGGTGCGGATTCGACGCAATCGGATTTCGGGGCTTTCCGACGGGGCACCGGAGAGCTCGTGAAGCAGTTCGATCGGGGTGGTGGACGACAGTGTCGCCAGGAAACCCGCATTGGGGTCGTTGCCGTCGACGAGTGGAATCGGTAGTGCCTGGGCTATGTCGGGGCCGTGTGGTCGGCCGAAGTCGCCGGTGGTGGAGTCGGGGACGGCGAAAGCGCGTTGCTCGACGGTGAACAATGCGGACGCGGCCCCCTGCGGGTGCCCCGATTCGACCGACTGGACTTCCTGCTTGACGCCGTTGAGCTGTTCGAGCATCTCCTCCGCGGTGGCGAACCGTTGTGCAGGAGCGGGGTGGGTGGCGCGCAGCAGTAGACGGTAGAACGAGTCGTACCGCGCCAGGAGAGGCTCGTTGTGGGCGCTCGGCAGCTGATTACGGAACTCGGTGCTGAACCCGTGGAATTCAAATGCGAGAACGGCCATGGACCGTGCGACCGTGTAAAGGTCCGACGTGATCGACGGCCCGTGGTTGATGATCTCGTCGTCACTGACTGCGTATCCGGGAGTGCCGAAGATTGCAGATTCGGTGTCGTCTATGCGTCGGACGGCGCCCAGGTCGATCAGTTTCAGCCAGGATTCGACGTGAATGACGTTGTCGGGCTTGAAGTCGCAGTACAGCAGGCCCTGCTGGTGCAGGTACCCCATGGCGGGAAGAATCTCGGCCACGTAGGTGAGGACCTGAACCAACGGTAGCGGTACCGGTTTACCGAACTCGTCGGTGGCGTTTCGGCGGAGGTCGCGGAGCGATCGTCCTGGGATGTACTCCATGACGATGTAGTTCAACGGTTCGTTGGTGCGCGGGTCCGGATGCCGTACGAAATCGTAAATCTGAACGATGTTGGGGTGGTCCAGAGCAGCAAGAAAGCGTCGTTCCGCAATGGCGGCTTCGATTGCGTCCGGGTCACTGGTATCGATGAGGCCTTTGAGGACCACCCATCGTTCGGCCACGTCGTCGCCGATGTTCTGGTCGCGTGCCAGATAGATCCACCCGAGACCACCGTGGGCCATGGCCCCGAGGATTTCGTAGCGGCCGGCGACCATGTCTCCGGGTTGAAGGCTTGGGACGAACGAAAACCGATTGCGACATTGTGGACAAAACCCCTGTGCTCGGCCCGTTTGGCCGTCTACACCGCGGCGTCCGACCTGGGTACCGCACTGGCTGCAGAAGCGTTTGTGCTCGGGAACCTGCGGGTCACGAAGCACCGCTTCGGACGGGTTGCGGACGGGCACCGGTGGAATGTCCTGCATGCCGCCACCGAACCGTGATCGCGTCGAGCCGGTGACCGGTTGCGTTCCCGGCCCTCGGGAGAGTTGGCTCGGCGGTGACGACGTGCCCTGCGTTGAGATGGTCCCCGCTCGAGTGTCGACGGAGACGACCGCGCCGGGTTGCGGCGCAAAGCTGTTGGCCGGATCGGCGGGGTGAGGTGAAGGAACGCCCGTCGCCTGCGACTGCCCTGCACCCGTCTGAACGGGGGCACCGGCTGAATCGTTCGATCGCTGCGACGGGGGAGCCGTGGTCCCGGTGCCGGAAGCGGGCACGGTTTCGCGGTTCCCGCATTCTTCGCAGTAGCCTTCGGGACCGTAGCGTCCCGTGCAGTCGGGCTGGACGCAGGACCGTGAGCTCATCCCGATGTCTCCTTTGTAGCGGCGATGGTGATCGCGTCCTGGAATGTCGATAGCGCGACCGTGGCCGCCGGCAGATCACACGGCGCCACCTCCAGCAGATGTTTCGCCTCCTGCAGCGCGCGCTCGACGTTCGGGTTTTCGATGACTCGAACCCGTGCGGCTTTACGCGCGTATGCAGCGAACCGACCGCGCAGTTCCGATCGCCGGTCCAGCAGAGCCTGTGAGGAGCGCGCACGGTCTCGAGAGTTACGCAACGCCTGGCCGATATCACCGTCGAGTTGGTCAAGTTGCTGTAGGAGTACGTGCCAACTGCCTTCCGCGCCGAGCCCTTCGGCGGCGGCGACACGCTCGGAAAGATCCGCCGACAGCGGAACAAGCGCGCTGGGCGTGGGATTCCCGATCTTGGCCGTGGCCAACACGAAAAGTTCGGTTTCGTCTCTCTCGGCGGTGACCAGCTCCGAAACCTTACCTCGCAGCCCGGCAAGGCGTTCCGGATAGTCGGTGCTCAACGCTTCGAGGCGATTGATGAAACCGGTGAACGCGGTCAGCTCGGCCTCAAGCACGTCGAACGGTTCATCCGACTGCCCCAGAGGGTCGGTCAACGCGGCGTCGACGACAGGCCGGACCTGGTCGCGAAGCCTCACCAGTTCATGGTTGTCCTGCATTCCGTGAATCGACGCGTCTCGCTCGATCTGGGACAACAAAGAGGTCACCTTCACGACCTTGTCCGCGATGCGGCCACACGCGGCGTCGAACCGGTTCGTTGCCGACAACAGGTTCTCTGCCTCGACGGTGAGCTTGTCGGCCAACGACGCCAGACCGATGTGGGAGCGTGCGGAACGTAGGCCGTGTCGAATCGGGAACCCGGCGTCGTCGAGCTTGACACGAGTCGACAGCAGCGCCTCGATTTCCTCGTCGGGTCGACCGCCTGCGTGAGCGAGCTTGTCGCACCAATGACGCAGTTCGTCGAACCGGGCCCACAGTCGCTTGTTGAGCCCCTCCAACTCGTGTGCGGTGTCGGCGGTCTCGCCGGAAACGGCTCCGTCGCCGGACCGAAACCCCGCATGGTCGGCCAACGGATAAATCGACGTCGCGATCTGTTGACAGCGGCGGATCAGGCTTGCAGCGCGTTCACGGGGTTCCATGTCACTCATCTCGATACCGGGCCGGTGGCGGCGAAGCGTCACCGAGCGTGGACTTGAGAGTGGCCTCATAGATGTCGTCCCAGGTTCCGTCCTCACGTATGCGCTCCAACGTGGCATTGACGAACCGGACGAGATCGATGTGGTTCTTGTTGGCGGCGACTCCGTAAGGTTCGTCGGATATGCGTTCACCGATCACCTTGGTATTGGGATCTTGAGCGGCCATGCCCGCCAGAATGACGTCGTCGGTCGACATCCCCGCCACGTAACCCTGTTGCAGCAGGATCATGCAATCGGCCCAATCCCGCACCGAAACGGGAATTGCGTTCAATTCCTGCTGGATGCGGCGCAACGACGTGCTGCCCTCTGCAGAGCAAACCTTCTCTCCCACCAGATCGGAAGGATCGTCGGACGCGGTGTCCGGAACCAGAACCTTTTGGCCGGCGCGATAGTACTCGGTGGAAAAGGCGACGTTTTCCCACCGCGTGCAGTTGATGGTCATGGATCGCACGACCAGGTCGACCGATTGCTCCTGGAGAGCCGGCTCGCGCTCGGCGGAGCTCATGGCCTTGAACTGGACGGCATCCTCGTCGCCGAACAAATCAAGGGCGATCTGTCGGGCGATGCGAATGTCGAAACCGTCCATTTCGCCGGACAGGGGATCCCGGTAGCCCAGCAGATAGGTCGTCTGGTCAACACCGACGATGAGCCGCCCCCGGTCCTTGATCCTCGCCAGTTGAGGGCCGTCGGGGTCTTGAACGGGTTCGTAGCTGGCCAACGGATCGCACGATTCGTCGACGGTGGTTTCGTCCGGCACATCGGCCGGATCCGTGACGCCTTGGGGAAGAAACGAAATCTGGGGTGGCTCGACACTGTATCGAGGGTCTGTGGAGCCGCACCCCACCAGCAATCCGGCCATCATCACGACCACGGCGACGCGAATACGTTTCATAACTGGCTTGGTGATCATCGGTACTCCGCAATCCGTCGTTGCACCCCGACCGCGCAGGCGAACATCGCGAGCACGGTGATGGTGGTAAAGCCGATACCCGACGCGGTCAACGCTCCAGCTGCAGCGTCGGTTTCCTCGATGAACTTCGCGGCGGCCAGTTCATTGGCCCCGGTGAGTGCCTCATCGAGCGCTTCGAACGCGGCACCGGCTTGGCCGCTCTCGATTCCGACGGTGGAGGCCACGGCTCCCGGATAGTCGCCGTTGTCGTCGAGCTCGCGCAGTGCCGTATGAGCAGACCGCCAATCTCGGGCGGCGCCTATGGCGTCGTCGATGTAGGTGGTCAGTTGTGGGTCGTCGAAGCGCTGCGACAACTCGACCAGGATCCCGCCCTCACCGTCATCACCGATCAAGTTGACCATGATGGCGTTGAACTCGGCTTCGTAGTCGGTGTCGGTGCCTTGGGCGATGAGGGTGAGCGCCTCGTTACTGCGGGCCTGCTGGACGTCGATGTGCGCACTGGACAACGCCTCCAGCGGTTCGGTGCCGTTGTTGTGTCCCGCGGCGATGTGGCTTGACACGTTTGCCCACGACACAAGAAGCCACACCAGCATGACCAGCATGGACGTGATGGCGGTAACCATGCCCGGATTGACGAGTCGCTTGGTGCGGCGAGACAGGTTGATGTGCGAGTGGACCAGCCAGGCCAAGGCGGCGACCAGCGCGACGGCGGCCACCCAAGGGAACGCCGTGGTGTGCTTTTTTGCGTCGTGGAGGTCACCGGTGGCCTCCAGCTGCAGTTGGTCGACGGTGGGAAGCATGTTTTCGTGTGCCAGGGCGGACGCACTGCGTAGATATCCCAGACCCAATGGCAGCCCCTGGCGGTGATAGGTGCGGGCGGTCTCGATCAACCCGGTATAGACAGGCAGAGTTGCGGATAGTTCGGCAACCATGTCGGCCTGATCGGCGGCTGTGACCTCGCCGGCGAGAGTTGTGATCGCGGTGCCGGCGCGACTTATCGCGTTTTCGTAGTCGTCGGTGAGTTTTTCGTCGGCAGCTTGGCCGGGGAGGAAAGCCGACGCGGCCGCCGCGTCGGCGTCTGACAGTGCCCGGTACATCTCGAACGCCGCAATCGCCATGCGTCCACGTTGTCCCGATGCTTCGTCGATCGCCGTCGACCGGTTGAGAGAGTCCGCCAACGAGGCCGCACCGGCGATGACGATGAGAATCAGGGCGACAGCCAAACCCGCGGTGAGTTTTGAGGGTGTGGTCGTGGGTCGGAAACGTTTTTTCGGGCTGACGGCGCCGCGTTGGCCGGGGATTGCAGGGGTGGCTGTCGGGGCCTGCCCAGCGGGGGCTGTGTTCGTGGGCACGGCTGTCACCGCCACCTCCAAGTGATCGATTCCCTGACATGTTAACCAGTCCGACCAAACAGTGTGGTCAGCCGTTTGCGGGGGGTGAGACGGTGGTAATCCGGTGCATTCGGTCGTGTTGTTCACCGACGCCGGATGAATTCTATGTGGATGCCGCCAGATCGGTGGGAGTCGATCGATCGGCCGCCAGGACTTCTCGGGGACGAACGAGCCGTAGTCGTGCCCGAAAGGCCATCGTCCGTCCCGGGCGTCGTCGATCAGGTTCGTCGCGTTACGCCGGATTCGCCGGGCTTTCGCCGCGTCCCAATATCCGTGTCTCCCCGTCTTCGCCTCGAACTCGGCTTCGTCCCGCAACCCGGCCCGACCAGAGGCGTCGAACACCACGTCCAGAGCGTGGTCACTGCCGTCGAGACCGTGCCAGCCTTCGTGTCGCCAGCGGACGACCGGCTCACCAAGATCTCCCTTGATCTCGCGTAGCCGACCGGCGGCGGAGTACAACCACCACACCGACCACGGCTTACCCACCGGGAAACACAGCAGTGCCCCGGGACCCTGCCAGAGGTCGTGTCGATACGAGCGGTCACCGATCCTCTCCTGGAAAGCCACCTCACGCAGTCGACGGCCGTGGCGTGTGCTGCCGCGCACGATCGGCGTACTTTCACACACCCACGCGGCCAACCCGTCGGAGGTGTCGTCGACGACGATGCCCGGCAACACCCATCGAGCTGTGCCGAAGCGGCCGAAGCGGATCAGCATGGTGGTGCCGATGGGCAGGCGGGACGACATGACAGGATCGTAGTGTCGGTGCCAACGGCAGACGGGAGCACACTCACGTGGACGATGCGGACTGGTTGGCTGAAGCCGTGCGGTTGGCCGCCGAGGCACCGCCTTCGAAAGACGCGTTCAGCGTGGGCGCGGTGGTCGTGAGCGGGGATCGGCGCATCGGACGGGGATATTCACGACAGACAGCCCCACACGACCATGCCGAAGAGGTCGCCCTTCGCCAGGCGGCCGGCGAGTGGTCCGGGGAGCTGACCGTCACCGTATACAGCTCGATGGAACCGTGTGGTCGTCGTTCTTCGCGGCCACTCACATGTGCCGAACTCATCATTCGCTCCGGCATCAAGCGTGTGGTGTACGCGATGGCCGAACCCGATACGTTCGTTGTCCCCGAAGGCGTCGACATCCTTCGCCGGGCGGGCGTGGAGGTCGTGCAACTACCCGAGCTGGCAGACGCCGCATCCCGTGTCAACGATCATTTGCGTCGGTCGGCGTGAAGCGGCGATCGACGCCGTACGCCACAATGGCGACATGGCTCTGTTGACCGTATCCGAGTTCCAAGACCTATCGGACCCCGTTGTCCTCGACGTGCGGTGGAGTTTGGCGGGAGGCTCCGGTACGGCCGACTACGCCGCCGGCCGTCTGCCCGGTGCGGTGTTCGTGGATTTCGACGGCGAGATCTGCGGCCCGCCCGGTGACGGAGGGCGCCACCCCTTGCCGGACCCGGCCGTTTTGGAGGCGACGCTGCGTCGGGTAGGCGTCGACGACGATTCGACGGTGGTCGTCTATGACGCCGGCGACATGATGTCCGCCTCCAGGACCTGGTGGACGTTGAAGTGGGCGGGTCTGGTGAATGTGCATGTCCTCGACGGTGGGTATGCCGCCGCAGTCGAAGCAGGCCTTGGCGGTGACGTCACTCCCGTGCAGGCGGCAGAGGGCACTATGACGGTCCGGCCCGGAATCCTTCCGGTCCTGGACGCCGAGGGCGCCTTCGCCGCTGCGAATGAGGGCGTGTTGTATGACGTGCGGACTCCCGCCCGTTTTCGGGGTGACGACGGTGTCATCGACCCGGTGGCCGGCCATGTGCCCGGTGCGGTCAACCTCCCCGGTGAAGAGGTGCTCTGCCCCGACGGTGTCGGCTTTCAGCCTGTCGAACGGTTGGCCGAGATATTCGCCGGTGTCCCGGCTATCGGAGCAGGGCTGTACTGCGGTTCCGGGGTAACGGCTGCGCGAACCGCGTTGGCGGCGACGGTGGCGGGTTTGGCCACCCCCGCGGTATACATCGGTTCGTGGAGTGAGTGGATTCGCGACGAATCACGCCCGGTGGCGACCGGTGACGACGGCGTCGACTAGCACCGGCGACCGTGTTCGTGTCAGGCGGTCGGTGGTCGCCGAGTTTTCCGTATGCGGGTAGTTTTATGCCGCTGAGTCGACTGAAAGAACTTGAGAACGATGCGTGGTAAGAGATGGCCCGGGTTGTTCGTGGCGGGCACTGCCGTGGTGACGCTGGTCGGTGGATGTGGTGAGCTGCCCACGGACGAGCCCGTTGCCTCCCGTAACGAGTCCACCTCCTCAACCGATTCGGAGATCGAATCGATGGAGTCCGCGGCCGAGGCGGGTGGCATCTGTGAGCTATTGGACTTCGGTCCGCTCAGCGACGCCACGGGCGACGGCTTCTCCATTGCACGCGCCGGAGGCGAGGGGGAGGTGACCAGTTGTGTCGTCATGACGTTGACCGGTTCGTTCCCCGATGTCACGTTGACCAAGGCCAGAACGGCAACCGATGTCGATACCTACCGTGCCGAGATCCCCCCCGAGAAGGCCGACGACGTCGACGATCTGGGGAAGGCCGCGTACAGCGCGCTGCGCAAGGCGATCGACGGGAGCGGCCCGATCGTTGAAATCGGGTGGCTCACCGACGGACACATGTACAGCCTGAGATATACCAGTGCCGAAGGCAGCGAAAAGGAGACGGTGCGAGAGACCGTCGACGCGTTGGTCGAGATCGCTCGCACCGCCGATGAGTTGGCTGCGGCCGAAGACGACGCCGAGAAGTAACCGAGACGTTTCGATTACGTTCGTTCAGGCCGCGGGTACGACGAATACCCGGCTGGCGTCTTGACGCGACAGCCTCGTCGTGGACTCCTGGTGAGTGATGACCACCTCGTCGCCGAGTTGCTCGACGCTGACCAGGGCGCCCGGGTTGACACCGGAGCGGTGTAGTTCATGAAGAACACCGGCGTCGGTTTGGACGCTTTCGCACAGCCGGGTGACCCGGACCGTAGCGGGCAGCCCGTTCGATGCGAGGTGTCGTTCGGCCGGGTCTATCTGGTCGGCCGAGGTGGACGCGCCGAGGGCTTCCAGCCCCGGGATCGGGTTCCCGTACGGGGAATGAGTGGGGTATTTGAGCAACTCGAACACCTTGCGTTCGACGGCGTCGCTCATCACGTGCTCCCAACGACAGGCTTCATCGTGGGCGTCTTCATACGACATCCCGATGACGTCGACCAGTAGCAACTCCGCCAGGCGGTGTTTGCGCATGACGCCCACGGCACGTTCACGTCCCAGTTCGGTCAATTCCAGGTGACGGTCTCCCAGGACCACGAGCAGGTTGTCTCGTTGCATGCGGGCCACGGTTTGACTTACCGTGGGGCCGCTTTGGCTCAATCGTTCGGCGATCCGCGCTCGGAGAGGGGCCACCCCCTCCTCTTCGAGCTCAAGGATCGTCCGCAGATACATTTCGGTGGTGTCCACAAGATCGGTTGTCACGCCCGCCGTCCTTTGCGTTGAATCACTGTGGTGCTATACGCGCCGTCAGTGACGAGAACGTCGGCACCAGTGTGTTGATTCCCCAGGGTCGCCCTGACCCTCGTGGTGTGGTCGATGGTACCTGCCAGCAAAGACACGCCAGTAGGCTGCGTCACACGGGTAGGTGACGCAGCCTACTGGCGGTTGGATTCGATTAGCAGGCGTACTCGGCGAGCCTGTCCGCCGACGCCAGTTGACGCAGTTTGTGGAGCGTGAGTTTTTCGATCTGGCGCACGCGTTCACGCGACAGCCCAAACGCCTTACCGACCTCTTCAAGGGTCCGCTGGCGGCCGTCGTCGATACCGAACCGTAGGCGCAGGACGCCCTGCTCACGTGCGGACAACGAGGTAAGGACGTCGTTGACCTCACGGCGAAGCATCAGGTACGAGGTTGATTCGCCAGGCTGTTCCTCGACCGGGCAACGCAGGATGTCGGACAGTGGCGTATGGCGGTCGTCCCCGACCGGCTGATCCAGGCTCACCGGCTCGGTGTCGTACGACATGAGCTCGAGGACGCGGAAGGGTTCGACACCCAATTCGGTGGCGATTTCCTCGTGACTTGGTTCGCGCCCCAGGGAGACCATGAGCTCCCGACGGATGCGGGCCATCTTGTTGATCTGTTCGACGGTGTGTGCGGGGATGCGGATGGTGCGGGCCTGGTCGGCCATGGCGCGGGTGATGGCTTGGCGGATCCACCAGGTGGCGTAGGTGGAGAATTTGAAGCCCTTGGTGTAGTCGAACTTTTCGACGGCCCTGATCAGACCGAG
>DXGR01000071.1 GCA_019113825.1 Candidatus Stackebrandtia excrementipullorum | reverse complement strand
GGCGACATGGTGATCGGGTCGCCCAGGCCGGCCGGTGACGGCCCGATCGGGATCGGATCACACACCGTCCGGGCGCCGGGCGCCCATTCATCGGCCGTGGCGGCCACCAGGGCCGGGTGCCGGGTCGGTTTCGACGATGGTCGTTTGTTCATCACTCGGATGGTCACTTCACGGCTGGTGGTGCCGGGCCAGACGTGGACACGGTCGGGTGTGACGCCGAGGATGTGCGCGACGTCGGAGACCTTAATCGAGGCGGCGCGGGTGCCGATGCCGAGGCTGATCCGCCATTCGGTGTAGTTTTTGGTGCGCGACAGGCCGGACACGTGGCCGTCCCACTTCGCCGCCTCCACCAGACGTTCGCCTTTGGCCTTCGCTTTGGCGGTGGCGTCGGTGGCGACCATGGCCCGACCCACCAGCCACGCCGCCTGGCATGCCATGGCGGACAAGCCCATGACGCCCCATGGGTGCGGGGTCCACGGGTCGATTGCGGCCCAGACCCCGGTGGCGCCCAGTGTTGCGACGGTGGCGTAGGCGGGCACCCGCAGCCCGTCCGGCTGGGTGTAGGCCACGGCGGCCGCGGCCGCGATCGTCAGGGCGCCACCGGTAGCCACATACGGTGTCGCCCCGTCGACCAAGGCGCTAGTGGCGTGGGCTGTCAACGCGGCCGGGGCGGCTACGCCGGCCGTCAGCATCGGCGCCAGCATCTGTCGCCGCGCCCAGATCCCCTGTACCGCAGCAACAGCCGCGTCCAGGGCGACGCCCTTCGTGTCGTGGTATCGGCGGCGCGGCATCACGCTTCGGCTTCTCGTTTGGGTTCTCATCTGGCCTCCACAAGACAAAAAAAGGGGGGGCGAGCGGAAACCGCTCGCCCACCTTTTTGAGGGGTTGATGGGTGTTATTGCAGGGTTTCGCCTGTCTGGTCTTCCTGCTCGACTTGGGCCGCGTACAGGCCCGAGACGGCCTTCAGCACGCGCTTAGCCTCACCGGTCAAATCGGATACGGCGCCGGCCAACTCGTCGACTGCCTTCACCGCCGCCCGATCGCCCTTGCGGGCACGTACCGTCTCCGCCAGGTGCTCCACCGCCTCGGCGTACACGTCCAGCCCCACTACCAGGCCGTCCAGTGTCGATACGGTCTCGGTGGCGCCCTGTACGGCCTCGGCCTCGTCGATGAGGACGGCCGCCGCCAGGGCCAGGGACTGACCCGCAGGCGACCCCGTCGCACGGGCAGCACGCGCCGCACCGTCACGAGCCGCCCCACCGTCAGCCACCGGCGCCGCTTCAGTCTGTTGCCGTTTCCGCAGGCCGTCGACCTGCTCCCGCACCGCGTCAGCAGCACTGGTGGCCGTGCGGTACGTGCCCTCCCAGCCGCGCCGGCCGACCCGCTGCGCCGCCACCGTGGCAGCCGCCACGGCACCATGTCGGCGGAACCACTGCGTCACGTCCCGGCGACGGTCGCGTTTCCACATGTCCAATCCATCCTGCGCCAAACCCATGAGTGCTCCTTTCGTTGTGGTGGTTGAGGACCCGGACCCGGCGCTGTCATCGGGTCCGGGACGGGCCTAACGGCCGCACGTGGTGCAGGTGTCGGGGCCCGACATGAGCTGGTAGCCGGTGAGCGTGACCCAGGCCGGGGCCGGGTTATTCACGCTGCTCTTGACGACCTCGGTCATGCCCCGGATGTCGTCCCAGGTGGTGACCGGCCGGTTCATGTGAATCTCGATCATGCCGCTGCCCTGCGGGTGGGCGAAGGTCACGAAATAGGTGTAACGGTTGTCCACAGTGGTCTCCTGAATGGTTTAGTGGTCGGTGTCGTGGTTTTTGACGAGGTGGGCTAGGGCCGCGCCGAGTCCGAGGACGGCGACGGGGATGCAGGCGACGACGGCGGTGATGACGGGTCCGGCTCCGGCGTCGGGTGCGGCGATCAGGTGGTAGGCGACCTGCCCGGCCGACCCGATACCCAGGGCCAGCAGGGCCGACGCCCGGGCGAACCGAACGGCCTTTTGTGAGGCTCGGCCGGACAGCCACACGTACAGGGCGTAGGCGCTGTACGTCTCCATCCCGATCGGCAGCGTGATCGAGGTGTCGATCTCGAAGTCGTCGGCGATACCCGGCAATGGATTCACCGGACCGAAGCCCGCCAATTCCCCTAGCCCGACCCAGCCGGACCAAATCGCCACCGTCGCCGGAAGAAGCAACAGCAGGACCGGCCACACTGCGATCGGCCGCGACGGCTTGACCGGTTTCGTTTCGACGGCCGGACCCGGGTCTGCAACGGCCGTATCCTGCGGCGCCTCAACAGTCTCGGTGACCGGGTCCGGTTGGGCCGGACCCGGTGAGTCCGGGTCGGTCTCGGTGGTGGGGCCGGGTTCGACAGTGGTCGTATCGGGTCCGGGTTCGGTGGTTTCGGGTACGTCCCCCGCTCGTCCGGTCTCTACCCGGGCCCCGTCGGCCGCGACCGGGTCCGGTGCGTCCGGGTCCGGGTTCGGGTCGGGCTTGGGTCCGGTGGCGGGTTCGTAGCCTTCGCCCGCCAGGCCCGCAAGAATCTTGCGGGCCTTCGGTGCGCCGACTCGCAGCGTCGACATGATCTGGTTTCGCGACGGCAGACCACCCTCAGACTCGGCGAGTTCGCGTGCCCGGGGCATGAGGTCGGCGATGGTGGGCGGGTACGCCGACCCGGACGTCGCCGTAGCCGGGTCGGTTCTGGTGTCGGTGATGGTCACACCGCACCTCCAATCACGTCGTACATGTGTGGGTAGGCGCAGTGCAGGCACTCACCCAGGGACGTCGGTATGTAGTAGGGGCGGACCGTGCCGCAGGTCGCGCAGGTGCGACGAGCTTCGAGAGCTTTAGCGATAGCGGCCAGGACGGCCGGCGTCGCCGTGCGCTTCGGGCGGGCTTGGTCGATGCGGTAGAGGTAGCCAACCCGGTCGCCGCCCCGGCCGCGCCACATGACCTGCGCAACCGGGTCGTGCCCACCCGGGCACAATCCCAGGCCACGAAGCTGCCGTCGCGTTGCCAGGCCCGTCGGCGCGGATTGCCAGGGGTACGTCGGCAGGCTGTACCGGTGACCGTCGGGGTCGTCGAACTTCGCCATGTAACGAGTCACGTCGTGGACTCCTTTCGTTGTGGCAGAACGACTCTGGGCGCCCGCGATGAGGCGCCCAGGGTCGTACCGGATGGTTGCTATCTGTGGCTTTCGTCGATGCGAGCGGCGATGCAGTAGCCGACGATCACACCGGCGATGCCGGCAAAAATAAGGATCGGGCTGCCCAACAGCAGCCCGATCAAGAAGACGATCACTCCCGCGACGCCACCGGCGCCGCACAGGCTCACCGGCCGCCCCGCAACACCCGCGCCGCCTGGCGGAACTGATGCGCCTCACCGTGATCACGACACACACCACCGGTACTGGCCGGCCGGGTGCAATAACGCGCCCCACACACCATGCGGGTCATCGGGTCACCTCCAGATCGACCCGGGCCATATCAGGCACAGGCCCCAAGCACCCTGGGTGACTGCCGCCGTAAACCGGGTAGACCCCCAGCACAGTGACCGTGGGAAAGACCTTGGCTAGATCAGCCATGGCGTCCTGAAGTTCGGTGTATGTGCCGGTCAAGCGGATCGTCACTGGTCATCACCGACCCGTCCGGACGGTCCCAGCGGAAGGCGACGGGCAGCCGTGACGATGCCGGCCACCGCTGGCGTCATCACGGCGATACCGGTAGCCATCAGGATGATGTCGCCAGCGAACACGCCGACGCCCATCACGACCAGACCGACGAGGCCGGCCAGTACACCCAAGCGCAACATCCACACATAAACCGGGCGAGCGGGAGTGCTCATCGGGCCACCCCCGCCCAGTTGATGGCGGCCATGACACGACGACGATGGCGACGTACACGTCGCCGTACCGGCGGCTCGGACGCGACGTCGTGGCTGAGTCGCTTGATCTCGTCGTCCAGGAGGATCAGTTCAGCCTGGATGACCGGCATTTCGGCCTCGATCACCATCAGGGCCTCGTCGGTGGGCTCAGCGTCGAGCCAGTGGCCCGGACCGTGGGATGAGAAGCTTTTCATTGGGTCGGTCTCCTTCCATTGGTGCGACCCGAAGAGGCCCGGCAGGTGCAACTACCGGGCCTCGCCTTGTGTATTCGTCTGTCCGATTCGGCGGACACCACCAACACCAGACAGGGCGCCTGGTAACGATGGAGACAACCGACTCAATCGGTCTCAGCAGCCGCGAGCACAGCGGCCCGAACCTCGGCCGAACCCAAAACAGCGGCGACCCGATGAATCAGGCCCACCAACTCCACACAGGTCTCGTGATCGGGCTCGTCCTCAGTGCTGAACAGGTAATCCCGGACATCCCGGGGGTGAAGACCCTCGATGCTGTCCAGGATGAAGTCGAGAGCGTCCTCGGCATCCATCTGACTGTCCTTTCTGGTTGGCTTGGCTCATCAGCGGGCCGGGAGCCACCCGGACACCGGACCCAGCCGAAGCTGGGTTTCGCCTCTACCGGAACGTGCGTCGGAACCAGCCGACGTTCTGCTCCGCTTGGAGAACCGCGTCATTGAGTCGCCGGTGCTCCGCGTCATCCCGACGTGAGCTACGCCCGTAGGCGTCCAACTTGTCGATGGCCGACTCCCACCGCGCCACAGCTGCTTTGCTTTCGCTGCGCTTCGAATCGCAACCTCCAATGGATTGGCCAGTCCGATCTGGACCGGCTCGTGCCCTATGCGGGAATCGCACCCGCCACCGACGACCAACAGGCCGCCGACGCCACTAGGAAGGGCTAACCAGAGACAACGCACCCACAGCCGAAACCGCAGGTCATGGTGTGTCCCTTATGTATGCGAGCTCGCTATGAAGTTCTCAAAGAACGTGCGAACCGAGTCGTCTCCTGACATCTCGTCGGAGACCGCAAACGGTCCTTGCGAGCGAAGACACAGCTCCGCCCCTCGAAGTCCTTGCTGGACTTCGTCTTTGGCCTTACTCATTTAACGTATACGAAGCTTCGTATACGCACAATCCTGAGAGCAAATAGTGAGCTGTATCACAGCTAAATGGCGGCGCGAGGACAGGAGACGCGCGGCCCAAGACGCGAGAGAATGGTGGGATGTTTGCGACTTCGATCCCCGAGGATCAGCGAGAAGAGCTGATAGACCTTCTCCAGGACACTGCCCGTCTTCAACAGGAACACCCCAAGCTTGCTGAGTACCTGGCGATCTCGCCGGAACTGCCCGGAACAGGCGATCATGATCGGGACGCTCAGTTTGAGCTCGGCATGGCGTACTTCATGACGACGCCGGCCGCCTCCGACAATCCCTACTGGAGCATCGTCTCGTCGATGACGTCCACCTTGAAGGGCCGACGGATCGTTGATGGTTGCTCCCCTGAGGGCGCGCCGCGACTTGCATTCGCGGCAACGGTGCTTCAAGACGTTTATGCCTACGCAATTCCGGCGCCGGAGACGCTTAAATGGGTGACGGCATTCGCTGGTGGACAGTCCCTTACAGACGTTGGAGCGGGACGCGGATATTGGGCGTCCCAGCTCGCCCGAGGCGGGTTGACAGTTCACGCATACGACACCGCCCCACCCGGAAGTTCCGCTAACGATTCATTCACCGGTGATGGTTCTTGGTATCCGGTGCGCGACTCGCGTGAACTCGCCATAACGGGCGAGACGGTGCTCTTCCTGTGCTGGCCGCCGGGGTGGGGGGACAACATGGCCTCTGCCACGTTGGCCCAGTTCGAGGCGGCCGGCGGAAGTCGATTGATCTACGTGGGAGAACAAAAGGGCGGGAAGACCGGTGATGACCGGTTCTTCGCCGCCCTTTCGGAGAGGTGGAATCTGGTTGAGACAGATCCCCACTTCGCATCCTGGTGGAACCTCGACGACCGAGCTCAAGGCTGGGTTCGTCGTTAAGTGTTCAGAGCCATCCTGAACACGAAAGCGCTGTAGCGATCGGCCGGATAGGACACTCGTGAAAACATCACAAGACCATTCGGGCCGATGAAACGCTGCTCAACCGACTTGACCAGCTCTCCGGCACCAAGGCTGAGCCAGTCTGCATGAACCCCATCGGGAACTCGGTCGCTGATGATCTCTTCGAGAGTGGCAGCATCATCGATCCCGGTGACTCCTTCGAGCTGGTAAGTGTCGGAGATTGAGGCCGGGCGACCGGAAGCCGTTGCCCGGGTGACGGTGTGCACCAGGGGCGTACCAGGCTCGACTCCGAATTGCTCAGCCAAATCGGCTGGGGCCGGGACCGTTTGGCGGGACCGGGAAATGTCTACCTCGCTTTTCGATGTGGACTCGGTTTCGTACGTTGACTCGGCAGACTCCATTTGGCGCTCGGGTGATACCCGAACGAGGTTTGGCGAGTCGGACACGTAGAACCCTTTGCGCCTCACCGAACGAACCAAGCCTTGCCGTTGGAGAAGGTCCATCGCGCCTCGGATGACAATGTCTGAGACCTTGTGCTTGGTTCGCATGTCCGACAAGCTCTCCATGCGTGAACCCGGTGCGCGATCACCACTACGGATCTCGCGCGCAATTCTGCCCGCGATTTCGACGTACTCAGGCTGTGCCATGACCGACCCTCCTTGCTGAGTGGGTTTTGAGTATACACATCTTCGTATACGGAGCGCCTCCATTGGCGGATCGAGCGGCCCGTGTGTCCCACGTGTCCCGTGTGTCCCTAAGCCCGTGACCAGTCAAAACCAGGGACACACGTAGCCAAGCCATGTGTCCCAATCGCACTAGGGGGATACACATAAAACTGTTAAGTTAGTTATAAGCTAGCGAGACTTTCCCTCTTAGGCTGAAGCACTGGGGGTGTTTCAGCCTCTGTGGAATGCTGGGCGTTTGCGGCGAGAAAGCCTAATTGGGAGCCTAAGCCGGCGAACACCCCCGAACGTTGGCGAACGATCGGAGTGTGTTACGGGATGCGGTGATATCGCACGAGATTGGCTCACGCTCCGTTCACACCGGAGAGGTCACTGGTTCGATCCCAGTATCGACCACCAGCAAAAAAGCCCCCCACCGGATGAACCGATGAGGGGCGAGGTGGCCTAAAAGGTGGCCTAAGGGCGATTTTCTTCCTTGTTTTCGTCGTTCTTCTGCGTCTGCTCCTCCAACCATGTCCCCATGGTTTTGGCGCCGCCTGAAATCACCGGTCGCAACTCATCACGATAGATCCGTCGTGTCGTCGATGTCGTGGCGTGCCCGACCACATCGGCGATGGTCTCCTCATCGGCCCCCAGCGCCGATTGAATCGACACGAACGTTTCCCGTGCCTCGGCTGGCGTCATGCGCGGAATCTTGTGCTTATCACACAACTGGTAGACCCGGCGACGGACGTTGCCGTGAGAGCGAAGCTTGTCGTCTCCAGTGCCGAAGACCAACCTGATGTCCTGGTATGGATGATCCGACTTCTTCCGGGACTCTCGTTGATACTCCTTCCACCACCGCAGTACCGACACCACCACTGGCGCCAATTCAGTGGCGCGGTAGGACTTGAGCGTCTTCATCGCATCACCCTCACGCACCGATTTCATCCACCGAATATGCGGCGGCACCACTCTCCCCTCAGCCAGCGTGACCGGATCAAGAAAGACGTCAGCCCGTTCCAGGCGGCGGACTTCCTCGGTTCGGGGACCGACAGCGATCGACAACACTAGATACGGACGGATCCATGCACCATGCGTTTCCTCGCGCGACGCCCGGAGAAGCCGTTGCACCGTCTCGAAGGACGCGGCCCTACGTGGCCGACCCTTGCGCCCCTTAGGAATCACGAGCCCCCGACGTCGAGACCCTCTCCTACCGGGTGATCGAGAGCATCGAGGGCTCGTCGAGTAAAGACTTGGTGGTCCCGGTCGTCAACGCGATCCACAGTGCCATCGACGAGGGCGCCGACGTCATCAACCTGTCGTTGACCGCCATCCACACCACCGCCTTGGAAAACGCGATCGAGCGTGCCCACAAGGAAGGTGTCGTGGTGGTCGCCGCCGCCGGAAACAGCGGTGCCACCGGCAATCGGGAATACCCGGCTGCCTACGAGAACGTGATCGCGGTCGCCGGGATCGGACCCGACGGCGGGCATGTCGAATCGTCCAGTGTGCGCGATTATGTCGACATCGCCGCACCGGGAACCGAGATCGACGGTCCTGCTCCCAGCGGAGGCGGTTTCGGCCGCCGCGAGGAAGGCGGCACCAGCTTCGCCGCTCCCTACGTATCGGCGACGGCCGCACTGTTGAAGTCGTACGATCCGGCCCTGACGCCCGACGAGATCACGCACCGCTTGTTGATCACCGCAGATCACCCGGCGGACGGCTGGAACGTGGTGGTGGGACACGGGGAACTGAACCCGTACCGCGTGCACTGACCACTGTGCTCAGCGGAGTGGAGGCGGAGTTTCTGGCGCCACCCATGGCGCCGGTAGCCCCAGACGACCCGGGTAAGAAGATGCGCGAGCAGGCGTTTGTGTTCACCATTTGCGCCGTCGGATTGATCGTACTCTTCCTGTTCGCCAAGGCGATCGTCCCAAGAGGCCGCAGCCGAGGATGGTAGTGCGGCTAGAGCGACCATAGGCCCGCGACTCGCCGACGCTCACGTGACCGGATCGTAACCCAATCGTGTCAGCGGTGTGGTCGATCGCGGCTTCGCATTGCATATCGTCGAATGGGTATTGGTGTTTAATCCACTACCGACAAACGGGGGTGGGTCGTGCAGTTCAACGACACGGATTTTGCCAGCGATTCGGGTGATGACAATCGGTACGTACTGAGCCAGGTCGATAAGTTCATCGACCTGGTGACGACCGCGCACATCCGAAATAATCCGTACCAGGACGTCTTCACCGAAGATGACCATATGGCTCCCTGGCAATGGCTGGGGGAGTACGGCTCGGTCGATCAGAGTCCGGAGCAGCTCTACGACTGGTACTTCCAAGGTGGAGCGACCTACGGCGCATCGCCGACGGTGGGAAGTGCGACGATGCCTTCACACTGCATTGTGGTGGACCATGACCGAGGCACCATAGCGTTCCACTACGACCTCGGTATGGAGATGACCTGGTACCTGGAGCATGGACAGGCCTGGCAGGAACAGCGCGGTCAGTTTGAAGGCGTCGGAGCACTGTTTGAAAAGGTCGTGTCATACAGCCCCGCCGGTTTCGGGATCCCGTTGACGCAATTGGAGCAGTTGCGTTCGGCGTTGACACCGGCGTCTGACATCACTGCCGCCGATGTGGAGGCCGCGTCTCAAATAAATATCGCCACCGAAGACGGTGACATCCGCACCCAGGCGGGCGGAATGTTCACGGTCAGCGACGAGTGGAGTGAGTACACCGCCGCGGCGACTAACCTGGCACCGTTCCAAGGACAAGCCGTTCAGCTGTTCCGGGCGGCGTATCTGGATCGACTGCCGGCGATCCTGTTGGGGCAGACCATGACCGCGCGAGCGCTGGAAGACTCGCTGACCGTACTCGGTGAGTCTTATAAGGGCCTACGGTCCGAGTCCATTGACCTGCTCTTCCAGGGTATCGACTTCTTCCACTCGTACACCGGTGTGCCGGAGTTCTCGGTCGAGATCGACTGGGGAAAAGCTTTGTCTATTGTCTCTGGTGTCGCTTCGATGGTGGCTGGGGCCACCGCATTTTCCCCGGGAACACAGGTGGTGTCGGCGATCGCCGGCATGGTGTCCGGTGCGGCGACTGTCGCCGCTGCAGTGGTGGGCAGTCCGGCCCACCAGGAGGCGGTGAAGGCTGAGGTGCGGTTCGAAGGTGGCTCACCGCGGGAGATCTACGGCAACTTCCGACGGATGATCGAAACCTATCTCGGGCAGGTCGACAACACCGAACAGGTGTTGCGGACCAACCTCACGGAGTTCCTCGAAGTGATCGAGGATCGCAGCTATGCCATGACGATCCATACAAGTTATGGCGATGATGTGTACCTCACCCAACAAGAGGCTTTCTTCCAGTTGAAGAAACCCGAGGTAGCCTCGATCGCCATATCGGACGGTTATTCGTCGATCGCCACCAAGGATATGGTGGGGCCGGCTCCCAAGACCGGTGAACAGTTCAGCGCTGACTTGAACGCGTTGTTCAAGGCCAGTGAGATCTATCTGCCGAACCTGGCCGCGAACTATCGCCGTATCGCCGGGTTCGACGTGGAGTCCGGACTGGCGGCCGGGTTCACTCGGTCGGCCGATGGTTACAACCCCGCGGTTGGAAATTACGACAGTGCCTCAACAGGCCCGGTCTTCGGGATCTGGACACAGGTTATGGAACGGCTGTACACGATGCTTGGAAGCAGTGCGTCGCACCTGGAGAAGTCCGGTGAGGCGTTGACGGCGACCGCGATCATGTACGGCTTGCAAGACGAGGTCGCGGCGGCCGGTTTGGATGATGTGTATCGGGGCTTGGTCTATGACGCCAGGTGATGTGGGATGGGTGAGTTGGATGAAGTCGGTGCGGTGGATTGTGGTCGCGGTGGTGGGGTTGGCGGTGGTGGGGTGTTCTGGTGAGTCGGAGGCTCCTGACGATGTGGCCGCGTCGCCTACCAGTGCGGT
>DXGR01000070.1 GCA_019113825.1 Candidatus Stackebrandtia excrementipullorum | reverse complement strand
GGCGTCGTTGATGGGCGCGGGCGCCTGTTCAACCTTTTCGACGGTGGCGCGTCGTGCTTCGATGCGGTCGACGAGCGTGAGGCCGGGGACGGCGGCCAGCGTCGTCACGATCGCGACCACCACGATCATGGCGAACAGGGGCGGCGCGACGAGCCCGGCTTGGAGGCCGATGTTGAGGGCGACGAGCTGCATGAGCCCTCGGGTGTTCATGAGGAACCCGATTCTGGTGGAGTCGTACCAGGTTTCGCCGAAGATTTTCGCGGTCACGGAGCACGAGCCGAGTTTCGCTATGAACGCTATGGCCACGAGTGCGGCTCCGACGGCCAACGCGGCCGGTGATGCGAGCGCCCGGAAGTCGGTTTGTAGGCCGGAGTAGGCGAAGAACAGCGGGAGGAACAGGGCTACGGTGACGGGTCGCACCACCGCGATCATGCGTTCGGATACGTCGCCGGGCGGGAAGATGACACCGAGCGCGAACGCACCGATGACGCCGTGGACGCCGATACCTTCGGTGACCCAGGCGCACAGCAGCATGAGGGTCAGGGCGACGGCGATGCCTTTGCCGCCTTCGCCGAATCCGGTGGCCCATACACGGCGCAGCAGGGGACGCAGGAGGAGCAGGACGACGACGAAGCCGGCCAGCCCTCCGACGGCCAGCCATACCGCGCCGGTGGCGGTGGCGCCCGCCATCGCGAGGACCACGGCCATGAGGATCCAGGCGCCGACGTCGTCGATGGCTCCGGCCGCGAGGGACAGGGAGCCGTAGCGGGTGTTGGTGAGGCCTTGTTCGTCGATGATGCGCGCCATGACGGGGAACGCCGTAATGGCCAGGAGCAGTCCGACGAAGAGCGCGCCGACGAGGAGCGGTACGCCGTCGGGCAGCAGTGGCGTGTGGTCGTGAACGAGGTAGACGAAGCCGACTCCGAGTGCGAGTGGAACGGCCACGCCGATCAGGGACACGCCGATGCCCACCGACGCACTGCCACGGTTTTTCGACGGTGAGAACTCGAGGCCGACGGTGAACATGAACAGGACGAGACCGACTTGGCTGATCACGTCGAGGGCGGACAGCACGTCGGGGTTGAACAGTGCCCGTTGCGCATCGGGTAGGAGGGCGCCCAGCAATGACGGCCCGAGGATGACGCCCGCGATCATTTCGCCGATCACGACGGGTTGCCGAATACGTGCGCACAATCGTTGCAGGAGTTGGCACAGGGCCACAATGATGGCGAGCGCGAGGAATAGGGAGGCGGCGCCGTGCAGCATGGTTTTGAATCCTCAACTGATCGGTCTGTTCAGGCGAGACCGGTTCACGCTTCGAACATCACCGTTTCCCGTCTGTGATACGAACGGGACTACCGTGATGATTGCGTTACGGAAACCGCAGTAGCGCCACAGGGGACGGTACAACTCCGGGTGTGATGATGCGCGGCGTCTTTGCCCGGGAAATATTTTAGGTCGACTCGTCGACCCGTCTCTACGCCGATCGGTCGATGTCCGGTCGACCAGGCTTCATAGCGCTACCGGACACACACGCAACCGGACCACCCGGCGGGAATGTTGCGCATTGGACACCGTCGGTAGACACCCTTGTTTCCACCATAAGCGACCTAATGCTCCAAATCGAACGACCGCGACCCACCGACAGTGAACGGGCCGCCACAATAGGCCGAACACTACGCATCGTCGCGTTTCCGAGTCGTTACACACAATGCGCACTGTGGTGTTTCTCATGCCTTTTCGCGTGTGGCATCCGAGAAGGTCGACGGGCCTTGGCCAACCTGACGTCGTTGCGACAAATGGGTATCCTTGTTTTAGTCCGCCTCGGATCCCCTACATCCATGGCCGGTGCGAATCGCAATGCACGCGTTCGCGTATCACCTGCGCACAAACGGGGCCATGGAGCCGCAGGAGGGCCACCGACGCCGCATGCCCGCCGACACCAACATTGCAGGCCTGATGGCGCGGGAATACGCCGACGAATGGATTGCACGATGAGCCCCGTAGCAACTCAACCCCGCGACCCCGTCGCCGCTCCGCTCGGCGCGGCTTCGACCGTCGACATCGGTCTCGTCGACGGACACCCCGTGACTTTGCGCGGCATGCAAAGCGTCTACGACGCCGTACCGGGCATGCGGGTGGTCGCGATGCACACCGACCCGGAACTGTTGGACGCCTCGATCACGGATGTGATCGTGATCGACGCCTACGCCACGGGAGACCGCCCGTGCCTGTCGGTGATCGCGGCTTTCGCGCGTCAGGCGAAGGTCATCGTTTCGGCTCACCGTTGGACGCCGGAGCTGGTCGAATGTCTGGAGGCGGGAGCCCTCACCTACATCGAAAAACGCAGTTCACCCGAGCAGTTCGTGGAGACGGTTCGGTTGGTCGCCGATGGTAAGGCCGTGCCGCAGGCGGCGGCGAAGATGCGGGACAGTACGCCGTTGTCGCCTCGGGAGCACTCGGTGTTGACGCATATTTCGCATGGCCTCACCCACGATCAGACGGCCCGGCGGTTGGGGATCAGTCGCCACACGGTGGACACGTACGTGAAACGTGCGCGCGCGAAGATGAAGCTTGGCAACAAGGCCGAGCTCACTCGGTCCATGCTTCTGTCCACGACGCGCAGTGTGAATCTGTGAAGACCGCCCATGACCACGCACCGTCACAAGCACCGGGCACGGTGATGAAACGCAAGCGCGACATCGGTTATGCGGACTTGTTCGCTCAAGATCGTTCGCAGCCGCACTGGGCGTTCGACTACGCGGCGCGACTGGCTCGGCGGCATCCGGAGAATCACCGCATCCTGATTCAGACGAGCATGTCCCCCAGCGGCCCGTTTCACATCGGCAATCTGCGAGACACGGTGTGCGCGCATCTGGTGCATCGGGCGTTGCAGCAGATGGGGCGGCGGTCGGCGATCCTGTTGAGTTTCGACGACTACGATCCGTTTCGGCCGAGTCAGGCGAAGCGGGACCCGGAGCTGGCCGACTACGCGGGTCGGCCGTTGGCGGCTGCGCAGGAACGCGCGACCGCGATCTGTCGGGCTTACATCGCCGAGCTCAAGTCGTTGGGCATCTGCCCACCGGAAGCCAATATGGATGGCAAGACGCCGGCGTCTTCGTCGTGGCACACGCATTACCAGTGGGAGCGGTACACGGCCGGAACGTACGCGGATCTACAACGTCGCTACATCAGAGGCCGACGGCATTTGGCGAAACTGTTGGGGGCCGACGAAAAGCGTCTCTTCTCGGTCTATTGCGAACAGTGCGGTCGGAACGAGACGCGGATTCTGCGTCTGCACCCGGAACGGGTGCGTTACCGGTGCCTGAACTGCACGGCGGTGTTGACGACGGCAAAGGCGGGCCCGGTGAAGCCGTCGTGGGCGTTGGACTGGACGTTGCGGGTGACGCACGAGCGGATCGACTGTGAACCGGCGGGGCAGGATCACTGCAGCGCCGGCAGCACAATGCACCGTACTCAGCCGCTGTACCAACGGTTCTTGAATTCGCATCAGCCGGTCATCGTCCCGTATGGGCTCGTCCGTGAACCCGGGCAGCGTCGGAAGATCTCGGGGTCGCAGCGGGGTGGCCTGCTGCCGGGGCACCTGTTGGCGGTCATGCCGGCGCCGATGGTTCTGTGGCTGTACAGCCGCCGCAACTGTCTGTCGGACATTCGGATCAGTCTGCAACGGGACACGTTCTTGGCCGCATACGCCGATTACGACCGGTTCGTGCGGGAGTTGCCGGGCGACGAGCGTCGTCAACTGCTGTATCGGCTCATGACCGATGAACCGTTTCCGGAGCCCGGGCTGCCGGGAATGCGTCGTGTGATCGGGCTGCTTCACTCTCATTGCTACGACGAGGGCCACGTGTTGGCTACATTGGAGAAGACGGAGACGGGCGACGGGGCTCGGCGGGCCGAGCGGGTGCGTCACGCGATGGCGTGGATACGGCTGGCGGGTCGAGAGGCGTCGTGGTTGTCGAGTGAGGCGGAGGAGGATGCTCCGTTGTTTGAGGGTGACACGTTCGAGGGCGCTTGGGATCGGGAGCGGCACGCGCGGTTGCACGCTTCGCTGTTCGGTGTGACCAGCGGACCGGCGTTGCGCACCCTGCTGTCGGTGTTCGGCGAGGCGACGCTGCTGGGGGCCGTCGTGGAACACCGCGAGTCCGGGCGACGCCCACTACGTGACCTGTTGTTGAACAGATTGGACGGACAAGGTAGCGGTGAAGGCTGAGATCATCGATCCCCGCACCGACCCGATCCCGGACGGCTGGGAGAAGCTGCGCGGGTCCGAGGGCCTTTCGGCGGCGTGGGATGCAAACGCGCTGACGGCTTTGGCGTGGTGTTCACAGCGGACCGTTTACTTGGGATTGGTGTCGGACGGCGACGTCCCGGTGGCGTTGTTCACGGGCGACTTCGGCCCCTACACGCCGCGGAAGGCTCAGTACAGCTCCCCCGGTAAGCCGTCGTTGGGGTTGTATTTCTGTCGGTTGTTGGCCGGTTTCAATCAGGGTTTCACGTTCGCGAGTGCGTTGGACCTCAAGGATCGCCGCCGTGCGTGTTTGGCGTTCGAACGTGGACTGCGGCGACGGCTGGGGCTGCGCTGCTTCGGTGTCGTCTACAACAACCTGCTCGATACGACCGTCGGCATCGTCGACGGCTGGTTTCGGTTGAGCCGACCGGTTTCGCCCAACATCGTGTTGCACAACACGTGGGAGAGCATGGACGACTATTTTGCGGGGCTTCCGCGTAGTCGGCGCCGCACGTTCACCGGGATTCACGAGGGCGTCGACGCGTCGTCGGAGATTCGTGTGCGTAGCGGTGTCGATGCGGTCGACCCGGTTCAGGCCAGCCGGTTGGACACGATGACGCGGTCGAAACATCTTGAGGCGAACGATGTGCTGGTTCCGTTGCCGCACAAGTACTTCGAACACTTGAATAATGAGCCGAGCGTGCGGTACTTCATCCACGAGTCGGCGACGTCGGGCGAGCTGGAATCTTTTGACCTTGCTTTCGTCGCCGGCGGCGTGCTGTGCACGACGATCACCGGCTCGTTGGAGTCGGCACGGTCCAAACGTCTACAGCTGTATCACGACCTGTACCTTCGGGAGGTCGCCTATCTGATCGAGCACCGGCTGCACACCGTGGAGTTCGGTAAGGGAATGTTCGATCTTAAACGGCGTTTTGGCTGCGTTCAGGTTCCCATGTACGCCGTCGCAGCCGCTTTTTGATTCCACACCAGGAGAGAACACCATGAACTTCGACGAGTCCGTGGCCGCGCACCTCGACACCGTGCGCCAACGAGACCTGCCCGGGTTCTCGGCCACCATCGCCGACGACGTCACCGTCATTCTGCCCAACGGCACGTTGCTGTCGGGCCGTGAAGAAGTCGAGGAATTCCATAAGGGATGGTTTGAGGACCCGGACTGGAAGATGACCACCACCGTGGCCTCCACCCGTTCCGACGACGAGACCGGCACCGTGATCTACGACGTCACCTACGACGACCTGGACGGCGACGGCGAACCGTACTCCATGTCGTACGTGTTGAGCCTCAGCTTCCGCCGTAAAGACGGGAAATGGCTGCTGGTCCACGACCAGAACACCCTCCGCTGACCATGCGGGCACTACGACCGCGGCGTCACGACCCCGTCAAGGCCTATCGGCGAACCGTTGACCGGGCGTATCGACGCGTCCCGTTTTACCGTGAGCAGTGGGCTGAAACCGGTGACCCGACGCCGATCCCGGTCGCCGTGCCCGCGGCGGAACTGGCCGCCCGCCACCGGTTCACGCCGGTCGGCGAGGCGGCCGGCGAGCACCCCGTTCTGCGGGGCCGGGAGCTGTATGAGGCGTTGCTGTTCACGGAACGTTATTCGCGTGACGACACCGTCTTCGACGTTCAGCCGGGCCTGCGGGACCTGACGAGTATCGGCCCGGACGGGTCTGGTCGTTACCGTGTGGTGTTGACGCACGACGCCGAGGTCGACCCCCATGCGGAGAACGACCTTCGTCGCACGACGTTCACGGCGTACACGTCGACCGCGCGGCGGGTGCTGTTGGGCGACGCACGGCAGTTGGCGGGCCTGGGGTTGGAGCCGCAGACCGTCGACGGGGATCAGATCCTGTTGCGCGGCGGCGTGACGGAGTTGGCTCGGCTCGACGTCCTGTACGACGAGGATTTGGGCTACCTGGGCGCACGGCGATCCTGCGGATCGGTGCACCTCAATCCCCGCCGGGTCGACGTGAGGATGTTGGACGGTCTCGTCGTGTTCAGCAGGACCGACCGCGACAACCCGACGTTGCTCCATATTGCGCCGACCGGCGGGGCCGCCGCGCGGCTGGGTCGCTGCGGGGTGCACGACGAGCCGGTCCTGTTGGCCGGTGACATGGACTGACGTCGCATATCAGTCCCGAGTGGGCAACGGAACGATCGCCTTAACCTTTCCTCCCGAGCTTCGCGGGATCGAGTCGACGACCTTGGTAGTGACGTTCATGGGTTCCTCGAACACGTCGACCAACGCCTTTTGTGCCTTGACGCGGGTCTCCTCCTCGGTTCCGGGTGCACAGACGATGTTCAACGTCAACGTGTCGATCGTTTCCTGAACCACTTGGAACTGGAAGAGTGTTTCGATGTGGATCAGGTCTTCGTCGAGCAGGATCACTGGGTACCGGCGGCCGCTCGGCGTGACGACGGCCTCCAGTGTTCGGCCTTCGAGTCGAGGGAGGACGGTGAAGCGTCGCCCGCATTCGCAGGGTCGGTCGCTCCAGGCTCCTCGGTCGCCGATGCGATAACGGATCAGCGGCATCGCGTCGTTGCGGAGCCCGGTGACGACGATGTCGCCGACCTCGCCGGGCCCGACGGGTTCTCCGGCGTCGTCGACGACTTCCAGGATCATGGTGTCGTCGCTGACGTGGCGGGTCCCGTGCGTGCACTGGAACGCCATGTTCTCGAATTCGGTGGAGCCGTACATGTCGACGTAGGGGCAGTCGAAGATACGTTCCAGCTGCCATTTCAGTTGCGCCGGCATGGTTTCCGCGCCGGCGTAGACCCATCGGACGCCCAGCGAACGCAGGTCTTCGGCGGGCACCATGGTGATCAGCTCGGCGAGATAGCTGGGGTAGCCGCCGAGGACGTGCGGGCGGATACGACGCAGGTGCGCCATCATCTCGTCACCGGTGGTGAACGGAACGAACTCGTTGCGGAACACGCGCAGTTTCGCGGTGACGCCGGGCGAAACGGCTTCGAACCGGAAGTAGGCGGTGCGGTGGTGGGGTTTCACTCCGTAGGCCATGTGGGCGCGGATCCATGCGGCGTTGTAGTACTGCTTGCTGTCCAGGTCGTGGAGTAGACGCATGGTGGCGCCGGAGGAACCGGACGTATAACTGACCGAGGTGTTGTTTTCGTCGAAACCGGGCGCGGTGATCTCGTCGAGACGGTCGCGGAAGTCGGCCTTGGTGATGGTGGGCAGTGACACGAGTTTCGTCGGGTCGGTGACGGTGGCGCTGTCGACGCCGCGCCACATGTCCTGGTAGAAGGGCAGGGCGGCGGCCCCGGCGATGGTGCGCGTCAACAGTCGGGATCTGAGGGCGTCCAATCGGGGTTGGGAGAGCCATTGGGCCCGCCACACCTTCCACCCGACACCCAATGCGCCGATCATTGCGACACCTCTGTTTTCACGGTTTTGATTTTGCCGTTGGCTTCGGGAGCGATCGTCTCCACGGAGTTCACGTCGATCTCGAACCCGGAGATGGCCTTGTGGAGGTCCTCGGTGATCCGGTCGGTGATTTCGGTCGAGTCGGGTTTGAGTACCACGGAAACCGACAGTTGGCCGGGTCGACGTTGGATCAGTTGCATCCGTTTCACTGCCGGGTGTCGTTCGATGACCTTGGTGAGGAAGTCCCCGTGGATGTGTCGGCCGTCGGTGAGGGTGAGCCGTTCCTGGCTGCGACCGATGACCTCCTCGACGATGGGAGTGTGCGCGACTTTACAGCTGCAATCGTTGGGGCGTATACGTACTCGGTCTCCGACGCGGTATCTCAGGAGCGGCATCGCCTCGCTGTGCAGTCGCGTGACGACGACTTCGCCTTCCCCGTCTTCAACCGATACGCTGCCGTCGTCGTGTTCCACTTCGACGACGACGTTGCCGGATTTGACGTGGAGTGCGCCTTCGGGACAGGTCCGTGCGGCGGTGAACATTTCCACCGATGCATAGATTTCGTGTGCGCGGGCGCCGAAGTAGTCGAGGATGTTGGCGCGGGTGGAGGGTGTGAGGCGTTCACCGCCGAGGACGACGGTGTGGACCCGGTTGTATTCGATGCCTCGCCGCTGAAGTTCCTCCACGAGGGTGCCTATGACGTTGGGGAACCCGAACAGGAACGTGGGTTTTGCTGCGAGGAAGTTGTCGACCTGTTCTTCCAGCGGCAGGCTCGTGTCCATGTGCAGGTTCCGCATGACGCCGAACCGTTCCAGGGGGTGGCGCAGGAACGACGCGGTCCGGAAGTAGCCGATCCGGTCGAACATGCGCAGCCCCGACGCGAGCATGTCCTGAAGGTAGGTGGCGCGCAGGTATCCGAGGTCGCGTTCGGAGTTGCGGAACGTGACCGGGATGCCCGACGATCCGCTGGTGGTCGCGGCCCGGGTGTTGTCAGGAGTGAAGCCTTCGGCTAGCAGGTCCTCCGCGGGGAGATCGTGCACGGTTTTGCGGTCCAGGACGGGTATGCGCGACAGGTCGGCGGCCGTTTCGATGGACGCGACCGTGTCGGCGTCGAGGATTCGCCGAAAGTACGGGACGTTGGTGTAGGCGTGTGTGACGAGGTCGCGGAGTTGACGGCTTTGCAGTTCTTTCAACCGGTCGAAGCCGCGCCGGTCGCGTGACCACGCCACCGACAGGTTCTTCGCCACCGGCGCCAACGCGATCGTCGACCGAAGCATCCGAGGCATGACCGTCCCCTATCCGTCCAGTACGGCAGCCCAGGAGGGCGGCAGGTTTTTACGAATTTCGATGTCGCTGAAGACCGAGGGTTCTTGTGGGCCTTGTCTTTTCACCCAGTCGGCCATCCGTGCCAGGCCTTCTCCCAGTGGCACGGAGTCGACGAGGTCGAAAGCTTTGCGTGCCTTGGAGTGGTCGGCGTAGGCGCTGTGAACCTCGTTGCGTTTGGGCAGGTGGTTCACCGACAGGTCCACTCCCATGACGGCGGCGGTCTGTTGCGCCAGTTCGTTGACGGTGTATACGTTGTCGCCGCCGACGTTGTAGGTTTCGCCGATCGTGTCGGGCAGGTCGATGCATCGCGCCAACGCCGGGACGACGTCGCCGATGTAGCTGAACGCGCGATTCTGTTCGCCGTCTCCGAAGATCGTGAACGGTTCGCCGCGCATCGCCTGGTTCATGAAGATCCCGATGACGTTGCGGTATCGGTCGCCGATGTTCTGGTATTCGCCGTAAACGTTGTGCGGGCGGAAGATCGTGTACGGAAGGTCGAACATTTCGTGTGTGACGGCGAGTTCGCGTTCGACGGCGTATTTGGCGATGCCGTAGGAGTCTTCGGGGGCGGGCACGAGTTCCTCGGTCATCGGCAGCTGGTTGGCTCCGTAGACGGCGATGGAGGAGGTGAAGACGAAACGTTTGACGGTTCCGGTTCGTACCGACGCGTTGATGAGGTTGACGCTGCCGATGACGTTGTTGTTGTAGTTGAACCGTTTGATGAAGTGGCTGAGGCCTTCGGCGGCGTAGGCGGCCAGGTGGAAGACGTGGTCGAAGCCGTGGGTGTCGAAGAGTTCGTCGACAAGCTCGTCGTCGCAGATGTTGCCGTGGCGGAACTCGGCGTCGTCGGGCACGTTGTCACGGGAACCGCCGGAGAGGTCGTCGAGGACGACGACTCGGTGACCCTTGTGGAGAAGTTCCATGGTGAGGTTGGCGCCCATGAAACCGGCGCCACCGGTGACGAGCACTGTCGATTTTGTCATCGGGGTAACCCGTTCCTTTCAAATGTGTCGACCGGTCGGCACACCGAGTCAACTGTGGACGTTTCTGCGGCCGGTGCCGACAAAGTGGTCTTCCGTTTGTAGCGGAAGATCAGCAGGATGGTCGCGGCGTGAATGATGTCGGCCAACGCCCAGGTGAGCATGGCCCCGAGCGCACCGATCCACGGCACGAGCGCCAGAGACACGGCGCACGCACCGATCATTCCCGCCATGGAGCCGGCCGCGGTCGAGATGAACGACGTGTTGTCGTGGTTTTCCAGGAGGTAGTTGATGGTGCCGATGAGGAGGAAGAACGGCACACTGCTCAGGTAGAGCAGGAAGATCAGGACCGGCCCTGCCGGTGCACCGGTGGTGGCCTCCCAGGTGAAGCCGCCGACGGCGACGAGGACCAGGTAGGGCGGGCCGCTGATCAACATGATTTTGAGCCAGTATTTTGCGCGCTCGAACATGGCGGCGGCGGAGTCGCTGCGGTGCATGTAGACCGAGATGCGGGGCTGGAGGATGCGAAGGATGTATCCGAATCCGGCCATCATGAACGTCGAGCTTTCGAGGACGACGTACATGTAGGCGGCCTGGCTGCGGAAGTCGCTGTGCCCGATGAGGAGGAAACCGAGACTGATGATGGCCGACCCGGCGATCTCGTCGGCCGACATCAAGGCCGAGGCCCGTATCGAGCTCCAGACGAGCGGTTTGCGGATGTTGCGCACGCGTGTCAGCGGAAGTGTGGGAACCAGGATGAGGTTCGCGACGAAAACCGAGCCGAGCATGATGCCCATGACACCGACGGGACCGAGGCCCCCGAACACGGCGCACGCCACGGCGACGACGACCGACACGAACAGCAACAAATAGTTGATCATGTCGCGGTGCGGTCGGCCGTGCACCCGGTGAAGTCCTACCAGGACCTGGTTGACGCCTCCGCAGATGGCGAGGCCGCCACCCATGATCATGAGGAGTGGATAGTCGGAGTTGAGGCCGTACCACACCACGCCGAGAGCGCACGCGGCGCTGAGTAGGGCGGGTAGCAGCACGAAGAGCGTCGTCAGCTGCCTGGCGGTGTAGCGGGCTCGTGGAATGAGCTTGAGTGCCGACTTCTCCACACCCATGGTGGTGACGAACGACAGGACACCGAAGGTGCCGATCGCCAGGGCGTACCCGGCGAACTCGTCCTTGCCCCATTCGACGATCAGGATGACGCTCGACAGGGCCATGCCGACCCGGTACACGGCTCGAGCGCCCACCAACGGAAGAATCGTGCGAATCGAAAGCTTCGAGATCAGAAGCCGCGCCGATTCGACGAACTTGCTAAGACTCACCCGGATACTCCGATGTGATGAACTTTCCCTTGCCTCCCACGGTCAGCGGCAGTTTTTCGGCGGTCACCAGTTCGAGGTCGAACTCGTGGCCGGCGAGACGGAACATTTCTTTTCGGACGCTGTCGAAGACCTCGTTGACGTCGGTGACGTGTGCTGCGGGGACGATGCTGATGCGCACCGAGCCGTCGGCGTTCTGGTGAACGAAGCATTCGTCGATGCCGTCGTGGATGGCGGCGAACCACACGAATGTGTCGGGGTAGAGCTGTTTGCCGCTGGGCAGGACGATGAAGTCGTTGGCCCGTCCAACGGTCAGTTCCAGGGTTCGGAATTTCCGTCCGCACCCGCACGGTTCGGTCCCGATGACACCGATGTCGCCGATCGCGTAACGCACCAGCGGCATCGCGCGTTCCATATAGGGCGTGATGACGAGGCGCCCCTCCTGCCCGTCGGGGAGACTGTTGCCGTCGTCGTCGAGCACTTCGACGTGGATCCGGTCCTCGGCGAGGTGTTTACCGCCTTTGGAGCACTCGAAGTAGATGTTGAGGATCTCGAAGGCGGAGTATTCGTCGAAGACGGGCACTCCGTAGCCTTCGACGAGCCGTGCCCGGTGTTCGGGCGTCAGCAGTTCCGATTCGGTCAATACCATGCGCAGTGTGCGGCGCAGTTGCGTCAACTCGTCGGTGGTCAACGCACGCAACACCTCCCGGACGTGGACGGGTTGCCCGGCCAGGACGTGCGGACGGTTGCCGAGCAGTTCCGCCTTGATCTGTTCCATCGGCAGGTGGGACAGGATCTGGTGGCGCCGGAACAGTTTCAGTTTTTCGAAACCGCGTTCCGGCGCCGCGTACGGACGGATGTGGGTCAACCGGTCGGTGGGACGGTAGGCGCGGGTGGCGGCGAACCGGCGAAAGCACGCCGCCATGTGGTAGTCGTGTGTGACCGCGTCGTGCCAGACGGTGACCCGGTGCCCGGTGCTGCCGCTGGTTTGGAAGCGGCGACAGGTGTCCAGGTCGATGCCTTCGGCGAGAAGGTCTTCCGTGGGGCGTTCTCGCAGTACGGCCTTCTCCAGCACCGGCAGCCGTTCCAGCTGCGCCAGGTCGGTGATCGGTCCGATGTGGTACCGATCGTCCTGTCGGTAGTAGGGGACGCGTTCCCGGCTGTGGGTCAGCATCTCGTTGATCCACCGTAGTTTCCGGCGTCGGATGCTGTTCGGTCCGGCGTACTGCCTGACCATGGTGACGGGGATGTTGAACGCCTCACGGATGAACACTTCGGCTCCTGTCAGCCTTCCTCGGTGGCCGGGACGCTCTTCTTGCGCCACGGGTTGAGCTTCTCGAACCACCGTGTCGGGGCGAACAGGACGAACGCCGCGATCAGCAGGTGCACCGCGATGAAGACGTAGGCTTCGTTCTTGCTCGGCGGGTGACCGAGTCGGACCTCCATGTGCGACGCCCAGTTCCAGACCTCGGGGATCGGGTGGAAGTCGGTGCCGCGCAGGTCGTTGACGGTCAGGAAGGCGAGGTCTTCGGCGCCGGAGATCATGATGAGGAGCAGACCGAAGGCGATTCTTCGTGCGGCACCGGGGCTACCGCCGCCGAGCCGGTGCGCCAACGCGAACGTCAAGATCAAAAACGGTGTGAGCGTCAGGATGTGGTAGTAGACGTTCGGGTGGTCTCCCACGTAGTAGAAGATCTTCGGCACGAAGTACAGGAAGAACACCATGAAGCAGATCGGCAGCAACACCATGGCCGCGTTCAACCGTTTGAACAGTTCCTGGTCGAGCCGGGCGATGGCTTCGGCCGCGAAGATGAACGGCAGAAGCTTGAAGATGAAGATGCCCAGCGACTGGACTTCACGGTCGTGCGGCATGGCCAGCCAGACGTAGGCGGCCAACCCCACTGCGACCGTTATCAGTCCAAGGAAGGGGAGATTGCGGCGTAGGACGGGGTTCATTGGTTGTTCTCCGACGGGTTGGGGTGGATGTCGAACTGCAGGGTTTGTACCGCACCGTCCACACGCGCCAGGAGTTCTTCACGGCTGGGCGCTGAGACGAGGAGATAGCCGAGCTTGTGCGCGGCCTGTGTGTACCGGCGTACGCTATCACCGGTTTTTTTGAACAATCGCACGTCGATGACACCCGGGAGCTCGGCGACCTCGTCGGCGCCGTAGACCCCGTTGAGGCTTCCGTCCTGATCGGCGGCGAGAATGCGCAGCATGACGAACTGTTGTTCCTCATGACGTTCCATGGCCATCGGTTTGCCGACGGCGAGGTTGATGGCCGCCTGGACCGTGTTGACGCCCAAGGCCTGTTCCACCAGTAGCGGCATGCCGTTGCCGCCGAGGCGGGCACCCATTTCGACGAAGTGGATGCGTCCGTCGTCGGCGAGGATGAAGTCGAGGTTGACCGGCCCCGAGAGGTGTTCGACCCGGTCGAGGATCGCGTCGACCATGCTTTCGAGACGTTCCTGCACGCTGGGGTCGAGTGCGGCGGGTACCAGGTGCGACATGCTGATCATGTGCGGCATGGGAGTGAGGCCGCGTTCGGTGACGACGGTCAACGCGGCTTGGCCGTCTTGGGAGAACCGTTCGACGGAGAAGTGTCGTCCTTGGACGAACTCTTCGATGATCACCTCTCCGCTGAACGAGTGTTTGCGGGCCACCGCGATGGCTTCGGGCAGCTCGTCGGCGTTGTCGACGAGGCTGAGTCCTTTGCTGCCGGAGGAGTCGGTGGGTTTGACGACCATCGGGAAGGCGATGTCGTTGGCCGCTGTGAGGAGCTTGTCGACACTGTCGCTTTGCGCGAACGCGTATACGGGGAATCCGAGCTCGGCGACGACGGAGTGGAAGTAGCTTTTGTCCTGCGATGCCTCGACCGCCTTGGGCGACGGTTGACGGACGCCCCGGTACCGTTCGTTCAGTTCGGCCACCGAGGACTGTGCCACGTCGCTGGCCGGCGAGATGAACGCGGCCACGTCGACGTCACCCAGTTGCCCGGCGATCGCGTCCGGCTCACGGGTTGTGACACAGAGAAACTCGTCGCTTAGCTTCGCCCCCAACGCATCGGGACGTTGGTCGACACCGATGATGCGGTATCCGAGGCGGCGCCCCTCGACATAGGCCGGCAGCTGGTCCTCTCCGCCGCCGAGAATTACCAGATTGGGTGTGGTCATGTGTTGTGATATCCGATGGTCGCTGGGGCATGGTGACGCTCGTGCTCGTAGAGGTCGTCTGCCGGTTGAATGGGTATGTTGCTTTCTCTGATCAGGTATTGCGGCAGTTCACTGCGCGCGCGAATGCGGGGTATGAGGTACCGGGTCAATACGCCAAGGCCCAAAAACGTCAGTGAACTCAGCAGGACCGCCGCGATCGTCAGGATGTGCAGGTCGGACGCTGTCATCGGCAACGCCACGAGCAGGCCCGCCACTCCCAGGGCGGTGGCCACGGCCGTCAGGTGCACGATCGCCAGGGGGCGCACCGAGTAGCCGATCCACAGGTCCATCGAGTGTGAGATCAGCTTGAGCATGTTCCATTTCGCCGAGCCGGCCGTCCGGGGCTGGTGTTCGGTCGGAATGGCGGTGTACCGGGCGCCGATGAGTGGTGCGGTGGCGATGAAATAGGGAGACGTGACACCGGTGGCCACGATCTTTCGTGCCACGGAGGTGCGGACGGCGCGGAACACCGACGCCCTCAAGGGCAGCGGTATCGCCAGCAGTTTGTGCGCAATCCATTGCTGGACACGCGATCCCGTTTTCCTGATCCAGGGGTCTTTGCGGTCTTCACGGATCCCGAAGACCAGGTCGTAGCCTTCAAGGGCCTTGTCGACGAGCCGGTGCATCTCGTTGGGCGGTGACTGCAGGTCGGCGTCGAGTTGGACGGTCCATTCTTTGGCGGCGTAGGCGAATCCGGCTGAAAACGCCGCCTCCAAACCGAAGTTTCGGGAAAACGAGATGTACTTGACGCGGTTGTCGGCTGCCGCGAATTGTTTGATCAGTTCCAGAGTGCGGTCGGCGCTACCGTCGTCAATGAACAAAATCTCGCCGTCGTCATAACGGTCGATCTCGACACGAATGGTCTGGTAGGCGCGTTCAATGCAGGCTTCCTCGTTGTAGCAAGGAACCATCGCGGTGACCCCGGGCTGTTTTCGGGTCAAGGGGTGGTCTGACATCGTCGGCCTTTCGAAGGCCACCGAACCGTTAAGCCGACGATCCAACGCCGCAAGGGGTAAAGCGACGTTGGATCATCGGTAAGCCGTCGTCGGTGGCGGTGTCCGCGAGTAGGGCGCGGGCGGTCCGTTAAGGAGTTGATGACTTCGGCCACGGAAACGGACTAGTCGAACATCGCTTCCATGGTTTCGTGGGTCTGTTCGCGCGGGTCGTTCGCGCTTCCCCAGCAGGTGTTCAGGATGATGCGGGTCCGGTCTTCGTTCAGCGGGACGGTGCGGTGCAGCGTCGTGTCCGAACGCAGGAAGTACATTTCGCCGGTGGCGTGGGCGTAGGTCTTGATCGGGTTGTTGATCAGGTAGTCGTGAACCCGGGGGTCGTCCTTGTTCCAGTCGGTGTGGGGAACACACTGGAGCATTCCACCGTATTCGCTCGAGGGGGCCTCGATGATCCAGATGACGGTGAACGGGAAGTCTCCCCAGTGCCAACCGTGGGTGTCACCCTTCTTTTCCTGCCGGATCATGATGTACTTCTCGCCCTCCCAGGGGCAGTCCACCACTTCCTCGGCGGCGATACGGCTCAGGAAGCCTTTCAGCTCCTCCGACTCGTAGACGGCCGGAACCAGTTTGCTGTCGTTCTTGATCGACGCCTGGCTCACGGTGCTCATGTACCGGGGGGTGTCGCCGGTTTCCTTGAGCTTGATGTCGATGCGCTTGGCATTGAGGTCGATCACGCGACGCGTCTCGTCGGCCACGGCCTTGAAAATGTCCTGCGACACCATGTTCGGCAACTTGACATAGCCTTCGCGACGGAAGTGCTGCGACAGTTCACGAATGTCGTCGTCGCTGAAGGCATCGGTCAGGTGTTTGGCGATGGCTTCCTGGACATTTTCGGAAGTGATGGCACCCGAAGACATGTGCATACCCTCTTTCTGAGCTCGAGATAAGGGGGCAAAGTCCCCTTCCCCTAAATCATGCCGAGGTCTCGTCGGGCTCACAAGATGGACGACTGTCACTTAATCAAGGGTCGGCCACCCAGTCGGCGCCCGCCGCCGCTCGTCGCATTTTTCGGCCCGAAGGTATTAGAGGCGGTCGTCAAGTCCACTGTTCACACGGTTTTTTCGGCGTCTACATGTGACGCCTGCGTGCCGGACGGGCGGGGCGCCGCCCCGTGACGACCCGAGCGTCCCGACGCACGGAACACACGAACGGACGTGCCGCCAACGTCACGATACCGAGGGTTGCCGCTAGACCTCCTTCGGTGGTCGCATTCGCATCCGACCGAACCGACTCGACGACGACGGAACACCCCAAACAAGCCATGACCTGGAATAACTTTCCACTCGACCAACTTATTGGCCTGCTGTGCTACATTTTGGCCATGCAGCCAAAAAATGAACCGGACGGCCAGAAGGGTCGGTCGTTCATCGAAGAGGCGCGACGCACCCAGATCGTCGCCGCCGCCATCGAGACCATCGCCGAAGCCGGGTACCCCCGCGCCTCGATGGAACGCATCGCCTCCAAAGCCGGCATCAGTCGCGGGCTGATCTCGTACCACTTCGCGGGCAAGGCGGAGCTGATCCGGGAAGTAGCCACCATGATCTATATGGACGGCGCAACGTTCATGGGCCCGCGCATAGAAGCCGAGACACGCCCGCCCGCGCAATTGCGCGCCTACATCACCGCGAACCTCGAATACATGCGCGCCCACCCCGAACGGATGGTCGCGCTCGTCGAGATCTTCACCGCCGCGGGAACAGCGGTCTCCTCCGCGCCCGACACCGAAGCCTCCGCCGTCGAGGACGGAACGCTCGCACCCCTGGTCGGCATATTCCACACCGGACAGGCCAACGGCGATTTCGGCGACTTCGACCCGAAGGTCATGGCACGGCTCGTCCGCGCCGCCATCGACACCGTCCCGCCTCAACTGTCCCGCGACCCCGACCGCGACCGGGTCATCGACGTCAACATCGCCGAAATCACGAAGGTCTTCGACCGGGCCACCCGCGCCCTTGACCCCAAGGAGCACCAATGATCGACCTCACAGGACAGGTGGCCGTCGTCACGGGCGCGGCAAGCGGGATCGGCGCCGCCGTCGCCCGCCGCTTCGCCTCTCGCGGCGCCCACGTCGTCGTCGCCGACGTCGATCCCGCCGGGAAGGACGTCGCCGACGCGATCAACGGCGTGTTCGTCCACACCGATGTCACCGGCCTCGACGACAATCACGCCGCCATGGCCGTGGCCGTCGACCGGTTCGGGCGCCTCGACGTGGCCGTCTTGAACGCCGGTATCGGCGAAACCGGCGCGTACGTCGACAACTTCGACCTCGAGCGGTATCGAAACATCGTCGCCGTCAACCTCGACGGTGTCGTCTACGGAACCAAGGCGGCCCTGGACGTCTTCAAGACACAGGGATCCGGGTCGATTCTTGTCATGTCCAGCCTCTCGGGGGTCTCCGCCAGCCCGTTCAACCCCCTGTATGCCGCGTCGAAGCACGCCGTCGTGGGGCTGGTGCGGTCGGTCGCCCCCACCGTCGCCGAACGCGGTGTCACGCTCAACGCCCTGTGTCCCACCTTCATCGACACACCGATCCTCGGTGATGCGGTCCCGTACCTGAGGTCGGTGGGTATGGCGGTCCTGTCGCCGGAGCACGTGGCCGATGCGGCCGAGTCGGTGCTCACCAGCGGCAGCACCGGGCAGGCCTGGCTGGTCGTCCCGCACACCGACCCGTTCCCGTTCGCGTTTCCCCAGCCGCCGGAACTCATGTCCGATCCGGCCCATCAAGCAACGCCGGCCCTTCAAACAACGGAAGTGCAGTGATGACCGTTCTCGCCCGCACCATTGGACTGAGCAAAAAGTATGGCGACCACACGGCCGTCGACGACGTTTCCCTAGAGATACCCGCCGGTCAGGTTCTGGGCCTGTTGGGCCCCAACGGCGCCGGCAAGACCACACTGATCAACCTGCTGGTGGGGCTGCGTCGCCCCACATCGGGGACCGTCGAGGTCTGCGGCGGCGACCCACGCGACGAGGCGACCCGACGGGTCATCGGTGTCACACCGCAGGAGACGGCTTTGCCGACGAACTGGCGGGTCAAAGAGCTCGTCGACTTCGTGTCGAGCCACTTCGCCGACCCCGTCGACCGCAACGAACTACTCGACCGGTTCGGCCTGACGTCTATGGCCGACCGTCAGGCCGGTTCCCTCTCGGGCGGGCAGCAACGGCGCGTCGCGGTGGCGTTGGCCTTCGCGGGGCGGCCGCGACTGGTCTTCCTCGACGAACCCACGACCGGCCTCGACGTGGAGGCACGACGCGCGTTGTGGGACGGCATCCGCACGTTCCACGCCGACGGCGGCAGTGTCGTGTTGACCAGCCACTACATCGAGGAGATCGAGGCTCTGGCGGATCGGGTCGTCGTCGTCGACCGCGGCACGGTGCTCGCCGACGACACGGTCGCCAGCATGCGCGACAAGGTCCGGCTCAAACGGATCACCCTCACGGGGGCGCGTCTACCGCACCTGACCGGAATATCCACAACGGAATGTGACGGTGACCGTACCCATCTGCTCACGCCCGACGTCGCCGGGGTTCTACGTCAGCTCGTGGGGCTTGACGTCGCCTTCGACGACATCGAGATCGCATCCGCATCGCTGGAGGACGCCTTCCTGGCACTCACCGGTCAGCCGGTCCGGTCCGGACGGTGACAACGATGTCCGCTCCCCATGACCGTCGCCATACACATCCACCGCCCAGACTTCGCCTCAAAGGAAAAGCCATGTCCTCTTTGACCATGACCTATACCCGGCGGCAGCTCACCGAGACGCTGCGAACGCCGGTGATGTTTCTGACCGTGGTGTTGGTGCCGGTAGCGGTGATGCTGTTCTTCATCGTCCCGTTCGTCGGCGACAACCCGAGCACCATGACCTACGGCACCGCCACGATGGCCGTCTTCGCGGTCATGTTGGCCTGTGTCGGGCACTTCAGCATCAGTGTTGCCGCCCTACGAGAGTCGGCGTGGGGTTCGTACCTGCGCACCCTTCCGGGTGGTTTGGCGCCACAGGCGGTCGGCCATCTGCTTGTCGGCATGGTCGTCGTGGCCGCCGCCGTTGTCCCGATCATCGTGGTGGCGTGGCTGTTCACCGCCGCGAACGCACCGATCGGGCGGGTTCTGTTGGCCGTGGGGGCGTTGCTGATCACGGCGGTCATGTTCACGTTCATGGGGTTGGCCGTGGGTTATCTCATGGGTTTGGCCGGCACGCTGATCTTCAACAGTGTCGCGTTCTTGCCGTTGTCGGTGGCGGGCGGCATGTTTTTCGACCCTGAGAACACACCGGCGTTTTCGGAGATCGTGTCGCCGTTCATTCCGACGCGGGGCGCCAGTGACCTTGTCGTGGCGGCGTTGATGCCTTATTCGCCTGATCCGTTGGCGCTGTTCATGTTCGGCGCGTGGACCGTGGTGTTTGCGGTCCTGTTCGTGTGGGGTTACCGCCGCGACGAGGGGCGCCGTTTCCGGTAGCTCACGTGATCGTCGGAGCCTCCGCCCTGTATGGGCGGGGGCTTTTTGTGTTCCTTGTTCGACATTCGGCCGAACGTGATTATCACAATGGGTCAAAGACTTGACTCGTTCCAGAAAACCGGTCAGACTCCGAGGTGTGGTCGCCGCACGTGGCCACAACCATCCGATGCGCGACGCCCGTACTCGGCCCACGGCGCGCGCCCAAGACCGCTTCCCGCTCACCAGAAGGCGCATCCCCACCAAAGCGCCCCGACCTCAACAGACGTGAACGACCCTCTCCACCGATTCGGAAAGGACTTCCATGTCGGAGAAGCACGACACCGTGGTGCCTGCCACGCAGCCCGAAGGCGGAGGCTGCCCCGTCGCACACGGCGCCGGCCCTCATCCCACGCAAGGCGTCGGCAACCAGGTGTGGTGGCCGAACAAGCTCAACCTGAAGGTTCTGGCCAAAAACCCACCTGCGGCCAACCCCATGGACGACGACTTCGATTACGCCGAAGCGTTCAACAGCCTCGACCTCGCCGCCGTCAAAAGGGACATAGCCGAACTCCTCACCGACTCCCAGGACTGGTGGCCCGCCGACTTCGGGCACTACGGCCCGCTCATGATCCGCATGGCATGGCACAGCGCCGGCACCTACCGCGTCAGCGACGGACGCGGCGGCGCGGGCACCGGGCAGCAACGCTTCGCCCCCCTCAACAGCTGGCCCGACAACGGAAACCTCGACAAGGCCAGACGTCTGCTGTGGCCGGTCAAAAAGAAGTACGGCGCGAACCTCTCTTGGGCCGACCTGCTCATCCTCACCGGCAACGTCGCCCTCGAATCCATGGGCTTCAAAACATTCGGTTTCGCGGGCGGCCGCGTCGACGCCTGGGAACCCGACGACGATGTCTACTGGGGCCCCGAAACCGGCTGGCTCGACGACGAACGGTACTCCGGCGACCGCGAACTGGAGAAACCCCTCGCCGCGGTCCAAATGGGTCTGATCTATGTCAACCCGCAGGGCCCCAACGGAAACCCCGACCCGATCGCCGCTGCACGCGATATTCGCGAAACGTTCGCGCGCATGGCCATGAACGACGAGGAAACCGTCGCCTTGATCGCGGGAGGCCACACCTTCGGCAAGACGCACGGCGCCGCACCGGACTCCCACGTGGGCGCCGAACCCGAGTCCGCGCCGCTGGAGGAACAGGGCCTCGGCTGGCGAAGCACGCACGGCACCGGAAAGGGTGCCGACACGATCACCAGCGGCATCGAGGTCACCTGGACACCCACCCCCACCGTCTGGGACAACACGTTTTTCGACATCCTGTTCGGATACGAATGGGAGCTCACACAAAGCCCCGCCGGGGCTCACCAGTGGAAACCCAAAGACGGCGCCGGCGAGGGCACGGTCCCCCACGCACACGACCCGTCCCGAAAAATCGCGCCCGCGATGCTCACCACGGACATGTCGCTGCGGTACGACCCGGTCTACGAGCAGATCTCGCGCCGGTTCCACGAGAACCCCGACGAGTTCGCCGACGCGTTCGCCCGCGCCTGGTTCAAACTCACCCACCGCGACATGGGCCCGGCGTCCCGTTACCTGGGACCGGAGGTACCCGACGAGGTCATGCTGTGGCAGGACCCGCTCCCCGAAGCCACCGGGGAACCCATCGGCCCCGACGACATCGCCACGTTGAAAACCGCGATCGACGCATCGGGCCTGTCGGTTTCGGCACTCGTATCGACCGCGTGGGCGTCGGCGGCGTCCTATCGCGGCAGTGATATGCGCGGCGGCGCCAACGGTGCACGGGTCCGGCTGGAACCGCAACGCGACTGGGAGGTCAACGAACCCGACCGGCTCGCCGCGGTACTGGGCAAACTCGAAGGCATCCAACGGACGTTCAACGCCGACGGCGGAAACGTGTCACTGGCCGACCTGATCGTCCTGGCCGGCGGTGTCGGCATCGAGAAGGCCGCCAAAGCCGCAGGACACGACGTCACCGTCCCCTTCACACCCGGCAGAGTCGACGCGTCGCAGGACATGACCGATGTGGAGTCGTTCTCGCACCTGGAACCGGAGGCGGACGGCTTCCGCAACTACCTCGGTAAAGGACAGCGCCTACCGGCCGAGTTCCTCCTCATCGACCGCGCCAACCTGCTCAACCTGAGCGCACCCGAAATGACGGTGCTGGTCGGCGGGCTACGAGTCCTGGGCGCGAACTATCAGCAGTCCCGGCTGGGTGTTTTCACCGACGCACCCGCGACGTTGACCAACGACTTCTTCGTCAACCTGCTCGACCTCGGCATCAGCTGGCGCGTCGGCGACGAAGACGGTGTCTACGAAGGCGTCGACACGTCCACCGGAAAGGTCCGTTGGACCGGCAGCCGCGTCGACCTCCTTTTCGGATCCAACGCCGAACTGCGTGTGCTCGCCGAGGTGTACGCCTCCGACGACGCCGGTGACAAGTTCACCGCCGACTTCGTCCGCGCGTGGACGAAGGTCATGAACGCCGACCGTTTCGACCTGAAATAGGAAGCGTTCCCGGTCCTCACCGGACCGGCCCGGTGGTCAAGGGGGGAATGCCCGCGCGCCTTACGTAAGGCGCGCGGGCATCCCACCGTCCACACCGGCTACGACCTGCGGAGGGCACCCGAACCGTCACCTCCACCCTGAGTAGTACCCGCTGTCACCTCGACGAATACGACTTCAGAACGGCGTTCGGCCCCGGTTGCGCCGATACGATCGACTCATGACGGCTACACGGCTTCGTCCCCCGAAAAACCGATTCGACCCACGCACCCTGCCCTGGTGGCGCGTCCAGATCGCCATCACCACGGCCATCGTCGCGGTGCCACTCACCGTCCTGGGTCTGCTGATTCCCCCCGCACGCCCGTGGCTCCTCATCCCCGCCGCCCTCTCACTCCTCATAGGCCTGATGTCGGCGATCATCATGCCGACCTGGTGGTACCGAGTCCACCGGTGGGAAATCACCGACACCGCCGTCTACTCCCTCACCGGCTACTTCTGGCGCACCTGGCGCATCGCCCCCATGTCACGCATCCAAACCGTCGACACCACACGCGGCCCCGTCCAACGATCATTCGGACTGTCCACACTCGTCGTAACAACCGCCTCGTCGGCGGGAGCCGTAACCCTCCAAGGCCTCGACCACGAACAGGCCGCCCACCTCGCCGAACAACTCACCGAACTAACCGACGCCACCCCCGGAGACGCCACATGAGCGAACAACCCTCCGAAGAGGCCCCCTGGCAACGACTCAGCCCCCAAAGTCTCAAGGTCACGGCCCTACTCATGGTGGCCGCCGCCATCGCCGGCGCCGTCCCGACCGCCATCGGCATCTCCTCGGCAACCGGCTGGCCCATCGCCTTGACCATCGTCACCGCCGGAGCCGTCGTATTGATCGCCACGGTCACCGCCTTCGACGCCGTCCGGTTGAACATCACCCGCTACCGCGTCACCGACACCCGCGTCGAAATGACCACCGGGCTCCTCTTCAAGCAACGCCGTTCCCTGGCGCGCGAACGCATCCGCTCGGTCGACCTCACCGCCCACCCCCTCCTGCGCTACTTCGGTGTCGTCAAAGTCAAGGTCGGCACCGGCGAATCCGGAAGCGCATCCACCGCAACCAACCAACAAACATTGACCCTCGACCCCGTCAGCCGCGCCGAAGCGGACCGACTGCGCGCCGAACTCCTCCGCCGCGACACCACCGACGACGCAGAACAAACCGAACGACACCTCGCCACCTGGCAACCCCGCTGGCTGCGGTACGCACCACTGTCGTTCCTCACCCCGACACTGGCCGCCGCCGCCATCGGGCTGACCTTCCAGGTCTCCGACTGGTTCGGCCGGGGCGGGCTCCCCGTGGAGATCGTCCACAACCTCATCAACGACCACGGCCTCTGGCAGGTACTCGGCACGGGCCTGGCCACGCTGCTCCTGCTGGGCGTCATCGGAAGCCTCGCCTTTCAAGGCGAAGCCTGGTGGAACCACCGCCTCGACCGCGAACCCGGCGGCACACTACGAGTACGTCGCGGCCTACTCGTCAGCCGATCACTGAGCCTTGAAGAAAAACGAATCCGCGGCATCGACATCGTCGAACCACTCGGCATCCGCAGCGCCAAAGCCGCACGCCTCGACGTCGTCGCCATCGGGCTCAAAAGCCAACAAAACCCCGACCTGACCACACTCGTCCCCGCCGCGCCCCGCACCGTCGTCACCACCGCCGCCGAAGCCGTCATCGGCTCCACCGACGTAGACCTCACACCCCACCCGAGGGGCGCACGCACCCGGCGACTGCGCTGGGCCTGCCTCGTCCTCCTCATCATGCTCGCCATCATCACCGGTGTCCCCCAACTGTGGTCAACACCGGACACCGTCAACAGGATCATCGTCATCTGCGCAGCCCTCATCAACCTCACCGCAGTCTGGGCCGCCGTCGACTCCTACAACGCACTCGGACACGGATTCAACCGCGGCTACCTCGTCACCCGAAAAGGCAGCATCCGCCGCAGCACCGTCCACCTCGACCGCACCGGCATCATCGGATGGCGCATCAAACAGTCCATATTTCAACGCCGGCTCGGACTGGCCACCCTGGACGCCACGACCGCCGCCGGCAAAGGCCACTACGCGGTCCTCGACGCCGACGAACACGAAGTCATCGACTTCGCCGACAACGCCGTACCCGGCCTTCTCGAACCGTTCATCATCCGACCACAACCCGACGCGACCACCGAAAACCCACGGTGATGTCACACGGCGATGGGACACTCTGTACGGACCGAGCGACCGGGTCCGCACACTCACAGGAGAGGCCACCATGCAGTCCCACACCGTCGACGCGCCCAACGCGACGCTGCACTACGACATTCGACCCGGCGACACTCCACCCGGCAACAACCGACAACGACCGCTGATGCTCATCGGCTCCCCCATGGCCGCGGCCGGGTTCACCACGTTGGCAGGCCACTTCACCGACCGCACCGTCATCACCTACGACCCACGCGGCTCCGAACGCAGCACCCACACCGGCGACACACCCCCCACCGCCACCGAACACGCATCCGACATCCGACGCGTCATCGAAACCGTCGGCGAACCGGTCGACCTGTTCGCCTCCAGCGGAGGCGCGGTCAACGCACTCGCGTTGATCGCCGAACATCCGAGCCCGGTGCACACACTCGTCGCCCACGAACCACCGACACTCGAGGTGCTCCCCGACCGGGCGCAGGCCGAGGCCGCCACCCGCGCGATCGCCGAAACCTATGCACGGGAAGGCTTCGGAGCCGCCATGGCACGGTTCATCGCGTTGGTCGGTTGGGAAGGTCCCGTCCCCGACGACTACGCCGACCAACCCACTCCCGGGCCCGCCGCGTTCGGGCTGCCCACCGCCGACGACGGTTCACGCGACGACCCGCTGTTGGGCAACATGACCGGGGCGACGTTCTTCGAACACGACTACGACGCACTGCGCGCCACCGACACGACAATCGTCATGGCCGTCGGTGAGACGTCACGCGATCAGCTGCCGGCTCGCGGTGCCGCCGGGGTCGCCGACCGGTTGGGGCTCGAGGTCGTGGTTTTCCCCGGCGATCACAGCGGCTTCCTGGGCGGCGAGTACGGGCAGACCGGCAAACCCGCTGCGTTTGCCGCACGACTACGGGAAGTGTTGGCAAGCAACGCATAACGGCACAGTGCGGGGCCGCGGCGTCAAGCGGTGCCGTGGCTCCTGCCGACGCGACGTGTCCGGTCCGGAGTCTCGTCGAGGACCTGGTGGTAGCGGCGCGTGAAATGAGCCTGGTCGGCGTAACCGAGGCCGACCGCCAACGTCGCCAAGTCCGTGTCGGGGCGGGTGTACAGGGTCATCGCCGCCTGTTGAAGCCGCCGACATTCAATCAGCCACTTCGGAGTGAGACCGGTGTGGTATTTGACGATCCTGCCGAGGTTTCGCGGCGTCGTGGCGACCAGACGCGCCAGGTCCTCGACCTTGATCACGTCGTCGCGGTCCTCGGCCAGGCGGCACACGGTGTTGACGAGGCGACCGCTCGCGTCAACCTGTCGACTCACCGGCTCCAGCCAGTCGTGAAGAAGCTCCCCCACGGGCCGCCCGTCGTGCATCGCCGCCCGGATCGCGGTGACCGGGGCATCGGGCATCGGTTCGGAGGCGGCCACCAGCCGCCCCGGGTCGGTACCGGTCAACGCCCGTGCCGCGGCGGGCCGCATCAAAACCCCGACCACCCAGGACCGTCCCGACAACTCCCGCACCGACACCGACGGGTCCGGGCCGTACAACGCGGCACCGTCGGGCGACACGACGATGTTGCACGCCGGGTAGGTCAGAACACGTTGCCGTCGCACCTGCCCGGCGGGCACATCCCAACGAACCACCCAGACGTGCCGGACCAGGTCGTCCAGGCCGATCGTGAACCGGTCGATCGACACGTCCGCAGCACCGGGATTGAGAAGCCCCTTCGACTCGACCACCGCACTCCCCGTCCGTTTTGTTCAAGACACCCGTCACGCTCCCGTGGAGGGTTGCACACATGACCGACAACAAACCCGCTTCCGGCGACCACACCACACACGGCGTGCCGCACGGACGCACCTCGCTGACACCGCACATCGTCGTCTCGCGCGCCGGCGAAGCCGTCGAGTTCTACCGCGACGTCCTGGGGGCACGCGTCGAGGACATAACCCGGATGGGAGACCTGATCGCGCACGCAGAACTGGACTTCGGTTCCGGGTTCCTGACGGTCAGCGACCCACTGCCCGGTTACGGCCTGGCCGCGACCGACACCACCGACGACGCGACGTACTCGCTCGCCGTGTACGTCGACGACGTCGACACCGTGATGGCTCTGGCGGAAAAAGCCGGAGCCACGATCCGCGAACCCGCCACCACGTTCGTGTCCGGCGACCGATTCGGTTCGTTCATCGACCCGTTCGGGGTCCGCTGGTCACCGATGACACGGGTCGAAGACCTCTCACCGGAGGAGAGCCGACGCCGCGTCACCGAATGGGCCGCCACACAGCAGACGTAGCACGCGCCGAAACACGTACGGCCGGTTTCT
>DXGR01000069.1 GCA_019113825.1 Candidatus Stackebrandtia excrementipullorum | reverse complement strand
CATGCGCCGCCGCAGCTGCGTGTTGGCGCGGCGCGCCTCCTCGGGGGTCGCGGCGTTCAGATTGGTTTGTCGCTGCACCTCGCGGTGCAGTCCGACCAGCGTTTCAAGTACCTCGGTGGGCATCCGCGACGAGATGCGAACGGCCGGTAGCCCCAGAGATTCGTACGCAGAACTGCGTTGCGCCCGTTCCAGTTCGATCTCGAGGGCGACGCGTCGATTGGGCGGCTCGGTGCCGAGAAGCTCGTCGGAGGAAACGCCCAACTCTCTGGCCAAAGCGCGAAGAAGCGACAATTTTGGCTCGCGTTTGCCGTTCTCGATCAGCGACAGCTGAGAGGCGGCGGTGCCTGCGGCCTCGCCGAGCGCGTCGAGAGTGAGGTGGCGTTGTTTCCGAAGGTGCCGGATGCGTTTACCCAGACTGATGAGGTCGAGCGTCGCATCGGCGTCGTGGGCGTCGTTGTCCGGTTCTGCGCTCCACGGCACGTGATCGGCCGTATCGTTGCGGTGGGTAGTGGCCTCTTTGCGCGCCGGATTGTTTGGCATTTTTTCATTATTAGCGAAGAAGTGACAATCTTTCTCGTTGAAACGTCTGGCGGGTGAGGGCCGAATGGAAAATTCTGGTACCAGCAAGTACTAGCCGCGACCGATGAGGCACATCGGCCATAACCAGGAGGACACGATGTCCGCTTCGCACAGCAAGCAGAGCCTCACCGACCGTCTGCACACCGAATGGGGCACCGACCCGAGGTGGCGGAACACCAGCCGCGACTACAGCGCTGACGACGTTGTCAAGCTGGCCGGCCGCGTCCAAGAGGAACACACACTGGCCCGCCGCGGGGCCGAAAAGCTGTGGAAACAGCTGATCACCGAAGCCGACACGGGCGGTTACACGAACGCTCTCGGCGCCCTGACCGGAAACCAGGCGGTGCAGCAGGTCCGCGCCGGTCTGCGCGCCATCTACCTGTCCGGTTGGCAGGTCGCCGCCGACGCCAACATGGCAGGCCAGACCTACCCCGACCAGTCGCTGTACCCGGTCAACTCGGTGCCGCAGGTGGTCCGACGCATCAACAACGCGCTTCTGCGAGCCGATCAGATCGAGTTCGCCGAAGGCCTGGAGTCGGTCGAGGACTGGCTGGTTCCGATCGTCGCCGACGCGGAAGCCGGATTCGGTGGTCCGCTCAACGCCTACGAACTCATGAAGGCGATGATCACCGCGGGTGCCGCCGGCGTCCACTGGGAAGACCAGTTGGCCTCCGAAAAGAAGTGCGGTCACCTGGGCGGCAAGGTCCTCATCCCGACGTCACAGCACATCCGCACCCTCAACGCGGCGAGGTTGGCCGCCGACGTCGCCGGGACACCGACGATCATCGTCGCTCGGACCGACGCCGAAGCGGCGACCCTCATCACCTCCGACGTCGACGAACGCGATCACCGGTTCCTGACCGGGGAACGCACCGCCGAAGGCTATTACCGGGTCACCAACGGGTTGGAGGCGTGCATCGCGAGGGCGAAGTCCTACGCGCCGTACTCCGATCTGCTGTGGATGGAGACCAGCACACCCGACCTGGCCGTCGCCAAACAGTTCGCCGAAGCCGTCAAGGCCGAGTACCCGGACCAGATGCTGGCCTACAACTGTTCGCCGTCGTTCAACTGGAGGCGACACCTCGACGACGACACGATCGCGAAGTTCCAAAACGAACTGGGGGCGATGGGTTACACGTTCCAGTTCATCACGTTGGCGGGCTTCCACTCGCTCAACTACTCGATGTTCGACCTCGCCTACCACTACGCTCGGGACGGGATGACCGCCTACGTGGACCTGCAGGAACGCGAGTTCGATGCCGAGGATCGTGGATACACCGCGACGAGGCACCAGCGAGAAGTCGGCACCGGCTACTTCGACGAAATCACCACCGCGCTCAACCCGTCGGGATCAACGTTGGCGCTGGTGGGTTCCACCGAATCCGGCCAGTTCCACTGACCCGAGGAGATCGCCATGACCATGATGGATGCAGCTAGAACCACGCGTGAAGTCACCGTCTCGGGACCGGTCGTTCCGAGGCAGGAGGAGGTCCTGACACCGGACGCGCTGGAGTTTCTCGGCAAACTTCACCACGCGTTCGTCGGGCGGCGTCAGGAGCTGCTGCAGGTGCGACAGCAGCAGCGCATACGCATCGGAAACGGCGCCGACCCGACGTTCCCGCCGGAAACGGCGGACATCCGCAGCGACGACACCTGGCGGGTCGCGCCGCCGGCGCCGGGCCTGGAGGACCGCAGGGTCGAGATCACCGGCCCCTGCGAGAAGAAGATGACGATCAACGCGTTGAACTCCGGCGCCAAGTGTTGGCTGGCCGACATGGAGGACTCCTCCACGCCCAGCTGGAGCAACGTCGTCAACGCCCAGCTGAACCTGTCCGACGCGATCAACCGGCGCATCGACTTCACCGGAGACAACGGCAAACGGTACAGCCTCACCGGTGAGTCGCTGACAGACCTACCGACGATCATCGTGCGACCGCGAGGATGGCACCTGGCCGAACGGCATCTGCGTGTCGACGGGGTCCCGTTGGGCGGTGGCCTGGTCGACTTCGGGCTTTACTTCTTCCACAACGCCAAACGCCTCATCGAGTTGGGCAGGGGACCGTACTTCTACCTGCCGAAGCTCGAGTCGTATGCCGAGGCGCGACTGTGGAACGACGTGTTCATTCTCGCCCAGGAAGCGCTCGGTATTCCACAGGGCACCATTCGGGCGACGGTGCTGATCGAGACGATCACCGCGGCGTTCGAAATGGAGGAGATCCTGTACGAGCTGCGCGACCACAGCGCGGGACTCAACGCGGGCCGGTGGGACTACATCTTCTCGGTCATCAAAAACTTCCGCGACCGGGGACCACGGTTCGTCCTGCCCGACCGCAACGAGGTCACGATGACCGCACCGTTCATGCGCGCCTACACCGAACAACTCGTGCGGGCGTGTCACCGGCGCGGGGCGTCGGCGATCGGCGGAATGGCGGCGTTCATTCCGAACCGTCGCGACGAAGCCGTCAACGCCGTCGCGTTCGAGAAGGTCCGAGCCGACAAGACCCGGGAAGCCGCCGACGGTTTCGATGGAACCTGGGTGGCGCACCCGGACCTCGTCCCGGTCGCGATGGAGATCTTCGACGACGTCCTGGGCGATCGCCCGAACCAGATCGACCGTACGCGCGAGGACGTGACGCCCGATGCGGCCGCCCTCCTCGACATCGCGGCAACGCCCGGAAGCATCACAGAGGACGGTATCCGCGCCAACATCGAGGTCGGCATCCGTTACATCGAGTCGTGGCTGCGCGGCAACGGAGCCGCCGCCATCAACAACCTCATGGAGGACGCTGCGACCGCCGAGATCTCGCGATCCCAGATTTGGCAGTGGATCCGCAACGCCTCCACCACCGATCAGGGCCGCACCGTGACACGCGAACTCGTCGACGAGTTCGTCGGCGAGGAGTTCACCAAACTCGACCGGTTCGACGGCGACCGGTTCGACGACGCCCGAACCATCTTCGTTGATTGCGCGATGGGGGACGAGTATCCGACGTTCCTGACGCTGTGCGCCTACAGCAGGTATCTCTGCGACGGGGAGTGATCCACGTGCGCTTCGCCGGCCGGGCCCGTTTCAGTTTCGGGCCCGGCCGGCATATGTTGTGCCCGCGTACGCTGCCGCCATGAGCCGAGATCACCGGACACGTGAGGAAACGGCCGACGACCGCCGTATCGAAGCGGCGATGGCCGCGCACCCGTCCGAACGGTGGCGTGAACTGTTCGCAGCGGCCGACGCTCTGGAACCCGCGGACCTCGTCGTGGGCGCCGGCGGCGGTCAAGAGCTGCGACCGGGTGTGTTCCAGATGCGGTTTCCCGTCTACAGTGATGCGATCAATCGGATTCGCGGCATGTTGGCCGCGCTGGACGTGGTGGTCGTTTTCGATTGGATGGACTGGGCTCCCGGCTTTCGGTACTCGGCTCAGATCGTGCCCGACATGCCGATCGCCGACGTTGCTCGGCTGACCACGGCGATTCTTCGCGGCGAACGGTTCGCCGACGGCACGATCGCCCGCGCCGTCGAGTCCGGTGTCTTCACAGCGGTCCTCGACCGTTTGCGGGTCTGGTACGACACCGAACGTGCCTGATAATCAGGGCACTCGAAGCTCCCGCAGCGGATCTCGGCGAGCGGCGAGGACCGCCGGCGGCAGTGCTGCGATGAGCGCGGTCAGAACCGCCAGTGTCGCCACGGCGACGACAAACGACGTGTCCGGTAGAGGAGTCGACGTCACCACCAGCCCCAGCATCGTCAGGCAACTACCCAGGGCCGCGCCCACCGTGCTGGTCACACCGACTTGCAGCAGAAGGAGCGCGACGATCAGCGACCGTCTTGCGCCCAGGGCTCGGCGGCGACCGAAGTCCTTGCGCCGCATGGTGACCAGCCCTAGAAGGTTGACGCCGACCAACGCTGCGGAAACCGCGAGGATGCCGAGGACGGTGGCGTGTCCGTGGTCACCGAGGGTCCCGGCCACGGCCGCCCGAATGTCGGCCAACGCCGCGGACGTCTCCATGGTGACGTCGCTGCGGTCGATGTCGCCGAGCAGACCCGACACGACGTCGGTGAGTGCGTCGACTTGGCCGGGGTCTTCGGCGAGCACCACCAGCATCGTCAAGGGAGCTTCGACCTCGGCATCGGACGGCTGCACGAGCAGCGGCTCCAGGAACCGCAGATGATCGGGAACCCTGATGTCGCCCACGACCGTGAGCTGTCGGCCGTCGGCATCGACGACGGTGCCGGTCTTGTCGACCAACCCGAGCGCCCGTCCCGCATCCGGCGACGCCATGGCCACCCGGTCGCTCCCCGAGACGGGGGTGACCACGTCATCGAGTTGCCCGTAGACGGCTCGACCGCCGACCTTCGGCCCACCGTCGATCGCGACGTTGCGGTAGTCGGTGATCGGACCGAAACCGGTGACCGAGGATATTCCACTCACCGGCTCGAGCCGATACAGGACGTCGGTGGTCAGCCCGGTGCGATCGGAGGCACGCACCACAATGGTGCGGGTTCCGGCATCGTCCACGGCCTCGAGTGCCGCAGCCTCGGCGGCGGCGGTACGGCCGGTGGTCACCAGGACGGTCAGGCACATGCCCGCCACCATCACAATGGTGATCACACTGGAGACACTCTGACCTCGAGCGGCGGCCACCGCCTCACGAAACAGCGCACGGATCACGGGGTTATCTCCAGGTGACGATCGCAGGCGGCGGCCACCGAGGGATCGTGAGTGGCGACCACGACCGCTGAGCCCGCCGCGGCGTGTTCTTTCATAGCGGTCATGACGATGCGGCCGGTCGCCGGATCGAGGTTGCCCGTCGGTTCATCGGCCAACAGGATCGCCGGCGACGACAGCAATGCCCGGCACAGTGCGACGCGTTGAGCCTGCCCACCCGAAATCTGGCCGGGTCGATGATCGGCACGTATGTCCACTTCAAAACGTTCCATGAGGCCTCGGGCGGCGTCGACGGCCTCGGCACGGTCCTGCCCACGGTAGAGCGCGGTTTCGACGATGTTGTCCATGACCGTCCGCGTCACGTCGAGAGCAGCATCCTGAAACACGAAACCGAACGTGCGGGCCCGCAGGTCGGCCCGGGCCCGGTCGTGTTTGTCGTCCACACGCTCCCCGTTGACACACACCCGGCCGCGCGCGGGCCGCAACATCAGACCCAACAGGTACAGCACCGTGGATTTGCCGCTGCCGGACGGGCCGGTCAGCGCGGTCGTCGATCCCGCCGGGAACCGTGCCGACCAGTCCGACAGGACGGGGACGTCGGCGCGGTACTCGAAACCGACGGACCTGGCCTCCAACAGCGGTGTTTCGGACATGACATCACCGAGCCTCGTACTCGCCGGGAACCTGGACTCGTTGCCCGGCCTCGATCCCGGAGACCACGCTCATGCCGTCGGCGGATGCGACCACCGTGACCGGCTGAAACGTCTGAGTTTCGGTGACGACACCCGTCGCACCCTCGGCATCGGTCACAATCGCGGCGGTCGGAACCACGACACCCTCGGTTTTGGGCACGATCTCGATGACGCTGGACAACAGGAGAGGTTCGTCGGTGGGGATGTCGCCGCAGGACTCCTCACAGATCGGGGCTTCGTCCACACCGTCGAGGACGGCGACGAAGTCGGTCCCCTCCTCAGCGGCGACGACGTCGTCGACCCTGGCCGTCCACGACCCGGACGGGTGATCGATGACCACGGTCATGCCGTGCTCGACCATACGCGCCTGAGCTTCGGTCATGGTGATCGAAAACGACGGGGCGTCGGGGAGTAGTTTCACGACCGGTTCGCCGCCGGTGAACATGGCACCGACCGCGACGTCGGTGTCGAGAACGAACCTAGCCGGGAGGGTCGGCGAGAAGACGACGTCGCCGTGTCGTACGGCCCCGTCGACGGAGACTTTCGCCTGTGACTGCCAGGAACGGACCGCGGCATCGGTCGCGGCGCCGAACACACCGTTGTCAGGCCCACCGTAGTGCCCGAGGTCGATCAGCATGCGTTGCAGTTGGGCGACGTCCTCGCCCTCCGTGCCCCGGCCCATGTCACGAAACGCCGGGACGCCGCCTTCGGCGACCACGACGGGACGCAGGTCGACGGTGTAGAGGACCTCGCCGACGGATTTGGTCTCTCCGGGATCGTCGAGCAGTTCGGTGACGGTACCCGTGGCCTGGTTCGACAACGTCTGCGACGCCGTCCACTCCGCGGCCGTGTTCAATGTCAGCGACCGTTCGACCGAGCCCGACCGGGCATCGACGAGGACGTGGGGCGCCGTGTCCAACGCGTCCGCCGGAGGCGCGAGAACTTCGTGCGCGGCCCAGCCGCCGACGGCCGCCGTCAAAACCAGGCTCGCTGCCGCCGTGGCGACACCGAGCCTGGAACGACGCGTTACACCGGTTCGGGACATGCGGTAAAGACCTCTTCGATCGTCTCCTCCGACAGTGGACGGACAGCGTCGTACGGATCCCATCCGAGGTCGATGACCGGTTGCTGGATCTGTTCGACCGCGTATTGCCGGCTGGGTGGGTCGGCGACGGTGTAACCGAGATCGCGGACGCAGTCCGCCGCCTCCAGCAGTGCGTCGAAGTACGCTTCGGCCTCTTCGGCGGTCCGGACGGGCAGCGGCTGGTCGTAGCCGAGTTCGGCGCTGCAGTCTTCGCGGTCCGATTCGTACTGTTCGTATTGTTCGGTGGGGGTTTCGGCCGACAGGCTTCCATCCGAGCCGGCGGTGACATTCCAGCCCTTGTCGGTGAGACAGTCGGCCATGTCGGTGGCCCATTCCCGCTCCGTGTGCCGTTCCGGAGTCGAGGAGGTGTCTTCGCCGTCCCCGCAGCCGGCCAGGAGTAGGACCGACAGAAGCAGAACCCCGATCATCCGCATGGCGGCTCTTTCGTCGTTGAACACGGTATACACGTCATTGAACACAGTTCAGGTACGCCTCGGCGATGACGGCTGCGCCGACTTGACCGTACGTCGCTATTCGATGGTAGGTCAGTGAGTACCGGTTTCGGAGGACGTCCGATGACCAGATTTGGTCTCTTGTGGTGCCGCCGACGATCCAAATGTGATAAACGTTCGTATTATGGTCTCCAGCTGCTCGGGAATGTACCTGCACAGTGCGTGAGGAGTCACAGGTTCGGCCATTCGGCCACGACTGAGAGGCGGCGTGGGCGGGAACGGAGCTTATGGCCAGTGCGACGGCTGTAATGGCTGCAACCATCGTCGTCCTGAACATGACGCTTATCGCGCGTTTGTGCCGCATACCGGGAGGTTCCTTTTCTGAATCGAGACTGCGCTTTCGAAGCGCGCCTTGGCATTAAGGGCGTGACCGTCACATTACCAAGAAGAACCCGGTTGTGCAGAGACCATATTGGTCTGACCATTTGCGCAGTGCGAAAGACGGCGCACTGTGGTGCACCACGCGGTGGCATTCGGCGGCCGATCGTGTGCCCGTGCGGGCACTTCCACGAGGCCACAAGGGTGATGACACCGTGTAACGGTTCACGGTGCGGGGTGTGATCGGTGAATCGCCGCGGCCGCGATCTCCAACGCCTCGGCCGGTTGGATACCCAGGCCGTGCGCGAACTCGGCGTACTCGACGGCGGCCCGATGCACCCGTTGTCGATTCTTGTCACCGGCGGCACCGACGAAACTCCCGGCCCGACCACGGGTCTCGATCAACCCCGCCTCCTCGAGTTCCCGATAGGCGCGGGCGACCGTGTTGGGAGCCAAACCGAGTTGTTCGGCAAGCCCCCTCACCGTCGGCAGTTTCGCGCCCACCGGAAGCGAACGGTCGTGGATGCGTGCGGCCAGTCCGGCCCTCACCTGCTCGAACGGCGGGGTCGGTGACGAGGTGTCGACATCGATCATCACAGTGCCGTCAGCCTATCGGAACAGATCCACCGTACTGAACACATTGAGCTGTATGTCCGGCTCGTGCATGTGTTCACGAAGCTGCATGTTGATGGCACGCAGACGTTCGGGCTCTCCGCCGTCGATGGCGCGATTACCTTCGGCAATCAACCGACCCGCCTCGTTCGGGTTGCGCAAATTACCGCGAGACCGGGACAACTCATGGAACAGCATGATCTGCAGGGCCGGACCACGATCGAGAACCCGCAACACGTGCTGCTGCATCTCGTCGATGCGTCGACGCAGCAGGTCGGGATCGCGCGCCTCGATGGCGGCGTCGATGGCCGACGCATACGCGGGAAGACTCTCCCTGTCACGTTCGGTTCCTTCGGTGTTGACGAGACCGACGGCCTCGGCCACCGTTCGCTCCGCCTCCTGTACCAGCTCCGGCCAGCGGAGTTCGTCCTCGGCGGCGTCGATGGCCACGCGAAGATCGATGATGCGTTTCTGGGCGGCCAACGCGTCGTCGGGGCTGGTTCGTGCAGCGCGGACGAGGTCGTCGGTCTCCTCCGCGAGACGTTCGTCGTCGATGCGGGACAAATACAGTTCGGTCAACGGCGAACCGGCGGCGAGGTGACGTTCGCGTACCGCCGCAAGGCGGGCCTTCTCGATAGCGGCCTGTTCGGCGATGTCGTCGAACGCGGGCGCCTCCTCTGTATTGAGGCTGATCGTGTGATCGAACACCTCTCCCAGGATCGGCACGTCCGCAGAAGCCGTCACCAGACGTGAAGCGTCCACCTCGATCGTCAAACGGATCTCGCTACCGGCCGGAACGGTGCGGGCCACCTGGTCGGCCTGCACCTCGAGACGACCGATGCGGCGGTTGCGGTCACCTCGCGACTGCCGGCCCTCCAGAACCGGTATGCGGATCATTCCGCCCGCTTCGCCCCGGTGCACGGTCACTGTGGTGCGCAACGCGACCACATGCCGGGCGGGCAAGGCCGCACCCTGCCTGATCAACGGGACCATCCGGTTGCCGTCAAGACCGACACCGATCGTGGTGCCCAACGTCTGATCGGTCTCGACACCGCCGATGGTGTAGGTGAGCTCACCGGGCGACACCGACAGCATGCGGCCGGTCTGATCGGACAGTTCGATCCGGTAGGTGTGGCGGCGTCCCCGCGACGCCCACAGGCTCGTGCTGAAGTGGCCGCGGTCGGTCAACCGCACCCGTCCACTGCGCCACGGAGGCTGCGACGTGTCGTTGACCAGCTCGACCGACAACGCGTCCAACGCGGTGTCCGGGCCGGCGACCCTGCCCATCACCACCGGGTCGGCGTCCGGCCCGACCCTCGGGTACGCAAGCTTCACCGAGTAGCCGCCCCGGGACGACGGAGCAGCTGCGGGCTCTTGGTCGACCGTCTGCCCACCGGCGAAGATCGCCGCGCCGCGGGCGACCACCGTCATGGGGTCTTCGTCGAAGTCCAATGCGATACCGAGTTCGGCACCGACCCGCTGCCTCAGATACGGCATGAGGGTTTGACCGCCGACCATGACGACCTTCGCGATGTCGTCGGATCCCATGCCCAAACCGGCCAGCGCGTCCCTACACAGGTTCAGGGACTTGGTGATCACGGGGTCCGCCAAATTCTCTATATCAGACCTCTGTAGCTCGTATTCGAACTCGTGACGGCGGCGGTCCTCGTCCATCAGCTCAACCTCGATGTCGGCGCCGTCGCCACGCGACAACTGCACCTTTGCCGCTTCTGCCGCCGCTTTCAGCGCCGCCACCGCGCCGGCCCAACGCGGATTGCCCCGAGACAGGTCCGCCAGCCCCGGGACGCGCCGCGCAGCGGGGATCAACAACTCGTCGACGATGCGCCAGTCGATGATCTTGCCACCCAGAAAGTTGTCGCCGGCGTGCCGAACGACCGAGAATTCGCCGTCGACCAGCCGGATGACGGCAGCATCAAAGGTGCCGCCGCCCAGGTCGTACACCAGCCACATCGCGTCCTCGTCGGCGGCTTGGAAACCGTACGTATGCGCGGCAGCGGCGGGCTCCGTCAATAGTGGAGCCTGCTTCAAGCCGGCGAGGCCGGCCGCACGACGGGTGGCGTCACACGCGCTCAGATCGAATGCGGCCGGAACAGTGATGACCGCGGCCGAAGGTTCGTGCCCCAAGCGTTGCGCTACATCAGAACGCAACGAACGCAGCACTTCCGCCGACAATGCCTCCGGAGTCATCGGTCGCCCCGCCAACGTCTTCACCGTATCCGTCGACCCCATGCGCAACTTGAACTCCACGCAGGCGCTGTCCGGGTGCGAGCGACTGCGCTCCTTCGCGCGGCGCCCCACATGCAGACGATCGCGACTGTCGGCCCACACCGCCGACGGTGTCAGTTGGTCACCGTCGTTGTTGCGTATCACTTCGGCGGTCACATCGCGCAGCACGGCGACCGCGCTGTTGGTGGTTCCCAGGTCGATGCCGACGTCGATGGTCTGACTCATGCGGCCGTGTCCTCCTGTTGAACATGGTTCGGTGTCCCGACGATGACCTCGCCGAGCTGAATGCTCTCACCGTGGAGTGACACTCCCGGACGGATCGTTTCGATGATCTCTTCTCGACGCAGGCCGTTCGTCGGTTGAAACGCCAGGACCCGCACAGACAAACCGGAGTCGAAGGCCATGCCGTCGTATCGGTGTGCGACCACTCCGGCCTGTTCCAACGCGTCGACGACCGCGCGCACACGGCGCGACACCGCCGAATCGGTGCCGGTTTTACCGTGCAGCCGCCATACGGCGGTCGCGACCTCGGCGAGCGCCTCGGGTTCGATCTGAACTGACATGTTCACTCCGTCAATCGATGTGGTCACGGTCGGCGCTAGCCGCGGATGCGCCAGCCGTCTTGCAGAAGCTGCTCTATCCGGGGCGAGTTGACCAGGGTCAACCGACGGATCCGTCGAGGGACACTGAAGACCACGAGAGCGGCCGTGGCCCACCCGGCGATCGTGACGACCGTTGCAGGAAGGGCGATGCCCAGTGCCCACGCCACGAACGCGACAAACAGAACCAGCAGGCCCGCTCGTATCGCCTCGGAAAAGCCGATCAGCGAGAGACTTTTCCCGATGTGCCGTTCGCACAGGGGCACCATGAGGACATGACGTTCTTTGCCGCCGCTGTTACGTCGTTGCATCGAAAGACGCCGACTCCGTCCCGCGTTCCTGGAACACACCGAACACGGAACCGGTGGATGTTCCACTGTCGTCGGCGGCGTGGCCTCGTCCCCGGCCGTCTGTTCGGTCCTTTCGACGAACTGCGCCAGCTTGACGGCCAACTGTCGGTTGCCGGTGGAGGCGTGGAGACGCCGCAACCGCGGTAGCGTCCGAATCTCATCGCGAGTGTGCAGCAGGTATTCCATCAATATGATCGCCCGGAACTCGTCGACGGCGTCGACGACCCGATCGTGCATATCGCGATTCAAACTCTCCAACAGACGCAACGACGCGTCGATGGGTGCGTCCACGGCATCGTAATGGTCCAAACCCGTATCGGGATCGCCTTTGACGGCCTCCACGGCCTCCTCACACGCGAAGACGATCTCATTGGCCGTCAACGTCGCCTCGTCTTCACGAATCGTCGCGAGTGCGTGCGGTCCGACAGACAATGCGGCGGCGACGGTCAGTCGACCTCCCGCCAGCGCCTGGGAGGCGGAGTTCTGGGAGCCGGGATGGTTTGCCATGGCCACCGCGTGCGTCCTGATGGTCAACGCGAGCTCGTCAAGAACGTGCCCTGCAACGGGATGATCGTCGGGCAGTAGATCACGCAACACACCGACGTCCGGACCGGCGGCCGCATCCAACAGTTCCTCTGTGGCCCTACGATGATGTTCGATGTGGTGCCCGCCGGTCTTGATCCGCTCCACCAACGCTCGCAGACGTGTTGCCTGCGGTTCGACGGCCGTCGCCAGCCCCCGATTCACGGTCGCCGAGTCCAGTGAGGCCACCTCCATCACCGTTCGATGCTCGTGCAGAGCCTCGGTCTCCTCTCCGACGGCGGCGATCACCGTGGTCGCGTGCGACTCGACCAGCCACGCGCCGACGTTGTCGCGGATATCGGAGGCGTGCGTGTACTGGAGGCGGGGATCGTTGATCGCGTCGACACGCTCGTCAAGCCATCGCCAGACCTCGTCGTCGTCACAAACCTCGGTCCACAATGTGTAGATCTGCCGCCATCCGTCCAGATCTCCGAGCGGGTCACCGCCCTCGAGGAGCCGCACGTGTTCTTCGACGGCGAGATTGTGCACGGCAACCGCCCGCTCACGAGCCGATCCGTCCAGCATCGATGTCCACATGGCCTTGGCCGCCGTCACCTCCACCGGCGTCGGCGTGCCGTCCGGATGCGGCCACAACCAGCCGAACTCGAAGTGCAGTCGCGACACCGGATCGGACAGATGCCGCACGGCCTCCAACGTCTCCGTGGGCGACATCGCCACACCGAGCAGACCCCGAGCTCGAGCGTCGTCGCCGCCCAACTCGGCAGCCGCCTTCAACTCCTCGGTACGTCGTCTCACCCGGCGGGGAACCGCATTCACCGGCAGACCGGACAGACGAAACGGGTTGTGCCCGTACGCATACAGCGGTGGGGTTATTGGCGTTCCGGGCTCCGGCGTCACGGGGTTCCCTTGCATGTCCGATCGGTCTTGCCTGCCGGGGGCGACATCGAGAGCAGACAAACGGGTGTGCTTACGGTATCGGCTTAAACCAAACCCGGATGGAATCGGTCCCGTGACCAACCGTTGTTCGGCTTGACCACGGTCGTTCGGCGCAGCCCGGAAGGCGGTATGGCGGACTCGACCCCAGGGGCAAGACCACCGCGTCGGAAGGGTCGTTCTCTGGACCCCGAAGCCTCTGCACAGGGCGTCACGGTCACCGTCGCTCTGCTCATCGGCGACCCTCGAGAGAAGCGTCGGGTGCTTCAAGCCCCCTGACGTGATCTCGCACGGACGAAACCCCGGATCCGAAGCCGGCGAAGTCCCCAGTAGAGTCAACGGTAATGGCCGAGGACGCCAAGCCTGAAACCCTGTGGCGCAACCGCGACTACAACCTCTACTGGTTCGCCCGCGCGGCCTCGGTCCTCGGCTCTCAAGCCACCTATGTGGCCTTTCCGCTGTTCGCGCTCAGCCTGTACGGAGACCTGTGGCGCGTATCGCTGGTGACCGTCGCGACCTATGCAGGCGGCAACATTCTGTCGCTTCACGCCGGAGTCCTGGGCGACGTCGTGAACCGAAAGCACGCCATGGTGTTGTCGGACGTGGCACGTGTGGCGTTTCTCGGTGGCCTCGCCGCATGGACGTATACGGGCACACCACCTCTGATCGCAACATGCGCAACGGCTTTCACGATCGGTGCCCTGGGCACGATGTTCAACGTCGTGGCTGCGGCGGCGCTACCGGACGTGGTCGGCTTGAGACTTCTCCCGCGTGCCGTGGCGAGAAACGAATCCCGCGACTTCACACTGTCGGTACTCGGCCCTCCTGTCGGTGCCTTTCTGTACTTGGCGGACTCATTCGCGCCGTTTGCGTTCAACGCTGTTTGCTGCGCGGCCTCGGCGGGACTGTTGGGTCTCCTCCGCGCAAGCCCTTACGCCCCTCGGCATGACCACAGGAGGAAGGCACGAGAACCGGTCGGCTCGATGATCCGGCACGGAATCCGTTTCGTGTGGAACGACCGCCCGATCCGATACAGCACGATCTATACGACCGCGATGAACACGGTGTTGACGGCCGGCACGTTCACGGTCGTGACCTACCTGGGGGCCGGCGGCTACGAGACCGTCGCCGGTTACGCACTCGCTGCGCAGGCGTTGGTGGGCTTTATCGGTTCCGTCATGGCCGAGACTCTCTTCACCCGATTGTCGGGTACGTACCTCGTTGCGTTGCAGGGGTTCGTCTGGTCGATTTCTCTTGTTCTGATCGGATTTGTCGACGGCCCATGGTGGATCGTCGGTCTTATGGGATTGCCGTGGCTTCTGGCGTCGGCGATGCGATTGACGGTCGCCACGCACATCGCCGTCGTGACCGGACCGGACCTACGAGCCAGAGTGGCCGGCGTCAGGGCCTTCGCCGGTGGCCTGGCCGGCCCACTCGGTCCGCTCCTGGCCGGTGTACTCGCCGGTGCCGTCGGGTACACGCACACCGTCACCGTATTCGGTGGCGTCGCGGCGATGGCGGTGCTGGCGTTCATCGTCATACCGCACAGCGTGAAGCCACTTCGTTTCCGTCGGCCTGCGCCGATGTAGTCGACGCACGATTTCCCTACGGCACGCGCGCGACGCCGTACCGGAAGGCGTTTTCGAGCCGGTAGCCGCCATCCGGCAACCGGAACGGCCGCGCGGCGGCGACGACGACCGGTGCCGTCTCCGCCATAGTCGCGACGTCCTCCCCCAACAGAACACCACGGATCAAAGTCGCCTTGTCGGGTGCGCTCCACGGCACGTCCACCACGCCTGCGGTCACCGGCTTGAGCCCGCTGAGCGCGAACGCCGCGGCGATACCGCCTTCCGGCCGCAAAGCGCCGTCGGGCAACTGATCCTGGCCGTCGGCGGCGGCCACCGCGGCTTCGATGACGTCGAGATCGTTGAGATTCCCCTCGGCCCAATTTGACACCGCCACCAGGCCTCCCGGTGTGACGACTCGCGCGGCCTCTCGCAACGCCTTCACCGGATCGACGGCGAACTGCAGCGCGTTGAACGCCGTCACGACATCGAACGACCCGTCCGGCCACGGCAGGTGATCGAAGGTGCCCACCCGGACATCGCCTTCGGTGAGCGCCACCATGCCCGGTGCCGGGTCGATACCGGAGGCCGTTGCGCCCCGTGCCCGCACACGCTTCAGGAACTCACCGCTTCCGCACCCGACATCGAGAACCCGTGTTCCCGAGCCGATGTCACACGCCACGATGACCGCCTCCTGGGCCGGAGCCGCATGCCCGCCCCACAGCAGAGCCCACTCCTCGGCCACATCGGACCAGCCGTCCCGGTCGGTTTCGGTCATGTTCCCCCGATCATCGGCATCGTGACCCGCCGGATCACTTGTAGCACGTCACCGCTGCGACGAGGCGCGCCGCTCGGGATCGTCCTCAAGCGCGGCCCGATTCCATGTGGCCCGGTCGGCGGCGGCCTCATACGTCGTCTGCAGGAAGTCGAACAACATCGCATCCGGATCGTCCGCGGTCCGCACCGTCTCATACGGCAGTACGAATTCACCGAGATCGGCGTCGTAACGCGTGGCATCCGGGCGCACCGGGTACGTCGTGAATTCCGCCGGTTCCGGATAGGCATACGAGTAAAAGGTACCTTCGTCGTTTCCGCCGGGCCAGAACCCGCAGCTGGACAGTTCATGCGAATACCCTTCAACCATGACCCAGTCGGCACAGTTCGGGGCGCCGCCGGGATGAGGGGGCGCGGTCCGCCCGGAGAAGCGCGTGCAGGCCAGATCCATGGCACCCCAAAAGAAATGAACCGGGCTTACTTTACCGATGAAGTGGGACCGGAACTCGTTGAAGACTCGATCCGCGGCAACGAGCTGTTGCCAGAAACGCCGCGCGTGATCGGGGTCGTAGGAAGCGTGCTCGGTGTCCTCCTCGAACGGAATGGCGCGTTCCACCTCGACGGGCACGGGCCACACCGACACCTTGACACCGAGATCGGCCAACATCCTCATCACCTGACGGTAAAAGTCGGCGACGGTTTTGGGCTCCAAACGGATGTGAGCCCCTCGGCCGTTGCTGGTCGATGCGGTCAACCGGTGATCCACGAAATCGAATTCCATATCGAAAAGCCCGCTTCCGTAGGGGATCGACGACGTCGACAGTCCCCGTGGCGACACGTACAGAGGAACCTGCCACCAGTGATTGACCATCGGTGCCTGGGCCATACGGACCTTGCCGACGATCTGCGTCCACATGTGAAGGGTGTCGCGTGTGGCGGTCCATTCGTCGACTTTCAACTGCGGCCACTCGAACATGTCTGGCTCCTTGATCGCGTCCGATGCTGGTGAACCGTGTGCGGCCTGCGTCCCGTTCCGACCGCCGATCGCCGAAGGCGGGTAATCCGCCGTTCTGGGCAGGGTAAACGCTCGAGCATGAGGTTCGGGCCGTAAAGCCGGTTGTTGCGGGTGGTGAGTGTGTTGTCCGCTCCGGGAGCCGGCAGCCTCGGTGGAGCGGCGCCCACCCCGCCGCGCCGTCGGTACTTCATCGAGAGTTGATCATCCGCTGGGGGATCTTGCTCTGCCGACGACGGGTTGCTGTGCAATGTGAACGGCCGGTGTGGAAGACACACATTGGATGTATATGGGCGGGAAGGTCGCCCGTGCAAGCGTTGTAGTGCTCCGATCGTACGGGAGAAGTTTATGGATCGCTCGAGCCATTTCTATCCGCGCTGCCAGCGAAAACGCTAGCTTCAGCGGTTGTGCCCGGCGCGGCCGAGAGCCGTAGATCGACCTCGCTCATGATGGCTCGCCAGGCGATTCAACGGAGGTGTCGACGCCAGAACGGATCGTCTGCCCAACCGTCGGGGATGCCCATGCCGCGGAGGTTCATCGCGGGCCGGGAGCCGACCAGCTCGTGGAGCCGCTGCGTGGGGAAATCGTCTCCAGGACCGTTTGCAAGGAAACCAGGACCGGGTAGAGCCGCTTCCTCGATCTCTCTGACAGCGCTTCGTCTCCTTCGAGCCAGGGCACTGTGGGCGAGTTCGGGATTGCGGGGTAGACGCCGAGGCCGACGTTCCAGAGCCGGCCGTGGTGGGCGCAGACGTTGCGGACGCGGACGTAGGTCTGCATCCAGGACTCGAGCACCGGCGCTGTCAGGCCGACGCTCCGGGCGATGGCAGTCCGGTCGGAGCGGCGCTTGAGGTTCCGGTATGCATTCGTCAGCTGCCCGACGGTCAATGTCTCGACCATGAGCCAGGACGGCGGGAGCTCGGGGGAGGCGTAGGTGGTGAGGTAGTGCTCGAGGGCCGAGCGGTGGACGAGCGAATCCTCGCCAGCGTCCGGAGTGCCGCGGAGCCTTTCGTCGCAGGTGTTTCGGACGATCTTCAGGCATGTGGTCGGTCAACGCCGCGCGCACGGCGACCTCGACGCGCTCCAGGGCGTCCATGACGACCAGGCGCAGTGCGCGGTCGAAGACGTAGAGGTCGAGGATGTCGTCGAAGGACGTCCCTTCGCGTAGGCGATGCTCGGGTCCGCCCTGCTGGAACGGGATCGTGTAGGGGGAGAGGCGGTAGTAGCCAATGTGGCGCAGGTACCAGAGCGCGCGGTCCCGATCGGTGATGGTGAGTCCGCGGTCGGTGAGGCGGTCGACGAGGTCGTCCAGCTCCATGGGCATCTTGTCGTAGTGCAGGACGCCGCGCGAGCGGGGAATGCGAAGAGTGCGGCGCGGCTGTGGCATCGGCGCTCCTCCTGGACCCGGGCAAAGAAAATCCCCCAAGTGCGCATCGTGGAGAGGCGTGGGGGATGTAGTGGACCTAGATTAGCACTGTCTGCGCCGTCGTCGCGACTGACCGACGTCGAGCTCCGTGAGCCGCTCCGGCGTGCCGTTGACGATGAGGCGCAGGTGCTTCTGCTCTCAACTGCAACGAGTTCGCGTAGCCGACGGACCGAGTCGTCGGTCCGTGCGTAGTGCACGACGAACCGGGTCTCGGTGCGCTCTACGTCGAGGGCGTGCTTGTCACCGAAGGCGCGCCAGGGCTCGATTTGATCTCTGCCCGCCCCGGGCGTAAGCGTGCAGGCGGTTGGGAGGCCGTCCAGCGGGCCGGTGCGATTCACGATCTCTTCTTCCCAGTCTGAGTACAGCAATCGTCTTCGCACGCGTCGACTTCCCGTTCTCCGGTGAGCACCGCGACGGGCGCGGCGCAGCAGGCGTCGCCCTTCCCGGCTTCAACCCCCTTGCGGACGGCGAAGACGGCGATAACCAGAGCGGCGGCGGAGTCGGCCCACGCCCAGCCGGCAGGCGCAAACCGCCATGGATTCGCCAAGCAGTAGGCCGAAGAATTGTCGAACCGGTTTCAAGGGCTGGTAAAACCACCGGTGACAGTTATAAGAAGGTGCCACCGTCGCCGTTATCTCGTCGGTTGCACGCCACGGTCGGCGCGAAGGAACAGGCCTCGATTGGTCAGACGCCTTCCCAAGACACAGGCCCGATGGGCCTCATTGGAACGGTCGTGCTGGGCATTTCGGTGGTGTTCCAAGCATCTGGGTATACGAGTAAACGACGGAGGGACAAGAAGCATGACCAGCGAAGTTAGGTTCAGAGACTTCTGCCGTGCGTGGCTGCTTGGCGACAATGACGCCGCTGACGATCTGCAGGCTCGGTTGCCGGACACCGAATACCAGGAATCTGACGAACTCGTGTCTGCTGCGTTTTGTGTCGCCGTCGAGCATCGGTTCAAAACGGACCCCGGTCCTGCGGCCATCCGGACGTTCATGGACGAGGTTCGCGTGAACTTCGAGGACGCACAACTCCGCTGAAGCTGCTGATCGCGGAGGCTCTTGTCCGTGGGGCACTTGGAGAGGAGCATCTCATCGACGAGGTGGACCCCAATGACTTTACCCCTACGCAGATGCCATTGACTCGCAAGATCGTGGCTGAGTCGCCTGACCTGCAGGCCGCATCGACGATCTGCTGGACGACGCCGAGAAGATCGCCGCACACTGGGCGAGTCAGAGCTGACGTTCCCCACGCCCCGTCTTATCCGGCGGAGTGTGGGGCAATTGGCTGCCTGCGCACCACCTAGCGTGCACTGTTGCGAATGGTGGCCAACACGCCTGCCCATTCATCGATACTAATCAGCAATGTTCCACTGGCCCGCTGCTTGGAATCCCTGATCACCACACCGGGGCAATCGCAGCGACCTACTTCGACACAGTTGGCGCCGTTGCCGCTTCCACCGCTGCGAGAGGGCTTGCGCCATGAGACGCTCCGGTCGAGCTCGTGACATAGATGCCGATGGGTTTCCGGGGCCTTCACAGCTTGTCCCTTTCAGAACGAATCAGCCGTCGAGAGTCGTCGGGGCTGAGGCAGCTTTGTTGGATTCGAGCATACTCGCGAGTCAGATCTGTCAATGCATCGCTTTCCACGCACAGGTCACCGGCAGGAGTCGCGACGTATCCGACTTGGGGATACGGGTCGACGAGTGTCAGCAACTCGAATGAGCCGGGCGCGCCGATACAGATGTCGCACGGGAGGATGCGGATTTCGACATTGGGTCGCTCAGCCACCTCGGCGAGGTAGTCCAGTTGTTCGCGCATCGTGTCGGTGTCCTCGGGTTTCCGGCGCAGAAGCTGCTCATCGATGATGCTGTGTAGGACGACCGGGCGGTGCCTGCTGATCACATGCTGCCGTTGTGTTCGCATTTCAACCCAGCGCTCTATCTCCAAGTTGGACGCATCGGGAAAAGTCAGCCGCATCAACGACTCCGCATAGGCCGGCAGCTGCAGCAGGCCCGGCAGGTAAGTGATGTCGATGGCCTCAATCTTGATCGCCTTCGATTCCATCCAGGCGCGGTCCATGAGGCCTGAGGCGACATCTTTTCGATAACCGTCCCACCAGCCGTGTTGCGTCGCGTCACGGCGGATCGTCGTCAGATCCGCAATGCGATGGGTGTCTGTCAATCCGCAGACTTCTATGATCCCGTCAAGGATGTGCGCAGGGACTGAAACCTCACCGTTCTCCATTCGACTGACGGTGGACCCGTTCTTGCCGATGTGGTCGCCCACCTGGCTGGTTGTCAGTCTTGCCGACTCGCGAAGCTCCTTGATGGCTTGACCAAGCCAAACGGTTCGCATTTTCTTCTGCTGCAACATGTCTCACTCAATTCGTCCTCTTGTGGCAAGCACGTCAGTACTGGATAACTGCAATCTCCAGTGCAGGCTTGCAGTCACACCTGAGTCCATGCTATAACAATGTGCAAGCTGATGACTACCGTGATCTGATGATCACAAGTGGTGATGGGTGAATCAACCCGCGCCTGAGTCACGGCGCAGAACACGAACGACCGGGGCGGGTCATCAGTTTTGGCGAACAGCGTCCCGCCCCGGTCCTGGATGATCGGAGGTAACCCCGATGGGGAAACCCGACCAGAGTCTTGTCTATCACGGCCGCTATGACCGCAGCGTCGGCAACAAGTGGTGGCGCAGCTCATAGCCAACGCCTTGCCTTCGGTCCAGCCGAAGAGGTTGCTTCGGGAATGCCCCGAGTCAATCCCACTCTTTCGGCTCGTCGGAGGCTCATAAGGGGCAGGGGTCTCGCGCGTTCCTGGTTTACGCGCGTCCCTGCCCTGGGGCGGGTGCGTTTCCTCCGTTGATCCCGTGCGGCGCCTTCACAGGTATCCACGAACCAGTGCGGCATCCTCCCGTGCCGCCGGTAGATCCTGCACGAGCACCGACGCGGATCAGGCACCCGCCCTTCTACGGCTACCGATATCTAGCACCGGGCCCACGCCCGGTCAAATGAAGAGAGCGAACTCGTTCCATGTCCGTTCAGAAATGCGACTACCAGCTCATTCCACCGACTGAAGACGACGATCCGGCCGCTCCCGAGCATCCCGACCCGCTCGTGGCGGCGAGGTTGGCGACCGTGGCGCGTTCTGCCAGGCCGCGAAGGTTCGCCTTCTGCCCAGCGATCCCCGCCCGCCCCGACACCGATGACGTCGTGGTGCGCCCGATGTACCAGGGCTTGCGCAATCCTGATGGGAGCTGCGTCCTCCTGTTGGCGGGCCAACCGTACGGCTACTACCGGTCGGTCGATGCGGCCTACCGGCACGCAACCGGCACCGACCTCTACCTCGTCTGGCTGGAACCCGAACACGACCTACCCGATGCGGTCGACTCCGCGGCCAACGTCGAAGCGCGTGAGAACGACGCCGCCATGCGGCTGGTCGGCCTGCCATACGTGGCGCACGGGCCGACCAATGCGCGGATACGAGGCATCGAGATCGCCCACCACATCGAACCCGTCACGCCCGGAATGACCAGGCGCTCCGCGTTCCTGATCAACGGCGAAGACCCCGGCGTTCCCATCACCCTGTTCTGCCCGATGGAGGACTGCATGCGGGCGCCATTTCATCTCGGCAGTCACGAACCGGAGGTGGAGCCGGAATCCCCTTGAACGTCATAGCGGCTTTTTCGACTCCGACTGTTAACGACTGCCTTCTACCGGAGGAAACAGACATGACTCCCAGAGCGATACCCGGCGACATCGAATGGATCGACACCTACGGTCACGCACGGATCTGTGGCCATCAGATACACAAGACCGACATCCTCGCTCTCGAGAAGACCGGCGACCGACGCGACGACGGTCATCTCACGGCTGTTGCCAAGGGCCGTATTGCCGCCGGGCTTACCCGTCGGCTCCAAGAGCGCGATGCGCAGGCCGAGGCCGCCTTCTACAGGCATACAAAACTGTCGTGTGGCGAATCTGCGACGGATGAACCCCCTGCCTGAACTTGCCGCTCGAATGATGGCAGCCGCCCACTGTGGCCGGGTGCCGCCACACACGATGAGACAGCGAAGGATCTGCCATGCCGAAGACCACCGTCACCATGGACGACGTCACTTACATAGCTTGGGGCAAACGCATCCGGAAGCTACACAGCCCCGTTCGCCACCGACTCCGCCAGATCTGCCGACACTGCCGGCAGGTTTGGGGAGAACACGGGTGCGCTAAGTACCTCTGTGCCACCGATTTTCTATCCCGGTTCTCACTGATCGTTCTACCCGACCGGCCCGACCGCCCTCAACGTCGCCACAGCCCCGGGTACATCGCGAAGCTCAAGCAGGCCACGCGGGAGATACAGCGACGAGTTCGCGAAACGGGGCTCGGGCGCCCGTATCCGCAGCTGGTTTGATCGCAGCCGATGGCTCTCACGGTGCCTCTGCGCCTACCGAGCGACGGCCGGTTCTAGGCGTTCGTATCGCGCAGAGCTGCCGCCTTGGCCAACAGGATGTCGCGTTGCCGACTGTTGCCGGTCAAGTCGGCTGCCGTAACCAGTTCTGATCGCGCCTCGGGGTGTCGTCCCAGCCGTGTCAACAGTTCACCGCGCACGCTGGGCAGCAGATGCGAGCCACGCAACGCGTCCGAGGCGGCGATCTCGTCGACGATCTGCAGCGCCTCGATCGCCCCGTAGGCCATGGAGACGGCGACGGCCCGGTTGAGTTCGACGACCGGGTTGCCGGTGAGCCCGGCGAGTGCCTCGTACAGGGCCACGATGTGTTCCCAATCGGTGTCTTCGACACTGAGCGCGGTGGCGTGACACCGGGCGATGGCGGCCTGCAGCGCGTAGTTGCCCCGACCGCGGCCGATGGCGTCGGCGCGTGCCAACGCGATAATGCCGCGAGTGATCTGACCGCGGTCCCACCGGCTTCGGTCCTGGTCGGCCAGCAGTGTCGGTGTGCCGTCGGGGGAGATGCGTGTGGCGAAGCGTGACGCTTGGAACTCCATGAGCGATACCAGGGCGTGCGCCTCGGGTTCACGAGGCACCAGACCCGCGACGATGCGCCCCAGTCTCAGCGCCTCGTTGGCGAGGTCCGTACGAAGGAGGTTTTCTCCCGACGTCGCCGCGTAGCCTTCGGTGAATGTCAGGTAAATGACACTCAGGACGGTGTCGAGTCGTCGAGCCCATTCTTCGGGTTCGGGGACCTCGAAGGGGACCTTCGCCGCCGCCAGTGTCCTCTTCGCCCGCACGATGCGTTGTTGGATCGTGGGAATCTCGACCAGAAACATTCGCGATATCTCTTCGGTGGACAAACCGCCGACCACTCGGAGTGTCAACGCGACCTGAGCCTCGCGCCCGAGCACCGGGTGGCACGCGGTGAAAACGAGGCGCAGCATGTCGTCGTCGAAAGGCCCGGATTCGTCGAGCTGCTCCCGAGCGATCTCGTCGGCAAGCTCGCGGTACTTCGCGTCCAACCGTCCGTTGCGCCGCCACACGTCGATCGCCTTACGTTTGGCGACGGTCGTGAGCCAGGCGCCCGCATTACGCGGAACGCCCGACTCCGGCCATTGGGAGAGAGCATCGGCGACGGCTTCCTGCGCGAGGTCTTCGGCCTGCCCCAGGTCTTTGACCATGCGAGCCAATGTCGCCACGATACGAGCGCCTTCGATGCGCCACACGGCCTCGACTCTGCGTTGGATGTCGCTCATGAAGGCTCCCCGTGCGTTCGTCTATTTGCTGTCGAGCTGTTCACGCCAGCCCTTTTCCTTTTGGATGTACTCGTTATCGGCGAACTGTTCGAAGTCGGCGTCCTCGTGAATTCGGCGTACCTCGAGCTTGTTCCCCGGCCCCAACGGGCACCGGCACGCCCATTCCAGAGCCTCCTCCTTCGTGGGGGTCTGGATGATCCAGAACCCGTTGAACAGTTCGTGCGTCTCGCCGTATGGTCCGTCCGTCGCAATCGGTGTTTCACCGGCGAAATCGACGACGAACCCTTCTTCGGGCTCGGACAGACCTTCCCCGGCCAGAAGTACGCCCGCTTTCACGAGCGCCTCGTTGTAGGCACCCATCGCGTTGAGAATCTCCTCGAAAGGCACCTCCTTCGAGGCTTGAACGGCTTCCTCGGTCGATCGCATGATGAGCATGTATTTCACGGCTGTGGTTCCTTTCGTGTGAGCGTCCTGGTGACGTTTCTACCCATACGTCGAGCGGCCACAAGCTCGGATCGACATGCGTCCCGCGGTTTTTTCGTGTTTTTCCAGGTTCGGTTCAATGGTGGGGGTATACGCCGGTCAACACCACGATGTGTTCTTCATGTGATCGGTGTCATCATGCATCGTCGCCGGCCCTTTCGGCGTGCTCGCCGTAGCCCGCGAGGACCCGTCGACCGTGGCCGGTCACGCGACACCCAGCTCGGGGAGAGACGGGCACTGAACCTGTGATCGGTATGTGAACACCTTCTGTATCTTCCAGTCGTTGTCGCCCACCACGCAAAGACGGTCCGCATGGCAAGGACACGGCAATGGCCGGGTGACCCGCACCGAATATGGGCCCAGACCACTCGATACGAAGTGCTGGACCGGCCCGCTCCGCCGCGTTGGAAGGAGTTCGACGACCTCTGCCGACACGTGTCCGTCCCCGGTTGGTTCGGGACCGGGGCCACACTGATGTTCTTCTCCACCATCCCGGCCTACTGGGCCTGGCGACGCAACGAAGACGCAGAACCGTTCCAGGCGTTCACAGTAGTTCTCGTTGCGGCCGCGGTAGCCATGTTCCTCACCGGTGCGGTACTGCTGATATGGCACCGATTCGGTCGCAGCGGTTATCTACAGCGGGTACATCGACGAGCTCTGGAACGCGGGGTCGCGGTAAACGTCTACCCCACTTCGTTCAGGATGATCAACAACTCCGAAGGTGGTCCTCCCACACACCCCACGGTTCTTCTGATCGACGCTCGCCTATCGGACGCGGTCGCGCAGAAGGCCTATACGGTCTTCACCACCTGGTGCGCAAGCGTGTTCGCCGACGAGGAGGCGCAATCACAGGCAAAAAAGGCCGTGGAAAGGCGAGCCGTCATCTCGCTGAGCGAAATCCTCGGGCCGGAAGCCGCGCGCGTGTGGTTGGCACGTGAAGAAAAAACGTCGTCACCGTGGCGACTGCTCTTGCTGAAGCCTCACAACGTCGAGCTGTCCGACATGATGCCGCTTGACATTCACCGATGATCGAACGAGCCGTAACCACGTCGCAGATACAGCAGCGGATCGCCCGAGGCGGTCTCCGCCGACCGCACCTCACCGATGACCAGCGTATGGTCCCCGACCGTGGTGAGCCGGTCGACCGTGAACGTGACCCACGCCAGACACCCCGGCAACCGCGGTGGACCACCGTCGTCGGGTTCCCACACCACACTCGAATGATCCCGGCCCCGCGTGGCGAAAAACGTGGCGATCTCGGACTGATCGGTGGCGAGAATGTTGACGCCGGCGACCGACCCCATGGTGAGCCTGGTCAACAAAGTCGACCTGTTGTCGAGCGACACCAGCAACATCGGCGGATCCATGGACAACGACATGAACGCGCTGACCGTAGCGCCGTGAGGTGCATTGTCCGTGCGGGTGGTCACGACCGTGACTGCGGCCGGGACATCCCGCATGACGTTCCGGAATCGTTCGGCGGTGGTCGTGTCGGGTGGGAAGGTCATCGTCGATCCGAGATAGGCGGTGTGGGCGAAAGCGTGCGGGCGATACGTGTCAGGACTTCCGCGGCACACTCCACGCCGTGGGACTCGGCTCCGGTCAACGCCCCCTGAAGGATGCCCCGCCGTGCTGCATGCAGACCGTTCAAGGCGGCGATTCCCTCCGACGTGATCGTGATGAGGAAGGCTCGAGCGTCGCCGGGTTCCCGGTCGCGTCTCAGGAGACCGTCGTTTTCGAGGCGCTTCAAGCGAGGCGTGATCGACGAGACGTCGACACCGTGGCACATCGCTATGTCGGAAACCCGCAGCGCCCCGTGAGTGTCCAGGTGCTCCAGGAGAGCCCAAGACGCCGCAGGCAGGTCATAACCGCAGCGCTGCGCGAGGTCGTTGAGCATGACCCGGTCGGTCATGACACGAAAAACCGTGGCCAGCGAACGCTCCAACGCGTCCATCGGGTCATCGGTCATGGCGCCAACCGTAGCCCGACCATCCCAAACAAACAAGTTTGGTCAAACCAAACATCTCCCGTATGGTGCCAAAGACCTGCCGTCAGCCAGCCAAGGAGTCATGGCCCGTGAAGTTGTCGATCGTCGACCTGGGCACCGTCGCCCCGGGAACTACGGAAAAAGACGCACTCGCCGACTCACTGGAGACGGCACACCGCGCCGAAAAACTCGGCTACCACCGCATCTGGTTCGCCGAACACCACCTCAGCCGTTCCGGCGCCTCACACCACCCCGAGCTGCTCATCGCAGCCGCCGCCATGCGCACCTCGCGCATCCGCCTCGGATCGGGCGCGGTCCTGATGAACCACTACAGCCCGTTCAAAGTCGCCGAAATGTTCAAACAGCTTGAAGCGATGGCCCCGGGACGGATCGACCTGGGCATGGGCCGAGCCACATCCGGTCCGGTCCTCGACCAAGCCCTCCAGCAGAATCGGCAGCACCTTTTTCGCGCCGATCACCGGCAACAGGTCGCCGAAACCATGGCATGGCTATACGAGGCGTTCCCGCCCGAGCATCCCTTCGCCAACAAGCCGTTGATGCCGACGGTTCCCGAAGTGCCGCACACCTGGCTGTTGGGTTCCAGCCCCAACGGGTCCAATCTCGCCGCAGGCCTTGGAATCGGTTACTGCTTCGCAGGTTTCATCAACCCCGCAGGAGCTGCGCCGGCACTTAGACATTACCGAGACACCTTCGAACCCGCGGGTTTCGGACTCGACTCGCCGCGGGCCATCCTGGCGGTCAACGTCACCGCGGCCGACACCCAGGCCGAAGCACTACATGTCGCAAACTCCCCGAAAGGCTTCTATGCGCGCCTGGCCCGAGCCGGCCGCGAGGCCGGGGCGGTCATGGTGCCGAGCCCCGAGGAGGCGGCGACGGAAATGAGCCCGGCCGAGATGGACGAACCCACCACTGTTGTGAACGGTCGATGGCCGCGATTCGTCGCAGGCGGCCCGACACAGGTCCGCGCAACACTGGAGCAGATGGCGGCGGAGAGCGGAGCCGACGAGATCATGGTTCAGGACCTCATCGCAGACCCTCTGGCCCGTCGACGGTCGCATGAGGTCCTGGCGGAAGCCTTCGGTATCAACCCGCCCGGATAACAGTTGTGCGCGTTGCTGAAACCGAGTGCCGCCAAAATGGCGCCCGGACAATTGCGCCCAACAGCGTTCTTGGCCACGCTCAAGAAGAACGATCTGTCTTCGCGGATCGTTCGTCGGCGCGAAGCGCAGCCACCAAGGCCCGACCGCCTGCCGCGGCAACCGAATAGACGGTTCGGAACCGTAACGGGAGTAGAAAATCAACGCCAGCTTCTTACCGTGAGCCGCCGGTACCGGGACGGGGGCGGTGGACACGATATGCAGGCGCCCTCGATAACCACGGTGAAGCTGCACCGGTGTGGGTTGCGACAACCCCAGATTCCCGACGGCGAGCAACTGTCGCCGTCGTTGTCGCTGAGCATGTAGAACGGCCAGGCCGCTAATCGCGGTGCCACAGCCCATAACGAGTGACGTCGCGGTCAGGCCGACCCTGTCGACGGTCGGGGAGTTGACCACCACGGTGTCGCCGGGGCCCACCCACACGTCCAACACCGAACCCGCCCGCGGAACCGAGCCGGCGCAGCGCTCGAGTACACCGTTGCCGGGCACCCCGTCGACGGTCCAGCTCAGCTCGGCTCGGTAACGGGTGCGGTGGGACCTGCTGCATGAACCGATCTCGTGAACCGACTCCACTGCGGCCACCACCGGTTCCGAACGACCGAGCAGATGGTCCAGGTGCCCGTCGGTAGGTAGGTACAACACCGCCGGCAGCACCGTCGCGATGAAGGTCAGGACAATCACGATCGACCGGTGAAGGGCTACGCGCTGCTCCGACTTGTTCAGTTTTGCGAACTCTTGAGGCAACAACATTTCAGGCACCGTTCACAACGAAGAAGCGCCGGAGGGCTTCACGATGAGGCTTTCACACCAGCGCAGTCTAGGAACCACATGCACAGGGCCGTCAACAGCGAGGTCGGAACGTGATCCGGGTGCCGACACGGAAACGGCGTTGGCTCCTCTTTTGGCTCCCGAGACGGATCAGGGGTGGTATCTCGAATCGAGATACCACCCCTGACTATTTGCTGACTAAACGCCCCCGTCGATACTTGAGTTCTAGCGGTCGTCGCAACACCCGACGTTCGGGGATGCGATGGACTTCGAGATCAGGCAGCTGCGGGCACCGCAGGGCAGGAAGAAGCTCGAGCGTGAGCGGGAGGCATACTTCCTGCTCATGGCGCAGGGCGTGAGCAGCCGCGAGGCGTGCAGGATCGTCGGGATCAACCGGCGCACCGGCAAGCGGTGGCGCAACGGTTCACCAGCAGGAAAACGGCCCGCGCGACCCCCACATTGGGTGGGGGTCGCGCGGGCCTTCTCGCCGTCTTCGGGCAGGTTCTTGTCACTGTCAGACCGGCTCGTGATCGCAGACCTGCTGCGCGAGGGCAAGTCGCTGCGCGCGATCGCCGCCGAGCTCGGCCGGTCGGTATCCACGATCAGCCGGGAGGTCGCGCGCAACCGGCACCCGACGAACGGTCAGTACCGTCCGCACGCTGCCCAGTTGCGCGCGGACGGCCGCCGACCGCGCCCAAAGCCCGCGAAGATCGCCTCACACGCGCCCCTGCGAGACTTCGTCCAGGAGCATCTGGACCTGCGGTGGAGCCCGGAGCAGATCAGCGTCATGCTCGCCGCCCGCTACCCCGGCCAGGCGGAGATGAACGTGAGCACCGAGACGATCTACCAGGCGATCTACGTCCAGGCGCGCGGCGGGCTGCGTCGCGAGCTCGCGACCGCGCTGCGCACCGGGCGAGCCCGGCGCAAGCCCCGCCGGCAGGCGCAGCAACGTCAGCCGCGCTACTCCCACCCGATGGTCATGATCTCCGAGCGCCCGCCCGAGGTCGCCGACCGGGCCGTTCCCGGGCACTGGGAGGGCGACCTCATCATCGGCAAGGACCAGCAGTCCGCGATCGGAACCCTCGTCGAGCGCGCGTCCCGCTTCCTCATGCTCGTGCACCTACCCGGGGACCGGTCCGCCGCCACCTTCCGCGACGCCCTCGTGCAGATCATGACGACCCTGCCGGCCCAGCTGCGCCGATCAGTCACTTGGGACCAGGGCTCGGAGATGGGTCGCCACCACGAGTTCACCCTCGCCACCGATATCCCGGTCTACTTCTGCGACCCTGCCTCGCCCTGGCAACGCGGCTCGAACGAGAACACCAACGGCCTCCTGCGCCAGTACTTCCCCAAGGGCACCGACCTACGCCGCTACGACCGCGCTCACCTCGACGCCGTCGCCCACCAGCTCAACACCCGACCCCGCAAGACGCTGGGATGGGCCACGCCCGCGCAGCGGCTCACCCAACTTCTCACGGTCTGATGATCGACGCTCGTCGTCTATTATCGATCTGTGTCGATCATAGAATCTGAGGTGTGTACGGCGACCACGGCCGACGTTGAGCCGGCGGTCGCGTTGTTCCGGTCGTTGGGGGACCCGGCGCGGTTGGCGATCGTGCGCCGGCTCGCGGTCGGTGAGGCGCGGGTCGCGGAGCTGACGGCTGATCTGGGGCTGGCGCAGTCCACGGTGTCCTCGCACGTGGCGTGCTTGAAGGACTGCGGCCTGGTGGCCGGGCGCATGGAGGGGCGGCGGGTGTTCTACTCGTTGGCCCGCCCGGAGCTGCTGGACATGCTCGCGGCCGCGGAGACGTTGCTCGCGGCGACGGGCAGCGCGGTCGCGCTCTGCCCGACCTACGGCGTGGACGGGCAGGTGTCGGCGTGCTGAGCACGATCGCGGCCGCGGTCGGGTTGTTCGTCGCGACCAACCTCGACGACATCGTGGTCCTGACGGTCCTGTTCGCGGTCGCCGCACGGGGGACGTCGCGGCTGCGCGGGTGGCAGATCGTGGCCGGGCAGTACCTGGGCCTGACCACGCTGATCGCGGTCAGCTTCCTGGCGGCGCTGGGCCTGACGATCGTGCCGGACGAGTGGGTGGGCCTGCTCGGCCTGATCCCGCTCGCGATCGGTGTGCTCGCCCTGGTGCGTACCCTGCGCGGCAAGGACGACGACGATGAGGCAGAGTCCGCGCTCAGGGCCGTCGGCCTGCTCGGTGTCGCGGGCATCACGATCGCCAACGGCGGGGACAACATCGCGATCTACACCCCGGTGTTCCGCACCATCTCGACCACGGACGCCCTGGTCACGATCGCGGTGTTCCTCGTCCTGCTCGCGCTGTGGTGCCTGTTCGCGCGCGCGATCGGCACGAACGAGAAGGTGACCGAGGGGCTAGAGAAGGTCGAGCACTGGCTCGTGCCCGTGGTGTTCATCGGCCTCGGCGTGTTCATCCTCATCGAGTCCGGGACCCTCGCCCACATCGCATCACTCCTCTAGCCAGCACGGGCCCGGCCGCCAGAGCGGCCGGGCCCGTACCATCAACGCCGAAACGTGTTGCGACCACCGCTGGAATCCGCCATAACTCGACGGGGGCGTTTCCGCTGGTGGACGCAATGGAACGCTGCGGGAACAGGCGACCACGGGTCGAGAGGCTTGTTTCCGCGTGGAATCAAGGCATCCGCGCCGATGCCGAGTCCGAGAACGGGGCCGATGACCCGTTGATCGGGGCGTCGGCGGAACCAAAGAAACGACCTCGAACAGGGCTCACGGACACCGAAGTGGACGCTATGCGAACAGCCCGCGCGCAGGGCGTGAGCGTGAACGCGCTGGCGCGCCGGTTCGGAGTTCACCGGGGCACGGTGTGGGCGAAGACGCGCTGACAGCGCCCACGCCCGGCACTCACGATCAGAGTCCCAGGCCCGGACGGTCGGGGTACGGATCGCTTCGAGTGGTGTCCGGTGCAGACGGCGCGTGGAGTCGCCGTGCTCGTTCATCGGCAAGCCGTCGAGTCTGTTCTACCGCTGCCCGCTTCGTCTCGATCAGCGCGGCGGCTTCTGCGGGTGTGAGCGCGCGGAGTTCTTCGGCTTCCTTGCGGACGGCGGCTGCTTGCGCGTGGGCGTCGCGGGCTTCGCGCTCGGGGCGGATAAACCGTGCTCGTATCGGGTCTCGGCGCACTCGTTCGGCTGCAAGTTCCTGCGCGAGTAGTGCGAGGCGTTCGCGGTCGTGCCGGTCTTTGAGTGCCGCCTGCTCGGTCTGTGCGGCGGCGAGGGCGCTGGCGGCGTCGAGCATGCGCGGGTCGTGTTCAGCGCGGCGCTCGGCGGCTGTCACCGCCCATTCACTGAGCGCGTCGTTCTGGCGCGGCAGGCTACCCCAGGCGTCACGCGCCCGCTTGCGTGCCGCGCGGGTGTGCTCGGTTGTGGCCTGGTGTTCCTGCCGTGCTCTGCGTCGCGCGAACCTGCCCGCCGTTGCCAGCCGATCCGATGCGGTGCTCTCGGCGGCGACTGCGGCGAGGTAGGTTCCGCCGTCCTCGACGGCCTGTGGCACCAGCTCCGCGATGACCTCGGCGCGGGCCTGGGTTGTGTGAGTCTCGGCGGTGCGGATCATCTCGGCGTTCTGCTCGTCCTCCGCCTTGTGCGCGGCGCGCTGCTGGTCGAGCCGCCCCGCGAGCTGCTCCCACTTCTCCGCTCTGGCCTCTGCGCGCTCGGCCTCGCGCACGAGTCGGGCAACCTCGTCGTTCACCATGCTCACGGGGCCGTCAGCGACGAGGCCGCGCACCGATTCTGCCGCGCGTTCGGTGGCGTCGGCGAGTCCTCGGTCTGCCCGGTCGCGTTCCATTGCCTCGATGAACTGTGCTCGGGCGTCAGCCATGCTCTCCGCGACGAGGTGCAGGGTGTTCGTCTCGCGGCCTCGGGTCATGCCGACATACACCGCCGCGCCGCCCATCTGCTCGCCGAGCACGGTGTGCGAGGCGGGCGCGGTCACGCCCTGCACCCCGTAGGCGGTCGCGGCGTAGGAGAGGTGGGCGTGCTCGCGTACATACTCAGCGGGTAGATGCAGCGAGTGTTCGCGCTTGCGGTCGCTGTGCGCGTCGCGCACCCACAGCGACCCATCCGCCTCGACGTGTTGCACGCTCCACTGCTGCCGGTTCGCCACCCCCAAGTCGGCGCTGTTCTTACGGGTCTGGATCAGGTCACCCCGCCCGATGCTCAGACCATCGCTGCCGCTCGCCGTGGTGGTGTCGTCGACGACGCCCGCGCGGGTGCGTTCGTCTCGGATGCGGTCATTCAGCCGCGCGGCTTCGTCGTTCGATGCGACGGTGACGGCCTCGCCGTCGGGCCTGTTGGTGGCGAGGTGTTCGCGCAGTTCGTCGGCGTCGGCGTGCAATCGGATCAGCCCGAGTTCGCGCAGCCGGTCGAACACCTGGCCGGGGTTGCGGCGGTCGCGCATCTGCACGGTGACTTCGGCGTATTCGGGGTCGGTGAAGCGGTGTACCTCGGCCATGTCGAACGTGCGACCCCTGAGTTGTGCGGCCATGTCG
>DXGR01000068.1 GCA_019113825.1 Candidatus Stackebrandtia excrementipullorum | reverse complement strand
GGGTTGAGCATGTTGTAGTGCAGCAGCGTGACCTCCGCGTTCCATTCGGACACGGCTCTATGGGCCTGATCCACCAACGCACCTCCGATACCGTCGCCTCGCCTTCCCGCGGTGGTGACGAGACAACCCAGGTAGGCCGCCGACCCGACGGCCCCGGTCGGCCGAATCCACCCGGCCGACCGGGGCGCCGACAGAACCAACAGGCCGACAACATCACCATCGGTCTCGGCGACCCAACACGTGCCGGGCGCATCGATCGCCTGCTCCAGTTGTGAACGAAGAATCCGGTCCATTGCGGCCCGCCTAGGGTGCCCGGTGGTCCGGTTATCCCAGTCGATCACCTCTGCCCACAACAAAACCGCGGTGTCGAGGTCTTCTCGCGCCAACGGACGAACTCCTGCGGTCACATCGGCATGCGGCGGCCCGGAAGGCGTGCGACGCACCGCGATGGACGTCTTCGGTATCAACCCACGGCTTTTGAACAGGGAATCATCGCCACATCGCGGCTGGGCCACATCACGGCCACCTCGACGTCGTCACCGTCGATCGGCAGGTCAAGCCACCGGGTCAGCAGCACGTCCATGGCTTCGGGGGTGCGCACCCAAGGGACCAGACGGTATTCGCGCAACGCGCTGAACGTGGCGGCGAATCCGTCGTCGGGGAGATCGATGCGCCGTGCCAGTCCGTACCCGTCGGGGTGTTTTAGCTCGATGTCGTGTTCCCCTACTGAAGGAAGCCCCGGATCCCCCACCAGAGCATCGATCGACGCCCATCGTGCTCCGTTGTCCGCAATCAACGCATCCGTCATCGGCTCATGGTGCCCATGGCCCACGGTTGAAAAAGGAACTGTGACGAGGCTTACCATCGCGCTCGACGGAGAAAAATAAACGGACCGAGCGCCCCGGCACGGCGCTCGGTCCCAGGTAGCGGCTGGAGTGCGTCAGGGGCCCCCTTGCCGCTACACCCGTAATCACGCCCCAGCCGCACAACCGGTTGCGGTTGATCCCTCAATTCCTCAAGAATCATCCGCGCGTACCGTGGCCGGGTGGAAATCTTTGACCGACTAGGGGCCGATGACGTGGCCGACATCATCAATCTGGTGGATGTCGGTACTAATGCGGACGGCTTGTCCGCCCTCGGAGAACAGACGATCCTCAACCTGCGACACGGCGACCACGGACCGTCGGCGCACCTTCTCATACGTGATGAATCGGGCGAACTGACCGGCTACGCCGACCTGGACCTGTCCGGAACCGACAACGCCACGATGGAACTCATCGTCCATCCCATGCACCGTAACCGCGGCCTCGGCGGACAACTCATCGCCGCCGCCGTCGAACGGGCACGCCGCGCCGGAGCCGGTGAACTACACGCGTGGGCCCACGGCGACCACCCGTCCGCGCTCGCCGCCGCCGAACGTTTCGGTTTCACCCGGCCGCGAGACCTGTGGCAGATGCGACGCCGTCTCACCGACGCCGAACCGGAGGTCGAGACGCCCACCGGTGTCCGCATTCGCGCGTTCGTACCCGGCCGCGACGAGGAAAACCTGTTGGCGGTCAACAACGCGGCCTTCGCCGACCACCCCGAACAGGGCACCTGGACGCTCCGCGACGTCGCGGTACGGGAACGCGAGGACTGGTTCGACCCGGCGGGTCTACTGCTGGCCGAACGCATTGAAGATGGCGAACTACTCGGGTTCCATTGGACGAAGGTTCACGGCGAAGGAGACTCCGCCATCGGCGAGATCTATGTCCTCGGCGTGGCACCGGCGGCACAGGGCCTCAAACTCGGCGGAGTGCTGACCGTCGCCGGATTGGCGTATCTACGCGGCCGAGGGCTCGACAAGGTCATGCTTTACGTCGACGAGTCCAACACCCGAGCCGTCCAGCTGTACACCCGGGCGGGGTTCCGGCGGTGGACCACCGACGTCAACTATCAACTGGTCCTCACACGTTGACCACGCCGTCGGGTCCGGCTCATACAAGCGTCCACCGGCAAGGCTTCGTTATTCGAATGTGACGTTTGAGTGACGACAAGGCACCTGCGGGTGAGCCACCATGGGAACTCAGCCGGACCTGAGAGAGCCCGCCATGAACGCCCCCGCCGACTTCGACGCCTTCTCCGAATTCCTGAAAGACGTCGAGACGGATTTCAAGGACGCCGCCCGACGGCACACCGAGAACGAATCTGCGGCGCACTCACTCATGTACGCGGCGGCGACGCGGGTGGCCTCACAGTGGCGCACCACCGACGATCCCAAACGTCGGCTGCTCGACGAGGTCGACCATCACGCACACACCCAATGGCGCGACGAGGAGGCCTTCATCCACGCCACCCCCGACCTCGACCGGCTGGCGGAAGCCGCATGGCTCGCGGGCAGACGGATACGGCGCCGTCGACGGCGCCGCTGGAGCTTGTCCACGCTGGTGATCGTCGTCCTGACTTCGCTCTACCTGTGGTCGGCCGGCGTCACACCCGTGGACGCGGAGAACGAAGACGCATACAGTTCCGCAGTGGACACACCGTCGGCGGTCACGGTCCTCGACGCCGACACCGTCGCCCTTCCGCCTCCCAGCGTCCTGGCGCGCACACCGTTCATACAGTCCTCCGTCCCCGGGGACCTCGACGTGGTCGCCTACCAGGCACCGCCCCTGGAGGCATCACGTCTGGACTCCATCGCCATGGTCTTCCGGGCCGACTCCTACTGGCCGGTCGTCATCGCACCCGACGGACTGGCCCGCAGCTCGGACATGTCGACCGTCGCCGACGACCCGGCCCAGGTGAGACTGTGGCCCCGGTCGATCAGCCCCGACGGAGAACGGTTCGCCGCGGGGGTGAAATCCACCGTCGTTCTCGTCGACCGTTTCGGCGCGGTCACGGTCGTGCCCCCACCGACCAACGCCGGAGCACTCCTCGACATCGCGTGGCCGCCCGACGGCGCCACCGTTCTGGCATCCTTTGAAACCGGTACCTGGCTGCTGGGGCCGGGCACGGAACCCGTGGCGGTGCCGTGGTTCGGGCAGGCGACGACGTTCCATCCCGACACGGAACAACCCGTCGAATTCGCGTCCACCCCCGCCTCCGAAATCGCCACCCGTACTTGGAACGGCGACGAACCGTCGCCTCCCGACAGTGCCGAAGCCTCGGCCCCCGTCGCGGCATGGCACGGCGCGCCGGCAGCGGACACCGGTCGATACGTACGCAGCTGCACGTCGTCCCCCGAAGCCACCGTCGCGGGCGCACCCATGCCGTGGTGCGTCGCCGTCCTGACTCACCAAACCGAACTGGAGTGGCTGCTTCTGGCGGGCGAACGCTACGCCGGAGTCACGATCTTGGGTGCGCGCAACGGCGAGATCTACCTCTCGGTGCAGTCGTCGTCGGATCTCGCCGACCAACGCATTCTGCGGTGGCGGTTGTCCGACCACAACCTCGCGCACGTGACAACCGTGACCAATGGCGCGCAAGTGGCCGTCGGCTCCTGGTAAACGATTCCCAGCGTCGCCGTGAGATCCGGCATCGAACCGCTGTTTCGTTGCCCGGTAACCGGAAGAGTTGTCGTGGTCCGCCCCGGCACGCGCGCCCTCCTCGCCGTGCCACGCGTCCGGCCGCGCGCCCGCTCACAACGAATGGAGTTCAAAGTCGGCCTTTTAGGTCCTAGACTGCACGGGTGACATCTGAGCCGACATTCAGTCATGTGGACAGCGACGGCACGGCCCGAATGGTCGACGTCGCCGAGAAGTCCGTGTCGGCCCGCAAAGCAGTCGCCGCGGGCCGTGTCGTCACCACCGACGAGGTGCTGACCGCGTTGCGCGACAACGTGCTTCCCAAAGGCGATGCCATGGCGACCGCCCGCCTCGCCGGAATCATGGGCGCCAAGCGCACATCCGAATTGATTCCACTGTGTCACCCGATAGGTCTGCACCACGTCGGAGTCGACCTCGAGGTGTCGTCGACGGCGGTGGAGATCACCGCGACGACCCGCACCGCCGACCGCACCGGCGTCGAAATGGAGGCGCTCACCGCGGTCGCCGTCGCCGGCCTCACCCTCATCGACATGATCAAATCGGCGGACCCCGCCGCAGAATTGACCGACGTACGCGTGCTGTCCAAAACGGGCGGTAAAACCGGACACTGGGAACGGTTATGCGCGCCAAAGTCATCGTCGCCTCACAGCGCGCAGCGTCAGGCGTATATGCTGACCGCAGCGGACCGTTGCTCGTAAAAGGCTTGCAGGACATGGGTTTCAGCACGCCCGAAGCGGTAGTGGTCGGCGATGGCCCACCTGTCGCAACCGCCCTACGTCAAGCCATAGCCGAAGAAGTGGACGTCGTCCTCACCTCCGGCGGCACCGGCCTCACCCCCACCGATCGCACCCCCGAGGCCACCGCTCCACTGCTCGATCGGACCGTGCCCGGTCTGGCCGAAGCGATACGCGCCGCCGGTGCGACCAACACCGACATGGCATGGCTGTCACGGGGTTTGGCCGGCATCGCCGGCCGCACCCTCGTGGTGAACCTGGCCGGCTCCACGGGCGCGGCCAAGGACGGCTTGACGACACTGGCACCACTGCTGCGCCACGCCGTCGAACAAATTAACGGGGGCGACCACGAGAGGAAGAGCCCATGAACACGCTCAACTGGCACACGGCTCGACAAGCAGCACACGAAGCGGGATTGGCGGCCGTCTTGCCGCCTCGCCGCCAAAAACCTTCCGACACCGACGGCATGACCCTGGCCACCCCACTGGCCGCGTTGGTCGACCTTCCCGCATTTCCCACATCCAGCGTCGACGGCTACGCCGTCCGCGGCACCGGACCGTGGCGACTCACCGGACGCGTCCTGGCCGGTGAACTGCCGCCGCCGCTACACGACGGATGCGCCGTCGAAGTCGCCACCGGCGCGATGGTCCCCGAAGGCCTGACCACGATCATCCGGTTGGAAGACGCCAAACTCGAAGACCAAACGCTCGCCGGTGCACCACGCAAACCCAAGGAATGGCGCGACGTCGGCGAAGAGTGCGCAGCCGGGGAAGAACTACTGCCCGCCGGGGCGCCCGTCACCCCGTCGGTCATCGGTCTGGCCGCGTCAACCGGCTACGACATGCTGAACGTGCGGTCCCGGCCACGCGCGGCCGTACTCGTGTTCGGCGACGAACTCACCACCGAAGGCGTACCCGGCAACGGCCGCGTCCGAGACTCGCTAGGGCCGTTGCTTCCGTCCCTACTCCGTCATGCCGGAGCCACCGGTGTTCCCGGCTTCAGTCCACGCGGCCCCATCGAAGACACACTGGAATCACATGTCGCCGCCGTCCAGGCCGCTTTGGACGACGCCGACATCGTCTGTACCACCGGCGGAACAATGCGGGGGCCGGTCGACCATCTCCACGCGACCCTCAAAGAACTGGGAGCCGAATACGTCGTCAACACCGTCGCGGTCCGGCCCGGTTTTCCCATGCTGCTCGCCGCCCTACCGGGCGGACGGTTCGTTGCCGGACTGCCCGGCAATCCACAGTCGGCGGTCATCGCGTTGACGTCACTCGTCGTCCCGTTGATCCGGGGATTGACCGGCCGTCCATTGCGCGGACTCGCCAAAGTCATCCTCGGCGAGGACATCCCGGGACGTGGAGCCGACACCCACCTCGCGTTGGCCCGACTCGCCGACGACGGCACGGTGGTACCGGTGTCTCACCGCGGATCCGCCATGCTTCGCGGCCTCGCACAGGCCGACGGTTTTGCCGTCATCGAAGCCGGAACAAACGCCCAAGCCGGTGACACCGTGCAGTTTCTGCCACTGCCGGGCATGTCGTGACCGACGTCGTCCATGCCGCCGTGACCGCCCAAGCCATCGGTGTCGCTTCACACGAGAAACTGGTGGCGCGGGCGGCGGCGGGCGCCGTCGTCGCCTTCGCAGGCGTCGTCCGAGACCACGACCACGGGCGATCGGTCACACGTTTGTCGTACGAAGCCCACCCCGACGCCGAGAAGATCCTGCGAGAAGTCGCCGGTGAAATCGCCGAAGCCGACGGGATCTCGGCCGTCGCGGTGAGCCATCGCATCGGGGACCTCGAGATCGGCGATGCCGCGCTCGTAGCCGCCGTATCCGGCCCCCACCGGGCGGCGGTTTTCACCGCATGCGCGCGGTTGGTCGACGAAGTCAAAGCCCGACTGCCGATCTGGAAACACCAGTTCTTCACCGACGGCACCGACGAATGGGTGAACAGTCCATAGGGCCGGTCGGGCGGCGTGCACCGAAGCGGTGATCGGCGGGCGTGACGGTGTGCCGGGCGACGGTTGGCGAAACGGACGGCAGACGGGTCGGTGAGCGACGGTCGGTAGACGGGTCGGTGAGCGACGGTCGGCCTCGCACCGACACGACCTCGGCCGCCAAGGACCTTGGCACCGTGGCATCCGAGATGCCTGCCGTATGGATGATGTCCAAAAACCGGTCAACCGAGAATCGACCACGGTGGGTAGAACCGCGTTCGTGAGCGCTTCAGCGCCCCCCGGCACCATACTTTTCGTAATGACAGCACTACCTTAAGCTCAACTGAAATGCATTTGACCAGGTCGTCGCCGCCATGAAAAAGTAGAGACCACTCTTCAGGGTGGTTAGTCCCCCGGATTTGGGGTGGGGCGTGAACCGGTGCCGTTTCACATTCACGTCCCCACCGGGTCCACGTCCGCGACAGGCGACCGTTCCGGCCACGTCCCGTGGGGCTTCGCCTCAGGTCGATGTCGCGCATCTCGCGGGGCGCCGGGGGTGGGGCTTCTCACCCGGCCGGTATGGCGAGGGCGGTGTCGGTGGATGGTGGCGCCCGCGGACCCGTCGTCACCGACACCGGGTGGTCGAACCGGTTATCGGCTTCGTGCCACGGACCCGCCTCGGAGCCGTGACCACCCGGCATCGTCACCTCAACTCAACGGCTCGTCTCATCCGGGCCCCGCGCCGGCCCCGACCCGCCTCGCCATGATTCTCTCGAACCGCCCGTCGTCGATCTCTCTCTTCTCCCGCCAAGGCCATCTTTTATCGCACAAGGGGAGCTCTCCCACGCGACGGCGAACCGCGGCCCGCAGCGCCGCAAAAGAGTGACTCCCCCCACGTCTACAGCGCCTTTAGCAGCGTCGACACGGGCTCGGCTCGTTCTCTGCCGGGCACGACGCTCCGTCCATGAGCATCACGGAGCCCACGACGGTGCATGTTCGTGCAGGTGGATGTATCGAGGGTGGGTTCACTCACCGGTCGAGCGATGTCCACACCGGTGCTTCCGTCGTTGTTCGCCCACAGCGGGCGGAGTCGGCGTCCATCTTCACTTTGTCCATAATCAGACGGCGAATCGGTGAATTTCGGTTTCGTCCGTCGTCAATGTTGTGTAAGGCTACAAATCACCGGCCGGAGGGGCTCTCGGTCGTTTCGTCACGAATGGGGTGCCATGAAACCTTCCCGCGTCCTGGCCACCGCCGCAGGCATATCCGTTGTCGTCGCACTGGGTGCGGCGTCGGCTCACGCGGATCCTGTAACGCCCGATTCCGAGAACACCGTCGAGTCCGATTTTTACGTCAACCCGGACTCCAACGCTTTCGCATGGCTGGCCGATAATCCGGACAGTCCTCACGCCGATCTTATTCGGACCGAGTTGGCCGAGGTTCCGACCGCAAACTGGTACGGCGACTGGGACAACACACCGGTGGGCGAGTACGCGGCCGATGCGGCAGCGGCCGGGAAGATGCCTATCGTCGTGGCGTACAACATTTACGAGCGGGACTGTTGGGGGCACTCACAGGGTGGCGCGCCGACACCGGAGGCGTATCGCGCTTGGGTGGACGACTTCTCGGCGTCGTTGGGTGACGCGGAGGCGATCGTCATCGTGGAGCCCGACGCTTTGGCACACGTCGACGACGGCTGTCTGGAGGAGCGCCAGACGCGGCTCGATCTTCTGGAATATGCGGTGGACGTGTTCGCGGGCAACGAGAACGCCGACGTTTATCTTGATGCCGGCAACTACACTTGGCCGAGCTCGCCGGAGACCGTCGCGGGCCACCTGTCCGATGTCGGGGTCGATCGTATTCGCGGATTCTCGCTGAACGTGTCCAATTACTACACAACCGCCGAGACGGAGGCCAAAGCCGCGGAGATCAACGCCGCGTTGGGGAAGCCGGTCGGGTTCGTCGTCGACACCAGTCGCAACGGTTCCGGGCGCACCGATGACGGTGAAGACGGTTGGTGCAACCCGGTAGGGGCGACATTGGGTGCGCATCCGGCCTACGCCGACGGTCCGGCGGACGCTCACCTGTGGCTCAAGGTCCCCGGCGATTCCGACGGTGAATGCAACTACGACGAATCGACACCGGCCGGTCACTTCAGTCAAAAACTGGCGACGGCGTTGATCACGGGCGAATACACGTAAGCCCCCTCGTTCACACCGGCCGTTCGTGATTCCTGCCAGACACGAGCGGCCGGTGCCTTTCGTTGAACCCGTTGTTCGGGTGTCCTCGCCGATGTCACGGACCGATATGACACGTGTCCTCCGACGCCCGGTCACGTTCTCTCACAAATAGAGATTGCCCAGCCAACACGACACGATCCATGTACTCAGGCAGATCGTCAGTCCCAATCTCGGGTTGCGCGGCAGTTTCACCAACGGGTTGACCTCTTCACCGCCCAAGCGTGGCCGTGAAACCGTGCCGATGGCGAGCCAGCCGACTCCGAAGGCCGCGAACGGTAGGACCAGGCAGACCGCATAGCCCCACAGGCGGTCCAGGAAGGCGGTGCCTCCGGGGTTGGCGAGGACGAAGGTCTGGATGACGAGGGAGACGAGCGCGACGACGCCGTAGATCAGTCCGTTGCGTTCGTCGGCACGCCAACCGGGTAGGAGCACGGGGCGGTGTGCCAGGTAGCGCGCCTGTTCTAGGTCGGCCGCGGCACCGTCCACATCGGCGGCGGCTGCGGCGACTTCGGCGGCGGGGTCGGTAGGTGGCCGGACGGGGTGGGCGTTGGCCGGCACCAGTGGTAGGCCGGCGTCTACGGCGAGCTCGTTGAGTGCGGCGCGCTGTCGGGTAAGACGCGCCCACAGGTTTTCCATGGTGGTGCCGAGCTGGCGGCTGCGGTCCGAGTGTGCCGCGGCAATGTCGGCCTGCGAGTTGTGGAGCCGGTCCAGCTCTCGCAAGCCACTGAGGTAGTCCTCGCCCGTCATGCGCCCTCCAGAGAAGTCGTCGCGCTCCCATTGTGGCCCAACGGGGCGGACGGCGTGTTAACGCACCGCTTCGAAAGCGATCGTCCCGACCCCGAGGATGACGCCGTATGCGGGAATGAGCAGAAGCGGCCACGGCACGGGGCTGGGCATGAGCACCTTCCAGTGGAAGGAATAGTCGCGGTATTCGGGCATGCCTCGCGTCGACTCGGGCACGAGGAACCGCGGTTGGATGGTGCAGAAAATCCACCAGTCGAGGATGACGAGGTCGAGGACGTTGACAACGATTACGGTGACGGTTCCGACGACGAATGCGGGGAGGAACCCGATGTCGCCGCCGAGCTCACCGCGCACATACCCGATGACGGCGATGCTGGCCGCCGTGAGCAGAACGACTCCGACGACGTTCATCAGCCTGGTCACGAGCACACCTCGCGGTGTTTTGGGTCCGTGCCGCTCCTGGATGGCGCGTGGGTAGTCGTGCAGCATGGCGTCGTTGGCGACCAGACCGCCACACAGAATCATCAGGGTCATCCCGCCGAAGACGA
>DXGR01000067.1 GCA_019113825.1 Candidatus Stackebrandtia excrementipullorum | reverse complement strand
ATGGTGCGGGCCTGGTCGGCCATGGCGCGGGTGATGGCTTGGCGGATCCACCAGGTGGCGTAGGTGGAGAATTTGAAGCCCTTGGTGTAGTCGAACTTTTCGACGGCCCTGATCAGACCGAGGTTTCCCTCTTGAATCAGGTCCAGCAGCGACACGCCCCGTCCCGTGTACCGCTTGGCGATGCTGACGACCAATCGTAGGTTGGCCTTAAGAAGCTGGTCTTTCGCGCGGCGCCCGTCGCCGACGATGGTTTCCAGGTCCACACGAAGTCGGTCGTCAGAAACAGGGTCTGTAGGGTCGGTGAGCCGTACTTGAGCGAACAGTCCCGCCTCGATTGCCTTGGCCAGGTTGACCTCTTCGGCTGCGCTGATGAGGCGGTGCTTGCCGATCCCGTTGAGGTAGGCACGGATGGGGTCTGCCGTCATTCCTCCGTTGTCGCCTTTGACGGCCTTGGTGTTGCTGTCGATCAGCGTGGTTGCCACGGTTCTCGCCTTCCAGGGAGTTGTTCACGGCATCGCGTCCCGTGCGTGATGCCGAATCCAGCATGGCCCGATTCCGGTTAAGGACCGGTGAAGTGGTTGTGGAGGTGGCACAAACCCGGGAGACAATATGTCGGGCTCATTCCATATATCCGGAATTGACGGCGGTTCTACGTTGAGTAGAATCGAATCGCGAAAAGGCTCCACGTGTTGTGGTCGCCGAAAGCACGGACCAACATTATGAGGAGTAGCGACAACGTGGCCCGGTTGGGAGAACTCGAACACGCCATTATGGACGCATTGTGGGCGTCGGATCAAGCTTTGACGGCACGGGATGTCCGTGACGTACTTGCGGATCGGGATTTGGCGGCCACAACGATCCTCACCGTTTTGTCCCGGTTGGAAAACAAGGGCTTGGTCAGTCGTGACCGCAGTGCCCGTGCCCACCGATACCGTCCGACGGATTCACGGGACGTTCACGTGGCGTCCTTGATGCGTGAGGCCTTGGACAGTGCCCCCGACGCCGATGCGGCGCTTGCGCGATTTGCCGACGCGGTGACACCGCATGAAGCCGTTGCATTGTCCGAGGCGTTGGGAGAGGCCATGCGCCGACGCGGCGAGAAGGGTGGCTAAACGGTGTCGACGCTCGCGGTTCTGATCGGGACGACCGCCCTCGCGGTGGCCCTGCTCGGTCCCGTTCCGGCGCTGCTGGATCGTGCTGCCTGGCCAAGCCGCGAACCGCGTGCGGCCTTGGTTCTGTGGCAGGCGATCGGGTTGGCCGGAGGGCTGGCGGTCCTCACGACCGCCATGATGTTGGCTGTGGGACCGCTGCATCAGTCGCCGCTGATGGCGATGGGGATATTCGTGTCCAATGTTTTCGCCGGTGACTTCACGGGCGGTCTCGGCGTGTGGCATCTCTTGTTCCTGGCGTTGGCCCTGGTCATGAGTGCGCGGTTGGCCGGCGTGCTTCCCGTGACGATATGGCGCACGTGGCAGGCTCGTCACCGTCACCGCCATCTGGTGGGGCTTGTATCGCGTCCGTGGCCTGCGGCGCGTCCAGGAGACGGACACGTACTCGAACACCCGGTTGCGGCGGTCTACTGTCTTCCCGGACGGGCGACTCCCGGGCGGCCTCGGGTGGTCTTCACAACGGCGGCGCTCGACAGGTTGGACGACGGGGAACTGGCGGCCGTTCTCGCGCACGAGCACGCTCACCTGGAAGAACGACACGACCTCGTCGTTTTGCCGTTTCTGGCGTGGGTGACGGCGTTTCCCTGGTTCCCCGGTGTCCGTCGCGCCAAGACGAGTGTCGCCGTGCTCTTGGAGCTCGTCGCCGACGATCGAGCCGCGGAGGCCTCCGATCCGGCCGCTTTGGCCTCGGCCCTTGCGCGAATCGGCGGCAGTGAGGCACCGGCGCCCGTCGGCGCCTTGGCCATCACCGGCACTGGCGTGCTGCTGAGGGTCCAGCGGCTTCTTCACCCGCCGCGTCGATCACCGGTGTGGCGAACCGCCGCGTACGTGATGGCCGCGATCTTGGTGTCGTTGCCGGTGGCGGCGGTTCTTCCCTGGTAGCGGATTAACCGAGACTGTCGTGGAGTGGGCGCCGACCAGTTGCGTTGCAACGAGATCAATCGGAGGCCGAATACCAGACCTGCTCCGAGCAACGAATACCACAGGGGCGGCACGTCGAGTGCGTGGCACGCCGTGATGACCACGGTGCCCAACAGCGACGCCACGGCGTAAACCTCGCGAAGCAACACAACCGGGATCTGCGCCGTCAGCAGATCCCGGATCACTCCACCGCCTATGGCCGTGATCATTCCGATCATGCAGGCACCGACCTGCGGGATTCCGGCGTCCAACGCGGTTTCTGTGCCGACGACGGTAAACAGAGCCAATCCCGCGGCATCAAGTGTCAGCATGGTGCGGCGTAGCCGCGAGACCCGCCCGTGGATCCAAAAAACCACCACGGCCGTCGTGGCAGCGGTGACGGGGTAACGCCAGTCGGTGAAGGCGATCGGCGGCGCCTCGTTAATCGCGACGTCACGCAGTGCTCCGCCGCCCAACGCGGTGACAACGCCCACCACGGCTACGCCGAAAAGGTCCAGCTGCTTGGCAACCGCCGCCACCGCACCGGAGGCGGCGAACACCACGATTCCTGCCAGGTTAAGCCCCAGCAGCAGTAGATCTTCCCCCACGGAAGTCGGCGGTTCAGCCTTCGCCCTTCATGGTTTCAAAGATCTCTTTGCACAGTGGGCACAGAGGAAAACGCTCGGGGTCCCTCGTCGGGACCCACAGCTTTCCGCACAAGGCTCGGATGGGCACGCCCGAGAGCATGGAATCCATCAGTTTGTCCTTGGGTACGTAGTGCGCAAACTTCTCCTCGTCACCGTCTTCATAACGGTAGTCGGATTCGGTGCGCTCATCGAGGATGGTGCCGCCGTCGCCCTGGAAGGTCTCAGTCATCGTTTTCTTGCCTTAGTGTGTAGTCCTGCCCTACTGCTGTCCAGTCTGTCACGGTCGTGAGCCGATCAGGTGTCGCCGTCGATCACGTGTGGCGGCGTGGGAGATGCGATTCCGGGGGGCGTGTCCTCGTGCTTCGTTGAGTGCCGACGAAACAGTCTGCGGTCTTCACGAGGTGACCGATCGTTGGCGATGATGACGGCCATCCACGGCAGCACCACCATGCCCAATGCGCACAACCCGAGCCACAGCCACAAGAAAGGGGCTTTCGCCATCACGAGCACGGCGGCCAGCACAAGGAGAAGTGCCCGAACGGCCATCATGACGGCGTATCGGATTTGGCGCGCTCGCATTTGTTGAGCGGGGCTGTGACCGGCATCGGTGATCAACGCCGGCTTCTTGTGAGATTCCGCCATTGCGCAAGCCTGTCACTTCCCGTCGGCGACCGCCACCTCAGGTCTACATCCGTCACGATTGAGGCACGATAAGATTCATGAGAGCAGTGGTGCAGACGGTCGGCGAGGCTTGCGTGACCGTGGACGACGAGGTGGTCGGTCGCATCGACGCCGGATTGCTGGTGTTGGTGGGGGTGACGCACGACGACTCCCCGGAGGACGCCGCCTGGCTGGCGAAGAAGATCTGGGAACTTCGGATATTGGACGGCGACTTCTCGGCGTCCGATATCGGGGCGCCGATCCTTCTGGTAAGTCAGTTCACGCTGTACGCCGACACCAGGAAGGGACGGCGGCCGTCGTGGACCAAGGCCGCGCCGGGAGACGTCGCGGAGCCCCTTGTCTCCGAGGTCGTCAAGGCTCTGCGTGCGTTGGGAGCCACGGTCGAGACCGGACGTTTCGGCGCCATGATGCTCGTCTCGAGCGTGAACGTTGGTCCCAGGACCATACTGCTGGAGCGTTAAAATCTCGGATTTGAGTCAGCTGATGGCGAAGTGGCCATTGATCCGTCGAAACCGTCAAGGTGGGGGTGTGCAATGCGATTGGCCGATCGGGATTCTCTTCCGCCTCTGCGCGATTGGCAGCGCAAGGCGATGGTCGGCTACCACCGCAGCCAAAGCGAGGACTTCCTCGCGGTGGCCACGCCGGGCGCCGGCAAAACGACGTTCGCGTTGCGGGTCGCCATGGACCTACTGGAAGCCGGAACGGTGCGGCAGGTCACTGTGGTGGCACCCACTGAACATCTGAAGGTTCAGTGGGCCGAGGCGGCCGCCAGAGTCGGCATCCGATTGGACGCGTCCTTTCGTAACGCCGACGTCCACAGTTCCAGCGATTTCCACGGCGCCGTGGTGACGTACGCGCAGGTCGGAGCAGATCCGTCCGTGCACCGTCGACGCACGATGACCCGCTCGACGCTGGTGATACTCGACGAGATCCATCATGCGGGAGATGCTCGTTCGTGGGGTGAGGGCGTCCGTGTGGCGTTTGGGCCGGCGACCCGGCGCCTGTCGTTGACCGGAACCCCGTTTCGGTCGGATGACAATCCGATCCCGTTCATCACCTACGACGTCGACACCGATGGTGGTCTTCGATCACGGCCCGATTCGGTCTACGGTTATACGCACGCCCTCGCCGACGGCGTGGTGAGGCCGGTGCTCTTCCTGGCTTACAGCGGTCAGGCGCGGTGGCGGAACAGCGCCGGTGAGGAGCTGGCCGTCAGACTGGGCGAGCCACTGACCAAAGAATTGACGTCGCAGGCGTGGCGTACGGCTCTCGACCCCTCGGGTGACTGGATCCCCCAGGTGATGCGAGCCGCCGATGCCCGATTGACGGCGCTGCGTCAGGCGGGTATGCCCGACGCAGGCGGTCTGATCATCGCGTCCGACCAACAGGATGCTCGTGCGTACGCGGGTATTCTCGCGCGGATCACCGGCAGTTCGCCTGTAGTGGTGTTGTCCGACGACGCCGGATCCTCAGATCGCATCGCCAAATTCACCGAGTCGGACGACAAATGGATGATTGCGGTCCGAATGGTCAGCGAAGGCGTGGACATTCCGCGCCTTGCCGTGGGCGTCTATGCGACCAACGCGCACACCCCGCTGTTTTTCGCGCAGGCGATCGGCCGATTCGTCCGGTCCCGTCGCCGCGGTGAAACCGCGTCGGTGTTTCTCCCCAGCGTCGCGCCGCTCCTGGAACTGGCCGCAGAACTGGAACGCAACCGCGATCACGTCATCAAACCTGCGAGCGACGTCGATCCCGAAGACTTGTTGGCCGAGGCACAACGGCAGCGGGACGAGCCGGGAAGTGAAACCGGGCTGGCGCGTGAAACACTCGCCACGACGGCTGAGCTGGACCAGGTGATATTCGACGGTGCATCGTTCGGGACGCCCATCCAGGCGGGATCGCCCGAAGAGCAGGAGTTCCTGGGGCTTCCGGGGCTGTTGAGCCCAGAGCAGGTGTCGATGCTGTTGTCTCGCCGACAGGCCGAGCAACAGACGAACCGAGCTGCCGCGTCGACGACGACCACCACCGAGCCCGACATCAGTCCGGGGGAGCGGCGGGTCATGCTGAGGCGCCGCTTGAACGCTTTGGTCGCCGCCCGTAACCGAGCCACAGACATCCCGCACGGCAAGATTCACGCCGAGCTCAGGCGGATCTGCGGCGGCCCGCCCAGCGCTCAGGCGACGCTGGAGCAGCTGGAAAAGCGTATCGAGGCGATTCAGCGCATGTAAAAGGTCCGGCGGCATGCGGTGGCGAAAATGAGCTAGGCGGACACCACGAAGCGCCCGGTCGAAGACCGGGCGCTTCGTGTCCAACACATCAGTTCTTGGATTCCAACAGCTCGCTGCCCCGCCAGTCGAATTCACTGTCTGCAGTGAAGTCGACGGCGACCTTCACGAGGTTTTCGGCGTACTTGTTGGCATGGTGCCCGCAGAACACGAGGTCGTCTCCGCCGGCGAGGGTGATCCGCAGCTTCGCGGCAGCGCTACACCGATCGCAGCGCTCACCGGCGACGGGACGAGTCTCCGTCTCGGGTGGGGGCGTCAGGGTGGGTGTCATGGCCTCTCCTTCGGCTGTGATCGGTTGTCGTCACAGTTGACACTATTACTGCTGTATACCCCGGGCGGGGTTCTTACCTTCGTCTCATCCTGCAACGCGCAGTTAACGCGATAGCTTCCCGATGGGACACGGTCGCGACCGGTGTCACAGTCCGTGACTTTGCGACGGTACGCCGTAGCCAGATCACGGTATCCGACGGGTTGGACATTCGGCAACCAGGTCGGCAGCCTAGTTCACCCGTTCATGCTAATCAATAAAGGTCAAACGCCTGAACGGTGGTGGCCGTGTCGGCTTCGTTATGACACCGTAGCTTCCGGGTGTGACCCTGAGCGTATGAGCTCGATATCCCGAATCACTCAACCGCTGAAGCCGCCACCGGCAACGGTCCCGTGGTGGCGCAAGTGCATGGGAGCGGTATTTCTTTGTGCGATGGTGCTCACTGCGATCGTCTTCGGCCTGGGGGCATGGAACCCCTGGAACAATGTGGTGCTTCTGTCCTATTTTGCAGACCCGTTTCGGGGCGTTATCGCCATTGCGGTCCTCGGATACGTGGCGCTGTGGCTTCTGTTGCCGGTGCGCAATGAAGCCGTTGATCGTCGCCGTCTATCCGGACGGTTGGCGTTGATCGTGGTCGCCATGATCGGTTTGGCGGGTTATGGGCTTTACGGGACGCATTACTACGATTACGAAAGCCGAGAAATCGTCAGGACCGCCGATGGAAGCCGTGCCGTCGCCATGGTGAAACGTTGGGACTACGTCGACCCTCGGTATCACGTGTTCACGGCCAGCGGTGTGGCCACGTCAGACGTGGCCGACATCGGGCCGGTGTGCGGGGCAGGCGACGAGATCGCTTTTCGGGACAACCAGACCATCGAGATCTCCAACGCCTACGGTGACTTCGTCATACCCCTGGACCCGGGCACAGGACAGCCACTGGACTACATGGTGACCTGTTCTGAACTTCGGTCGGAAGCAGGGGGATAGAACCTCTGGAGCCTGTCCGGCGCTCACGGGACGTTTCGAGGCGCGGGAAAGGGCCCACGTGATCACCACGTGGGCCCTCGTCGTTGGGACGGCTAATCCAGGTAGTCCCGCAAAACCTGGGACCGAGACGGATGCCGCAACTTGGACATGGTCTTCGATTCGATCTGTCGGATGCGTTCCCGTGTCACGCCGTACACCTGGCCGATCTCGTCCAGGGTCCGAGGCTGTCCGTCGGTGAGACCGAACCGTAGCCGGACCACGCCGGCCTCACGCTCCGACAGCGTCTGCAGTACCTGTTGCAGCTGCCCCTGAAGAAGCGAGAACGACACGGCATCGACCGCCACGACGGCTTCGGAGTCTTCGATGAAGTCACCCAGCTGACTGTCGCCCTCGTCGCCGATCGTCTGGTCCAACGAAATCGGTTCACGCGCGTACTGCTGAATCTCCAAGACCTTTTCAGGCGAGATGTCCATCTCGCGTGCCAGCTCTTCGGGGGCCGGTTCACGCCCCAGATCCTGCAGCAGCTCGCGTTGAATACGACCCAGCTTGTTGATCACCTCGACCATGTGCACCGGGATGCGGATGGTGCGGGCCTGGTCGGCCATGGCGCGGGTGATGGCTTGGCGGATCCACCAGGTGGCGTAGGTGGAGAATTTGAAGCCCTTGGTGTAGTCGAACTTTTCGACGGCCCTGATCAGACCGAG
>DXGR01000013.1 GCA_019113825.1 Candidatus Stackebrandtia excrementipullorum | reverse complement strand
CCAGTGTCGACTGGTTCACTCCCCTGCTGACCATCGCGGTCACCGTGCTGCTGCTGCCGGCCACCGGAGTCCGGTTGACCGCGCTCGCCCGTCGGTTGCGGTTCGTTCTGGTCGCCGCGGGATCGGTGGTGCTGATCGGAACCCTGTTCGCCGCCGACAAAACCGGGACGGTACTCGTCGACTTCGGCCCGGTGTTGGTGACCTCGACGGCGGTGGACAACGGTGTGGCGCTCGGGCTGCGTGTCGTCGCCGTGGCCGTACCCGGTTTCCTCGTCTTCACCACGACCGACCCCACCGACCTGGCCGATTCACTGATCCAGCAACTGCACGTGCCGGCGAGGTTCGCCGTGGGTGCGTTGGCTGCGTTGCGCCTGCTTCCGATCCTGGCGATCGAATGGCAGATGTTGACGATGGCGCGCCGGGCACGCGGCCTGGACTCGGGAGGCAACCCGGTGGCTGCGGTGCGACTGTTCGCATCCACGGTTTTCGGTCTTCTGGTGGCAGCCATCCGGCGGGCCACCCGGTTGGCGACGGCCATGGACGCCCGCGGGTTCGACTCGGCGGCCACTCGCAGTAACGCCCGTGTTCAACGCGTCACGTCGGTGGACCACCTCATGCTGATCACGGTCGTGGTGTTGTGTGTGGCGATCCTGGTCACGTCGGTTCTGCTCGGCCACCATCGGGCGATCTGGTCGTGATCGCTCACCGGCTCCACCCGAGTGCGGGATTGCCGCATACCGGTTGGCGCCATTAGCATTCGACCGGTGAACCCGACCTCGACACGCTGGCCCGCAGGAGTCGACGGTCTGTGCTTCGGAGCCGACTACCACCCCGAGCACTGGCCCCCGGACACCTGGAACGAGGACGTCGACTTGATGCGACGCGCCGGCGTCAACCTCGTCACCGTCGGCGCCGGCGCCTGGTCACATCTCGAACCCGCCGAGGGTATGTACGAACTCGACTGGCTTGACGACATACTCGACCTGTTGGCCGACAACGACATTCACGTCATCCTCACGACACCGACGGCGACTCCTCCACCCTGGTTCGGTCTCAGGCATCCCGATGCGGTCGCCGACGACCAACGACAGGTACACGACGGATACAGCGCCTACTGTGTCTGCGCCCCCGCGTTTCGGGCCGCGTGTTTGAGACTCACCCGTGAGCTCGCAACCCGGTACCGGCACCACCCGGCGCTATCGCTGTGGCAGGTGCACGGGCACTACCTCACGGTGTGTCGTTGTGATCACGTCGCGCGCGCGTTCCAACAGTGGTTGCGGGAACGTCACGGCGATCTCGATGCCTTGAACAACGTGTGGAACACCGCTGTGAACGGGCAACGATATTCGGACTGGGCGCAGGTTCGGCCGCCACGGCCCGAGGCGTCGAACCCGGCGCAGCTGTTGGACTTTCACCGGTTCAACTCCGACGAGATGCTTGCGCACTTCACCGAGCAGCGCACCGTGCTGCGTCAGTACACGCCACACGTGCCGGTCACCACGACCTTCCGATTCGGTCACGACGTGCCGATCGACCACTGGAGATGGTCCCGGGAGGTCGACGTGGTGGCGGTCGCCTCGCACCCGGACCGGGCAGATCGCGGTGCCGAAGAGCAAACGGCGTTCGTGGCCGACCTGGCTCGGTCGTTGGCCGGTGGCGAGTCGTGGCTGTTGAAGGAACAGGCGACCGGATCGTTCCAGACCTCCGACGGCCCCCGCACGCTCGAGCCGGGTCGGCTCGAGAAACACGCGATGACGCAGATCGCGCGTCGCTCGCGGGGAGTCATGTTCGAACAGTGGCGTTCCCCACGAGGCGGCGCCACCGCCTGGCGTTCGGCCATGCTTCCCCATTCCGGGCCCAATACGCGACTGTTTCGCGAGGTCACACGGATCGGCGAGATGTTGCCGGGGCTGGCGGAACTGGATGAAGCCACGGTGCCGGCGAAGGTCGGGATCGTGTGGGACGAACCCAGCTGGTGGGCGTTGTCCGGACCCGGTGTCCCCTCACCACACGTCGACTACCTGGAGGGAGTGCGGCAGGCGCACCGCGTCCTGTGGCGTCACAACGTTCTGACCGACTTCACCGCGAGTGAGGGCGACTTCTCGCCGTACGGACTCGTTGTCGTCCCCCACCTATACCTGGCCGCGGAATCGGCGGCAGACAATCTCGCCGCATGGGTCGAGCACGGCGGCACGGCGCTGATCACGTTCGCCAGCGGTACCGCCGACGGCACCGGAAACATCCACCCCGGTGGCTTGACCGGTGTGTTCGGCAGCCTCATCGGGGCCCGCGGGGTCGAGGGTTACCCCCTAAGACCCGACGAGACCGTGGAACTGTCCAACGGCGCCCACGGCCGCGTCTGGAGCGAACATCTTCACCTCGACGGCGCCGACACCGTCTGCGGGTATCGAGGTGGTGTCCTGGACCGCCAACCGGCCGTCACCGTTCACGAATGGGGCCGCGGCCGTGTCTGGTACGTCTCCACGTTGCTTGACGACGAGTCGTTCACCGAGCTGTTGGACACCGTCGGTGTTCTACCCGCCGACGGTGACCCCGAGGTGGAGATCATCCAACGTGAAACCGATGACGACACTTATCGCATCGTCATCAACCACGGCGACAAACCCACGAGCATCAAGGCGACCGGAACCGATCTGTTCACCGGCCAACCGGCCCAGGGCGGCTATCAGGTCCCTCCGGCCGGTGGCCCCACATCAGACGAGTAACGCGACCTCGACGACCCCCAGTCGACGCGTCGACCGGGTCAACGCCACGTACAGGTCGTTGCGTCCCTGTGGCGACTGCGCAACGATGCCGGCCGGGTCGACGACGATCACGGCGTCGAACTCCAACCCTTTGGCGCGTTTAACGGTCAGCACCGAGACGGAAGCGGTTCCGTCGTTATCGACGACGGTGAGGTCTCGCAGCGATTCGAAGCGATGTTCGGGGACCACGATCCCGACCGTGCCGTGCCCGACCTCGGCACGTTCACCGTCGATCATTCCCGCCAAACGGATGAACAGCTCATCGGCGGGGACGTCGCGGCGCCACGGCTCGACGCCGGTGCTGCGTGCCGCGATCGGGGGCTCGAGGTTCGGGTCGATCTCCGCAAGCACCTTGGCCGCCTCGGCCATGATCTCGGCGGGTGTTCGATAGCTGACGGTCAACCGGCGGTGCCGGAGACGGTCACCCACGTGGGGCCCCAGCGTGTCCTGCCAGGAGGTGATCCCGGTGGACTCACCCAACTGGGCAAGGTCGCCGACGATCGTCATCGACTTGGCGACGCTGCGCCGCATCAGCATCCGCCACGCCATCGGTGTGAGCTCCTGCGCTTCGTCGACGACGACGTGACCGAACGTCCACGTGCGGTCGGCCGCCGCCCGTTCAGCCGTGGTGCGGTATTCGTGGTCGACGTGGCGCTGTCCCAACAAGGCCGCGTCCAAGAGGTCGGTGGCCAACAGAATCTCGGGATCGGTCTCGTCCTCGACGTCGATGGACCGTGAACCCAGGGCGATGTCGAGTACCCCTTGGGCATACTCGGCACGCTCCCGGCGACGCTGCTCGTCCACCGCGTCCGAAGTCGAATGGTCGATGGCGCCCAACAGCTCCGCCGCCTCGTCCAACAACGGCACGTCCGACGGGCTCCAGCCACTGTACGGGGTACGCAACATCAACCGTTTCTGTTCATCGGTCAGATGTGGCGCGGCGGCCGCCAAACGTTTTTCGCTACCGAGCAACCCCGATATCAACCGCTTCGGGGTCAGTTGCGGCCACAACCAGTCGAGGACCGCCTGAACGTCCGACTCCTGTTCGAGTTCACGTTCGATCTCGGCGACGTCCTCCTCCTCGAGCAAATTCTCCCCTCCGAGCGGATCGGCGCCGATCCGCTCGGCCACCTGTGCGCCCAACGCCGCGATGATCGCCTTGGCGAAGATCGGCCGCGCCTCGTTGTGCAGTTTCCCGGTTCGTCGGGCCTTGTCACGAGCCGTTCGGCACGCGGCACGGTCCAGCACCAACCGCCCGTATTCGGTCTCCATGTCGACCTCGGTCTCGGGAAGCCGTTGACGGTCGGCGATCGCTGCGGCCACGACGTCGACCATCTCGACGCCGCCCTTGACGGCGGCCGCCTCGGGGTGGTCGTCCCTGTCGGCGGACACTCCCGGGTACAGGTCGCCGATGGTACGCAGCAGTACGTCGGTCTCGGCAAGGCCCGGAAGGACCTCCGAGATGTAACGAAGGAACGTGGCGTTGGGGCCGATCAGAAGGACGCCGCGGCCTGCGAGTTGTGCACGGTGTTCGTACAACAGGTATGCGGCACGATGCAGCGCCACTGCGGTCTTGCCGGTTCCGGGTCCCCCCTCGACGACAAGCACTCCGTCCAGGCCCGACCGGATGATCTCGTCCTGTTCGCCCTGGATCGTTTCGACGATGTCGCGCATGCGGCCCGTGCGTTCGGACTCCAGCGCCGCCAACAACGCCGCCTCTCCGGTGATGGTGGGCCCGTCGGCCTGCGGAGCCGACAGGTCGAGTACCTCGTCGCTGATCCCGGTGACAGTCCGGTGTCGGGTGTGGATGTGTCGTCGCAGCGTGACGCCGGCGGGGTGCGCGGCGGTAGCCGTATAAAAGGGGCGAGCCGCTTCGCTTCGCCAATCGATCAGCAAAGGGGTGTGTTCGGCGTCGAAGACGCCGATACGTCCAATGTAATTGGTACCGTCCGTCGCATCGAGTCGTCCGAAACACAAACCGTTTTCCACGGCATCCAACTGTGCAAGTCGTGAGTCGTACATCGCGACGACGTTGTCGCGCAACGTCAAACCCCCGGGGGTTTCGTCGTCGCGGAGCCTCGCGTCGGAGCGCCGACGATCGAGGCGTTCCCGCAGTTCGTCCAGCCTCCCATACAGCATGGACACATAGGACTGTTCCGCGTCGAGATCGCGGTGAACCCGGTCGCCGGCCCGCTTGGACAATACTTCTCCTCATGTGCTAGAATGACGCCACAAAAGACTTCTCAGTGCATTTACGGCACTTCTTTACAACGCCACAGCCGACATCATTCTCAATACGGCACGGCGTTTTTCACCTCAACGCACGAACGATTTAATCTACCGTCTCGGCGGCGACTTGCCTACCGTCGTCCACGATTGTTTCCCGGGCATGCCAAAGACACACCGGCCCACGCCGCGCAATCAGCTCACGCCCGGAAACCAAAAGTCGCCCCACCCGCAGGTGAGGCGACCGTCACATCGGGCTTACACGACGATGGAAACCATGCGCCCCGGCACGACGATGACCTTACGCGGTTCACGCCCGTCCAGAGTCGCGACGACCTTGTCCAAGGCCATCGCGGCGGCCTTCACCTCGTCCGACGAGGATTCGGCCGCAACCTCAACCCGGTCGCGCACCTTACCGTTGATCTGCACCGGATAGGTCACCGACTTCACCACCAGATGCCGTGGGTCGGCCTCGGGGAAATCGGCGTTGGCCAGGGAACGGTCATGGCCCAACCGCCTCCACAGCTCCTCGGCCACGTGCGGCGCAAACGGCGCCACCATCAGAACCAGATCCTCGGCGACCGACCGCGGCACCGCCGTCAACCCGACCAGGTGATTGTTCAACGTGATCAGTTTGGCGATCGCCGTGTTCATCCGCAGAGCGTCCATATCTTCACGGACGTCCTTGATCGTGCCGTGCAGCAGTCGCAACGTCTCGGCATCGGGGTCCGTATCCGCAACGGTGATCTCCCCGGTGTTCTCGTCGACGATGTTGCGCCACAGGCGCTGCAGGAACCGCTGCGAACCCACGACCGCGCGCGTCTCCCACGGTCGGGACACGTCCAGCGGGCCCATCGACATCTCGTACAACCGGAAGGTGTCGGCGCCGTAGCGATCACACATCTCGTCCGGGGTAACGACGTTACGTTGTGACTTGCCCATCTTCCCGTACTCGCGGGTGACCCTCTTGCCGTTCCAGACGTAGCCGTCGGCGGTCTCCTCGACCTCCTCGGCGGGCACGTACACACCACGTTCATCGGTGAAGGCGTACGCCTCGATCATTCCCTGGTGGAACAGTTTCGCGAAAGGTTCCCGACTGGAGACATGCCCCAGGTCGTACAAAACCTTGTGCCAGAACCGGTCGTACAACAGGTGCAGAACAGCGTGTTCCTGGCCGCCGACGTACAGATCGACGCCGCCCGCCGGGTTGTCCTCGGTCGGACCCATCCAGTACCGCTCGTTGGCGGGATCGACCAGGCCGTCCTCCTTGTCCGGATCGATGTAGCGCAGCTCGTACCACGAGGAACCCGCCCAGTTGGGCATCGTGTTGGTCTCACGACGGTAGGCCTTGACACCGTCGCCCAGGTCCAGCTCCACCCGGATCCAGTCCTCGGCCCGACTCAACGGCGGTTCGGGCAGGGACTCGGCGTCGTCGGAGTCGAACGTCTTGGGCGAGAAATCCTCGATCTCGGGCAGTCGTACCGGCAACATCGACTCCGGCAACGGGCGCGGCATATCGTGTTCGTCGTAGACGATCGGGAACGGCTCCCCCCAGTAACGCTGCCGGGAGAACAACCAGTCACGCAGCCGGTAGGTCACCGTTTTCTCACCGTAGCCGTTGTCGGTCAGCCACGAGGTGATCGCCGACTTGGCGTCGGCCACGTTCAGCCCGTCCAGACTGATGCCGTCGGGCGCCGTGGAGTTGATCGCCGGACCGTCACCGCTGTACGCCTTACCGTCAAAGCCGTCCGGCGGTTGGACGGTACGCACGATGGGGAGGTCGTATGTCTCGGCAAACGCCCAGTCGCGCTCGTCCTGGCCGGGGACCGCCATGATCGCGCCGGTTCCGTAACCGACCAGAACGTAATCGGCGATGAACACCGGGATCCGTGCGTTGTTGACCGGGTTGACCGCATACGCACCGGTGAAGACACCGGTCTTCTCCTTGTCGTCGGCCTGACGCTCCACCTCGGACTTGAACCTGGCCGCCGTACGGTACCCGGCGATCGCGTCCGCCGGGGACGCGTATCCGCCCTTCCAGGATTCGGGGACGTCGTCGGGCCAGGCCTCGGGCGTCAACGCGTCCACCAGCGCGTGCTCGGGCGCCAAAACCATGTAGGTGGCGCCGAACACGGTGTCGGGCCGTGTCGTGAACACCCGAATCGTTCCGGCATCGGTACCGAAGTCGATGTTGGCGCCGTAGGACCGACCGATCCAGTTGCGCTGCATCAACTTCGTCGACTGCGGCCAGTCGATCAATTCCAGGTCGTCGTCCAACCGGTCGGCGTAGGCGGTGATACGCATGACCCATTGCCGCATCGTCCGGGTGAAGACCGGGTGGTTGCCGCGTTCACTGCGGCCGTCGGCGGTGACCTCTTCGCTGGACAGCACCGTGCCCAGTCCGGGGCACCAGTTCACGGGTGCCTCGTTGATGTAGACCAGCCGCTGGTCGTCGACCACGGCGCGCTTCTCGACGTCGGTCAGTTCGCTCCAGTTCCCGCCACCGGGCACGGGACGTGTACCGGCCTCGAACTCGGCGATCAGTTCCGACACCGGCCGTGCACGGTCCGCTTCGGTGTCGTACCACGAGTTGTAGATCTGCAGGAAGACCCACTGGGTCCACTTGAAGTAATCGGGATCCGAGGTCGCGAACGTCCGGTTGGTGTCGTACGCCATGCCCAGGCGCCGCAGTTGCCGACGGTACTGGGCGATGTTCTCCTCGGTGATCTTCACCGGGTGCTCGCCGGTGGCGATCGCGTACTGTTCGGTCGGAAGACCGAAGGCGTCGTATCCCATCGGATGCAACACGTTGTATCCGGCCATCCGCTTGTACCGGGAATAACAGTCGGTTGCGACATACCCCAGCGGGTGCCCCACGTGCAGCCCCGCACCGGAGGGATACGGGAACATGTCCATCACGAACAGTTTCGGCCCGGTGGCGCGAGGTGAATCCGGATCCGCCAGAGGTCCCACGGGGTTGGGCGCGTTGAAAACCCCCGACTGCTCCCACTCGTCCTGCCACCTGGTCTCGATGTGTTGTGCCAGTTTGGCGTCATACCGGTGAGCCGGCGTCGCCCCGGTTGAGTCAGTCATTGAAAGTCCTTCGTGTCACTAAATGAACGCATCGAGGGCATAAAAATGCCCCTCGCATAGGAGGGGGCGCCGTGTCGCGCGAAAGGGGTCGCGCCAACACGGCTACGTAAGAAGGAGCACTCGCTCGAACATGTATCCAGCGTACCGCACCGTCACCTCGGGGCCACTCGACCAACCCGGACAACATCCGGTGTCGTCGCCCTTCCGTTCGCGCGGCGTCACCGCACCGTTATTGAAAATTGTCGTATCCGGCCATAATGTGGGCGACGTGTAATCCTTTCCCGGCACCACATGCGTTTTACAGTCTGCACAACCAGATCGCACATTTGCTGCCACAGCACGCCCGCCAGACCGGTTCACCACCACCGGCCACTATCCCGATTCCGTGAGGAGGACGCCGGTGACAGCACCATCCATCGGCTCGACGACCCATCCCACCCCCGCCATGGACGCCGCGGAGTTTCGTGCCGCCGCCGATGCGATCGTGACGAACATCGAAAGGGTCATCGAAGGTAAAACCACCGTTGTGCGATTGGCGCTGTCGGTTTTGTTGGCCGAAGGCCACCTGCTCGTTGAAGACGTTCCCGGGGTGGGCAAGACGATGCTCGCCAAGGCGCTGGCCACCTCGATCGACTGTTCGGTGCGCCGCATCCAGTTCACTCCCGATTTGTTGCCCAGCGACGTCACCGGAGTATCGATCTTCAACCAGGACACCCACGAGTTCTCGTTCAAACCCGGGGCCGTCTTCGCCAACATCGTCGTCGGGGACGAGATCAACCGGGCGTCGCCGAAAACACAGTCGGCCCTGTTGGAATGCATGGAGGAACGGCAGGTCACCGTCGACGGGGCGACCTATCGACTGCAAACCCCGTTCATGGTGATGGCCACGCAGAACCCCATCGAGATGGAAGGCACCTACCCGCTTCCGGAGGCCCAACGGGACCGGTTCACCGCCAGAGTGGCCATCGGATATCCGGACCGGGCTGCCGAGCTGGCCATGCTCGACGTCCACGGCGCCGCCGATCCGCTGGCCGAGTTGCAACCCGTCGTCGACGCGGCCACCATCGCCCGGATGATCGGCGCCGTTCGGTCCATCCACGTCTCCGACGCCATCAAGGAGTACGCGGTCGCTCTGGTAACCGCGACCAGGCAGGCACCCGATCTACGTCTGGGGGCCAGCCCACGAGCGGCACTTCAGCTGTTGCGTACCGCTCGCGCCGTAGCGTCGTTCGACAACCGCGACTACGTGCTCCCCGACGATCTTCAGCAGCTGGCCGTGCCGGTCCTGGCCCACCGGGTCATTCCCACCTCGGACGCTCAGCTCGCACGCAGGACCACCGACGCGATCGTCGCCGACATCGTGCACCGGCTGCCGGTGATCTCCGGGAAAAGGCGCTGATCTCGGTATGGGGGAAGCGTTTCAAGGGCTGACCGTCCGCGGCAAAGGCCTGCTCGTCGTCGGTGTCTCGCTGGCGTTGTTGTCGCTGCTGCTCGGTGAGAAGGACCTCCTGCGGGTGGGGCTGTTGGCCGGGCTTCTTCCACTCCTTGCCGCCGCGGTCCTGGCCAGAACCCGCTACCGGCTGATCGCCACGCGTGTACTGGACCCGGTTCGGGTGGAGGTCGGTCAGACCGCTCGCGTCACCCTTCGGCTGCGCAACGCCTCCCGGGTTCCCACCGGCACGATGATGTTGGAGGACAGCCTGCCGTACAGCCTTGGTGAACGGCCCCGACTGGTCCTGGAACGGCTGTTGGGGGGTGGAAGCAGCGCCGTCACCTACACCGTTAGGGCCGACCGACGCGGAAAATACGACATCGGTCCGCTCATCGTTCGGATCACAGACCCGTTTGGATTGATCGAACTTACGCGTACCTACCCCAGCACGGACCATCTCACCGCCACGCCGCGGATCGTCCAGCTGCCGGCCGTCCGCCTTCCCGGCGAGTACACCGGTCACGGCGACAACCGGTCGCGGGCGGTGGCCGTACACGGGGACGACGACGCGGCCACACGTGAGTACCGGCACGGCGACGATCTGCGCCGGGTTCACTGGAAGTCGACGGCACGTGTCGGGGAACTCATGGTGCGGCGTGAAGAGCAACCGTGGGATTCTCGGGCGGTCATCACCATGGACCTGCGCAGTGCCGGATACCGCGGTGACGGCCCCGCCTCCTCGTTCGAATGGAGTGTGGAGGCCACCGCGGCCGTCGCCGCTCACCTGCAGATGAGTGGTTACAAACTGCGCATGGTCTCCGAAGCCGTGGATTTGACCCCGGAAACCGCGGTTCAGGCGAACATTCTCGATCATCTCGCCGAGGTCGGCACTCGCCGCACCGCGAGCATGGACGCCCTGGTGGAGCGCATCAAGCGAGGAGACCGCGGCGGGCTCGTCATCGGTGTTTTCGGAATGATGAGTGTCCAGGAGGCGGCACGGTTGGCGACGTTGCGGACATCGGGAACGACGTGTATCGCCGTCCTTGTCGACTCCAGCACGTGGATGAGCCTGCCCGAGTCTGCACGGCACGAGGCCGACGAAGCCTTCAACGACACCGTGCTCACCTTGATGCGCGGTGGGTGGCGGGTTCTTCAGATCCGACACAACGAGCCGTTGGAACACCAGTGGCACAGTCTCGCCCACGGCTCACAGGGGTTCAGCCGACGCGCGGCCCTGGCCGAGACCATTTCGGGAGGCCCTCGACGATGACGCGTTCACGTATCGCCCCGGTCGTGGCCGGGTGTGCTCTCCTGATGAGCACCGCCCCGCTCATTCTGCTGTTTCACGGTTTCCTGGAGTGGTTCGGTCCGGTTCTGGTGGCCGTCGCCTGCGTCGTCGGCGCCGGCCACTGCCTGCGCATACTTCATCGCGGTGGACTCGTTCAAACCGTGGGCATGGTGGCGGCACTCGGTGTGGCCGTCACGCTCATGTTCCGGAGCGGAAGCGAACCACTCGGTTTCGTCCCCACCGGCGCGACGCTCACACACTTTCGGACGCTGGCCGGACAGGCCGGCACACAGGTCGCCGCGGAGGCGATCCCCGTCCACGCCTCGGACGGAATGGTGTTCGTGTTGGTCCTCTGTCTGGGAATCCTGGCCATTCTGACCGATCAGCTGGTGGCCACCTTCAGCAGTCCCGCACTCGTCGGCATCCCGATGTTCGTGCTGTACGTGACCGTCGTGGCGATATCACCCGACGGTGTTCCATGGGTGCTGTTCCTTCCCGGCGCGGTCGGTTACCTGTGGCTGCTGTTGACCGACAACGTCGAGAGGGTCCGGCGGTTCGGGCGGCGTTTCTCCGGCGACGGCCGCGGCATCGAACAGTGGGAGTCCTCACCGTTGGCCACGACGGGCCGTTGGCTCGCTCTGATCGCGATTCCGCTGGCGTTGATCGTGCCGTCGCTGTTGCCGGGCATGACGTCGGGTTTGATCGATCATTTCTACAACGCGGGCGCCTCACCCGGAGGCACTGGTACGGGTCCCGGGACCGCCCCGAACCGGGTCGACCCGGTCGCCGCGATGCAGGGTGCCCTCGACGCCGGTGCCACCACCGAGCTGGGGGTCGTGTCGACGGACAACCCCGACCCCGGGTATATGAAGATGTGGGCGGCATCGACGTTGACCGAGCAGGGGTTCCATGCCGAGGTGGCGCCGTCCCCGGAAGCGGTCGCAGTACAGGATGGTTTTACGACTCCTTATGTGTCGCCGGAGGTGTCCGGTACGGAGTGGACCGCGACGTTCAACGTCGTGGAGATGGCCGATTACGCGTTGCCTCTGTACGGGGTTCCCAACGGTGTCGAGGTGGATGGAGACTGGCTCTACGACCCCCGCACCAATACGGTGTCATCCTCGTCTCATTCGACACAGAACCGTTCCTTCACCTACACCTACGTTGACTACGACTACACGGCGGACCTGCTGCGCACGGCCGAACCCACGCCGCGCGGTTCCCGAATCCACCAGGACAACACGCCGGTCCCGGACAACCCCTACGTCGCCGACCTCGTCGCCGATCTGACCGCCGACCACGACAATCAGTACGACAAGGTCATGGCCGTTCACGACCACTTCTCGCGCGCCAACGGCTTCGGTTACGAACTGTCCACCGAGACCGGGTGGAGCGGCAGCGCCATCATCGACTTCCTGGAAAACAAGGAGGGCTTCTGCCAGCAGTACGCCGGTGCCATGGCATGGATGGTGCGGCAAGCCGACATCCCGGCGCGAGTCGCCATCGGTCTCACCCGCGGGAACATCGTCGGTGACGGCTATCGCGTCACGAACTTCAACTTTCACGCCTGGGTCGAGGTGTATTTCCACGGATTCGGGTGGGTTCCGTTCGACCCCACCCCTTCCGCCAACATCCGCACCCCCACCGACTACGACTGGGCCCCCGATCCCGACCGCAGCGACGCCTCCGATCCCGGCACCAACCCCAACGACCCCGGCGAGCAGCCGGATCCGCAAACCGGCGGCGACCCACAGGACCCGACAGCCGGAGGAGGCCCGTCGGATTCCGCCGTTGTGCTCTCCCCTCACAGCACTCCGGCGAACTTCTGGTGGGTTCCGGCGGTGGGTGCCGCCGTTGTGGCGGCCTTCCTGTTGACACCGGCAGCTGCCCGGGTGCTACGGCGTCACCGACGTCTGTCCGTGCCGAACTCCCGCCCGCTGGCCGCCGCCGACGCAGCGTGGCGGGAGTTCACCGAGACCACGGCCGATCTCGGGTTGAGCATCGACCCGGCGCATTCACCGCGCACGGTCGCCGAGCGGCTGGACGATCTGGGGATTCTGTCCGACTGGGGACTGGCCGGAGTTCGTCACCTGGCCGCAGCGGAGGAACGTGCTCGATACGCTGCTCATCCCCCTACCGGGATGACTCTTGCGGTGGCATATCGCGCGGCGCGAAACGACATGTATCGGTCCGTGTCGCTCATGGCGCAATTGCGAGCCGATCTGTATCCGCCCACGTTGCTACGTCAGTGGCGACAGGCGGTGAGCCGCCATCTCGGGCAAGGACGCCGCATGGTCGGCCGTGTAGGCATGGTGTTCAACCGCGGGCGGCGTGGTCGGACGTCGGTCACGCGGTAAGTAGTGCCGCCGGCCTGGGCCTCATAGGGGCGACGTGTCACGGCACAAAAGGAACCGCCCCGTCACGCGGGGCGGTTCACGTATCCTGCCGGTCTGTCAACGACTTCGCCGACGAGTCTGTTTACATCCAGCCTTCGCCGCGTCGTCGACGCCAGCGTTCCTCAAGACGGTCCCCCAGTCCTCCGCCGCGACCACCCGCCGATGGGCGACGACGACTGGACTTGCCGGTTCGGCGAGTTGCCTTCCCGCCGACCGCGGACAGCTCACCGGAGCGTGCTTTGCGCTGCGTCTGCAACGCGAAACCCATACCGGCGAACATCACGACCGCACCCGCGAAGCTCAGTTCCCGGATCGTCATCAAACCGATCACCAGCAAGGCGAGTCCGGCGACAACGATCAACCCAGCAACGACCATGCGGCGTCGGCCACGGTGACGAGGATCGTGAGATCGCACCGCCGAGGCGAACTTGGGGTCCTCGGCGAGCGACTGTTCGATCTCGTCGAACACTCGTTGTTCATGTTCGGAGAGCGGCACGGCACTCCTCCTGCGGTCATACGGCTGCGGATACAACCAGGTTTACGGTCAAGTCTACGGTTAGTTAGACGCGGCCGGAAGCTGGTTCGGTTACCAATTTACCTTCGAGTATCACCTGAACTGGCCGGGCGTACCAATAAGCCGTTCTTAGGCCGTCGTGTCCTTCGGCGACACCACCGGACTTCAGTCCGAAGATGGACCTCTGTCGTCGGAAACGGTCGGGGCGATGAGGCTTGCCGGCCGTACGACACCGCGCCCAAACCGCTCCGCGAGGTCGTCCACCGTCCTTTCCACTTCCCGCCAACCGTGTTGCGGATCTCCCAGTCGTGGCTGGTGAAAGCCACTGTCATCATTGCTCAGACCCTCCAAGCGGACACCGACCAACCGAACCGCCCCCGTTACATTGGCACGGAGCAGATCCGCCGCCACCGTGTGAATGTCCCGCGCAACGTCGGTGCTTTCGACAAGCGTCCTCGAACGGTTGACGGTCGTGAAGTTTCCGTACCGAATCTTGACCGAAATCGTGCGGCCGCGTACCCCGGTCCGCCGTGCACGACCGGCAACCTTGTGCGCCAGCCCCAGAACGGTCCGGACAACCTCCTCGACGTCGGCGACGTCCTGTTCGAACGTGGTCTCGGCACCGACCGACTTCTCGACGTGCCGAGTCTCCACCTGCCGGACGTCACGTCCCCACGCCAACGCATGCAAATGCTCGGACGACGCGCGCCCCACGGCGCTGCGCAACCGGGCGACCGGCAGCGCCGCCACGTCGCCGACGGTCCGCAGTCCCAGGCGTGACAGGGCTTTCGCGGTCTTTTCCCCGACGCCCCACAGCGCGGACACCGGCAGCGGGTGCAGAAAATCCAGGACCCTTCCGGCCGGTACGACAGCCAACCCGTTCGGCTTGGCCTGTGTGGAGGCGAGTTTGGCGATGAACTTGGTGGATGCCACACCGACGGTGCAGGTGACATCGTGGTCGGTGTGGACACGGTGACGGATGTGCGCGGCGATCTTCCTCCCCGAACCGAACAAACGCCTGGATCCGGCCACATCGAGGAACGCCTCGTCGACCGACAACGGTTCGACCGCGGGCGTGTATTCGGCGAACACCGCCATGACCGCCTTTGATATCCGCGAATATTCGGCGAAGTCGGGAGGCAGGTAGACGCCGTGCGGGCAGCGCTTGCGCGCGACCCCCATCGGCATGGCGCTGTTGACTCCGAAGCGTCGCGCCTCGTAGCTGGCGGCCGACACCACGCCTCGCTGCCCCAGACCTCCCACGATCACCGGTTTCCCTCGCAGCGAAGGGTCCTTGGCGATCTCCACGGAGGCGAAGAACGCATCCATGTCCACGTGCAGGATGTGGCAGCCGGTGTCGTCGAGATCGGGGCCGAAGGCGTCCGAACGACGCGCAGACGGCGTAGTACGGCTCATCGGCTGGCCCCTCTTTCGCGACGGCGACGCCGTGAGGCTACCTCGCGGCTACGACATCACCGGTTCACCCACGGGCCGTCCACAGCGGTACCGCCATCTCGGCTTCGGTCAAGCCGCCGTGCAGTCCCGGCAGGCGGTCGACGATCGGGCTGTCGGCCTCGGGCGCGCCGAACAATGCGTAGTCGTCGCGACAGACGACCACCAGGTCGCCGATACGCGGCAGATGCGCGGGAACGACCGGGCCGAACCAACCCGCGGCCACGACCTCGGCCCTGGTGACGACGTCGGCGTACTCTCCCAGCACGTCGCGCCACGTAGCGGCGACCTCGTCGGCCGCGCCGGGTTCGGTGTACACGTAGCGAGCCCGTGGTTCACCGCCGATAAGACGGACCCCGTCGCGCAATGTCGGAGTGTTCTCCATCCGTATGCGCGACGTCTCGGGGACGTCGATCATGCCGTGATCGGCGGTGACCAACAACGCCGTATCGGAACCGAGGTCGGCCAGAAGGCCCTCCAATAGGCCGTCGATCAGAGCCACTTCGGCGTGCCACTGCGGCGATCCCACCCCGAACAGGTGCCCGGCCTTGTCGACCCCCGGGTAGTAGGCCATGACGACGGCCGGGCCGGGGCTCTTCAACGCCTCGTTCACCCCGCGCCGCAGCTGTGCCACGTCGGCTGCGTGATGGTGCACCGCGCCCCGGTAGATCGCCTTACTCAGTCCGGCACTGAACGCGTCCACCATGTGACCCCGTACGCCGACGGCCGCGGCCCGTTCGAAGCATGTCGGGTGTGGCTGCCAGTCGTTCGGCGCAGGGTCGTCGTTCCATTGAATGTGCACCAACATTCGGTCGGTTTCGGGAACGTTCACGGTGAAACCGAGGATGCCGTGCTGGCCGGGGGTGGCTCCGGTGGCAAGGCCGGCGAGGCTTGTCGGGGTCGTCGACGGAAAGCCCGTGGTGAGACGTCGCAGGCTTCCGCGGTGTCCCGCAACCACATCGGACAGGACGGTGGACGCGACCGCCGCGCGCGGGTACAGGTGATGGCCGAGCCCGTCGATCAACAGGATCACGACACGGTCGACACCGTCGAATGCGGCACCGAGACCCAACGTGTCGGTCTCGCCGGGTACACCGAGGGCCGCAAGTGCCGACGGTAGGACGTCGGACAACGCGTTGGCACTGTATTCAGGTGTGGTCGATCGCATCAGGTCGGAACGGAGCCCCATGCCGACCGACCCTAAGGTGCCGGTGCCGCCGGGTCAACGTGGTGACTCGGCGAAGCCGGGCCCCTCCCCGACGACGGCCGGTCGGAATCACCAGCTCATCTGCCGCCACTTCGAACCCCTTGCCGTTAAACAGAGCGGGGCCTTCCCGCCGACTGTCGATGAATCGAGTTCCACGCCGGACGGCCCGAACGGTCGCACACGTTGCGTAGACGGCTTCCCGGTCACGATGTGGCCTTGTCCGGAGACGGCCCGTTCTCGCGTCCGGAGCTCAATCACCGGCGACGTCCAAGGCAAAATCATGCCGCGGCCGGTACCGGCCGTATGGATCGGCTTCGGACGGTGTTCGTCGAGGCCGTTGACATCACCGTGGAATCCGACCGGCGGACTCCAGCAGCGCCTCCACCGCATCCAGCACGCGGTCACGACCGAACCGGTAGGCGTGGTCGGCGTCGTAAGCACCGCCCAGCGCCGCCCCGGCCGCACCACCGATACGTTGGGACAGGGGGTATCGCTCGGGATCGAGCACCTCGGCAAGTACCGGGCCCACCGCCTGCCACCATTCGGCGTTTCCGGTGCGGCTTCGTGCAGCACGCGTGGCGTCGACAGCCGCCGAACGGGCGAAGTCGAGCACGAACGTCAGGATCGAGTCGGTATCGACATCGGATAGTCCCCATCGCACGACGATCGCGAGTTCGCGCTCATACTTGCCGATCACGCCCGGGCCCGGCGGGGGCTGCTCGGTGTGCGCGTCGTCGAGCCAGGGATGCGCGAGGTACCACCGGTAGTTGGCTTCGATGAGGCGTGACAGAGCCTGTCGGGCGGGTAGGTCGGAGTCGATGTCCAACGGCGGCATGTTCACCAGGCACTGGTCGAGCATCAACGCGACGAGCGTGTCCTTGTCCGGCACGTGCGAGTAGAACGTCATGGGTTTTACACCGACGTCGTCGGCGACTCGTCGCACGGTGACCGCCGCCAGCCCCTCCGCGTCGGCACGGGCGATGGCTGCGGCGACGATCGCGTCCACGCCGATGCGAGGACGAGGACCCGGCCGTGTCGGTTGTGGACGTTCATGTCGCCACAGCAACGCGACGAGGTCGCGAGCCGGCCTGGAGGCATCGGCCACAGGGGGAACATTCAGCGGCATGTCATCATTATACTTAATAACGTACTTAGTACGGCATCGCCGACCGAAAGGCACACATGAAAATCACCGCTTCGGCCATCTCCCTCAACGTCGCCGACGAAACCGCATCGGCGCGTTTCCTTACCGAACACTTCGGCTTCGTCGAAGAGATGGCCGACGACGGCTTCGTCTCACTTCGACGCGACGACGCCGGATTCAACATCGTTTTCCTGAGGACCGGAAAGGAATCGTTCCGCCCCGCCAGCCACGCCGCCTCGGCCAAAGACGGGCTGCTCATCGTCTTCGTCGTCGACGACATCGACATCGAATGGGCACGGCTCTCGAAGACCGACATTCCGGTGGCCACACCCATCGAGACCGAACCGTGGGGTGAACGCTACTTCCAGGTGCTCGACCCCAACGGGGTCGTCATCCAGCTCGTGCAGTGGGTTTAACGACGGACGGGTCGGCGTCGACCCGTCCGCACGGCCCTATGTGTTCTTGTGGACCAGAACGTGCAAGCCGGTCGCGATGTCCCGATACGGCGAGGTGGCGGCGACGGCCAGTTCGAAATCGTGCAACGCCCCCTCGGACGTGGATTCACCACCGACGACGTCGGCGACGACATTGACACCGTGCATCTGGTGAATCTCCAGGTTCGCGGTCGCCATCAGCCCCGCAAGGGTGTCGGGATCGAACCGCCGCAGCAGGGTGTCGCGTTCGCCGGAGCGCCCCTCGGCGTCGGCCAGAACCGTCATCGCCGCGGTCAGATTTCCTCCCAGTGCCCGCGACAAGACGGCGCCCGCACGGTTGGCGACAAGAATGCTGGCCGCTCCACCCGGTTGCAGGACCGATGCGATCGCCTTGGTCACCTCCGTTGGGGAGTCGACCATCTCCAGCACGCTGTGACACAGAACAAGGCGCACGCTGTCGGGCTCGACCAGACTCGCTAGGGCGTCCGCGTCGCCCTGCATCGCCGTAATGGACTCGGCGACACCGGCTTCGGTCGCACGACGCACCAGGCCGGCCAGTGCATTGGGGCTCGTGTCCACCACCGTCACCTGGAAACCGGCTTCGGCCAAGGGAACCGCGAACCCGCCCGTACCGCCGCCGACGTCCAAGATCCGCCACGACCCGTCCGGCGGGCTTGCGGCCAGTTCGGCGGCCACCACCGACCACACCACCGACGGGCGCGGTGGCTGGCGTGACTTCAGTCGTTCCACGTCGACGAGCTTAACCGCGAAACGACCTGGACGGTTCGCAGTACGGCCCCGGCCGAGGCAGAATCGAACCATGCGAATTTCAGTCGCCACCGACAGCCTGGACGGCGTCGCCGAGCTCATCGTCGACGAACTCCGCCGACGCGGCCACACGGTCGTGGCTCACGGCGCCGTCGCCGAGCCCGCCGACACCGACTGGGCCGTGGTCAGCGCCGACGCCGCACGAGAGGTCGCCACAGGCGACGCGGACATGGCCGTGGTCGCATGCTGGACCGGCACCGGTGCATCGATCGCCGCCAACAAGGTCCCCGGTGTTCGCGCCGCCCTGTGCGCCGACGCCGCGACCGCCGCGGGCGCACGCACCTGGAACGACGCCAACGTTCTGGCGTTGAGTCTGCGGCTGGTTTCGGCACCGGCGTTGGGCGAGATTCTGGACGCGTGGTTTGCAGCCGAGCCGAGCGCCGAGGCGCAGGACGTGGCCAATATCGCGCATCTGGAGAACCTGGATCACATGCCGAGCACCAAGGAGCCGTCTTTACGTCCGATGTCGTGGCGCCCGGTGTCTCACCGGCGGCGTTGTCGAAGGCCCCGCATACCGCACCGGTATGCGCCGACCTTCTTCACCGTGCAGCGCCCACATGGCATCACGAACGGAAATCCACGGGGGCCTTCGACTCCGGCGATACGGAGTCAGCGTGAGTAGAACTCGACGACGAGCTGCTCATCGCAGACGATCGGTATGGCGGCGCGGTTGGGGAGCGACTCCAGCCGAGCAATGAGTTCGGGAAGTCGGACGGAGACGTAGGCGGGTGTCTTCTCGGCCGCCCAAGCGCCTGCGGCGGCGAGCTGGAACGGTGTTTTGGTCCGGCTGCGTTCGGCCACCTGCACGACGTCGCCGACTTTGAGCCTGTAGGACGGTTTGTCGACGCGACGACCGTTGACCAAAAAGTGGCGGTGCACAACCTGTTGGCGCGACTGGTAGATGGTGCGGGCGAAACCGGCGCGTACGACGAAGGCGTCCAGCCGACGCTCCAGGAGGGATACCAGGTTGTCGCCGGTCTTTCCCTCTTTACGGTCGGCCTCGGCAAAAGCCCTGCGAAGCTGAGCTTCTCTGATGTTGTATTGCGCGCGCAGCCGCTGCTTCTCCAAGAGGCGTCGCTGGTAGTCGGATTCGGTACGCCGCCGACGACCGTGCTGTCCGGGAGGGAACGGGCGGCGTTCGAAATACCGGGTGCATTTAGGGGTCAGGGCAATCCCCAGTGCCCGGGATCGCTTGGCTTTAGGCCGGGAGTGGTTCACGAAAGGCTCCTATGTTGCCGCATTCTTCTTGCGTTAGGCTAAGCTAACTTAGCCTAGCCTAACCTCATGAGGAGCTTCGTCGTGCCCTTGGACCCCGCAGCGATCGTCCGCACACTGGCCGCGGGACATCGCCCCGCCCACCCCCACCTTCTCGGCCACGACGACGAACCGTCCCCGGTACCGGCGGTCACCGACCCCAACGGAGCGCCCGTACTTCTACTGCGCAACGACTCGGCGGTCGCCGACCACCTCCGCAACCTCGACGACGGCATCGCACTGCGTTACGACGACAGGCTTCCGGTGCCCGATGCGCCGTGGCTGGGTAGCGCGTGGATCTGCGGATGGGCGGAACCGGTGCCCGATCAGGAGGTCACGGCTCTTGCCGCGGCCTTCGCCGACAGGCGCCCGGTCACCGAGCTGTTCGGACTCGGCGACACCCATTCCCTGTGGCGCATCGAACCGGTCGAGGTTCGCCTCGAGGACGACGAAGGCGTCTTCGAGATCGAAGTCGAGCACTACGTCGCCGCCACCGCCGACACCTGGTATCCGCTGGAAACCAATCTGATCATGGATTTGACGGTGCACCACATCGAGGCACTCGACGGCCTCCTGCACCGCATACGGCATCAGATACCCGATGCCGACCACATCACACCGTTGCGAATGGACGGGCAAGGCACCGTCATCGACGTCCACTGTCGAGACGGGGAACGCCGACGCTTCCTGGTGCGCCACCACCGAAACGTGATGTCGCCCTCACACGTTCTCCACAGCCTGGCCTGTTGCGCGTGCAACCACGACTAGCGGCTAGCGGCTAGCAGACAGGCCTGTTACTGAGCACGACCGGAGCGACGGCGACGACGTTTGCGGACCACCTCGGCCTCGGCGGTGGACGCGTCGGCCTGCTCCTTCAACGCTTTGGCCTTGATCGCATACTCGTCGATATAGTCCTGGCCCGACAGTTCCATGAGGGCGTACATGATCTGGTCGGTGACCGCCCGTTCCACCACGCGCTCACCGTCCAGGCCTTCGTAACGGGAAAAGTCGATGGGCTCTCCGATACGGATCTTGACCCGGCCGATGCTCGGCAGCCTTTTGCCGATGGGCTGCAACTCCCCCGTGTTGAGCATCGCCACCGGGATCACCGGCGCCTGCGATTGCAACGCCAGCCGTGCCACACCGGTTTTCCCGCGGTACAACTTCCCGTCCGGTGACCGTGTCCCCTCGGGATAGATACCGAACAGGTCACCTTCTCCGAGGACGCGCATTCCGGTCTCCAGCGCCGCATGTGCCGCCCGACCACCGGTACGGTCCACCGGAATGGCCCCAACGCCGCTGAAGAACATCCGGCTGAAGAACCCCTTGACGCCCTTGCCGGTGAAGTAATCGGACTTGGCGATGAAAGTGATCCGCCGTGGCACCACCAGCGGAAGAAAGATGGAGTCGGAGAACGAGACGTGGTTGCTGGCGACGATCGCCGCGCCCTTCTTGGGAACGTGCTGTAGACCGTCGACTTTCGGCCGGTAAACGATTCTCAGCCACGGCCCGACGACGATCCATTTCAGCAGCCCGTACAACAAGGCGCAGAACCCCTCTATTTCTGTCCAATGGTGTTTAGAGGTTGCCTTTGGTCCTCGTTCATCGTGAGCGGCGTTCCAGGTGGGTGCATTCGCACGACTGGGAAGGACCTGCATACCGGTGTCGATGCAGAATCCTTCGACAACACCACAGGGCGCCGCCTGCTCGCCACGCAACACAACAGCAGGATCGAAGACAATCTCTTAAAGCCTACTCATGCCACGTCACGCGTGGGTGTCCAGTCGGTAGCGATTACCGCTCGTGTGCTCCCCTGGTGTTCGTCTCGACACCACGGTTGGTCACCACGTCTTCGGCGTGCGAAGATTTGATGACCGCACGATCAGAAAGGTGCGACACGTGGCTGTACTGGACGGAGCCGAGGCGTTCCATCTCGATGCGGGCCCCGACTCGCCTGCCACCATCGTGGCCTGTCACGGGTTCACCGGCACCCCGGCCTCGGTTCGCCCGTGGGCCGAACACATGCACAAGGCCGGTTACACGACCATAGGCCCCAGACTGCCCGGTCACGGCACCCGCTGGCAGGACATGGCGCTCACCCGTTGGCCGGACTGGTACGGCGAGCTGGAAAAGGCGTTTGAAACCGCGCTCGACATCGGCAAACCGGTGTTCGCCTTCGGTCACTCGATGGGTGGGACGCTGGTACTGAGGCTGGCACAGAAACGCGGCACGGACCTCGCGGGCATCGTCGTCTGTAATCCGTCACTGTTCGATCCCCGTTTCACCGTCAACTACCTTGTCCCGGTGATCCACCCGGTGGTCAGGAGCGTGCCGGGTATTGGCAGCGACATCGCTCAGCCGGGTATCTTCGAAACCAGTTACCCGCGAGTGCCGTTGGGGGCGTTGAACTCATTGCGGCAGTTGTGGCGCACGGTCCGTAGCGATCTGGGGAGGGTGACACTGCCGATACGCGTCTTTCACAGTGCCGTCGACCACGTCGTCGACCCGCGCAACACCCAAATGCTGCTGGCGGAGATCAAAAGCGAGGACGTCGCCGACCACGTGCTGCCACGCAGCTACCACGTCGCCACATTGGACTACGATGCGCAGTTGTTGTTCGAAGGCAGTGAGTCCTTCGTGCGTGACCGGCTCGCGGCCGAGGGGTCGACATGACCGGTTCTCGAGACGACGACGCAGACCGTCCACCCGACGACGCCAAGAACCACCGCGACGAACCCGAACTCGATGCGGCGGAGGTCGACGAACGCTTCGCCGAACTCATCGCCGGGTTCGACTCACCCACATGGCCCCGGGACGAAGCCACCTCGACCAGCGCACGTGACACCGACACCGTCAACCACATCGACGAGCCGGACGACGACAGCGGCGATGACAGCGACGACCGGGCCCCCACGGCGACGGTCGGATCGAATCCGCGTGGCCCCGAGGGAGACGACCCCACACTGCTGGAACTGTGGGATGCCGAGCTGCCCGACGACGATGACGACGACACCGCAGAGGGTTTCACGCCCCCGCCACCGGAGCCGATGCCGAAGCCGTCGCTGCCGGCGATCCTCGGAGTGGTCATGTTGATCGGCGGGTTGTTTCTTGTCCTGTACCCCACGGTGCTCGATGTCGGTGAGGATTTGGGGCGCCTGACCGGAATCGCGGCGTTCATCGGTGGCGCCATGACGTTGATCTGGCGGCTACGCCCCGAACCCGACGAGGACGACGACGACCCGGGGAACGGAGCGGTCGTTTAACTGCGCCGGTGTCGGGTGCTCAGGCCGCCGGTGTCGGGTCGCCGACCCCTTCGGCCAAAAACTGAGTCGCCGCCAGTTCCGCGTACAACGGATGCGAAGCCACCAGATGCTCGTGGGTGCCGACCGCGCTCACCACACCGGACTCCATCACAATGATGCGGTCGGCCATGGTCACCGTCGACAATCGGTGAGCCACCACCAGCACGGTCGTGTGGCGTGCGACCTCGGCGACGGTGTCTCGCAGGGCCGCCTCGTTGACCGCGTCCAACTGTGACGTGGCCTCGTCCAGCAACAACAGGCGTGGCCGTCGCAGCAGGGCACGGGCGACGGCGACACGTTGCCGTTCACCGCCGGACAGTTTGTTTCCGCGGTGTCCCACCACCGTGTCGAGTCCTTCGGGGAGCCGTTCGACAAGCGCATCAAGCCTGGCGACCTTGAGGACCGCGCGGATCTCGTCGTCACCGATCTCGGGGGCGCCGAAAAGTAGGTTTTCCTTCAGGGTTCCCGATAGAACGGGTGCGTCCTGTTCGACGTAACCGATCGCGCCGCGCACGGTGTCCAGCGGCAGGTCGACGACATCGTGTCCGTCGAACAGGATTCGGCCGGTGTCGGGTTGATAGAACCTCTCGATCAGCGAGAAGACGGTCGTCTTTCCCGCACCCGACGGTCCCACGAACGCGGTCATTCCTCCCGGCGGAATCTCGAAATCGACACCTTTATGGACTCTGGGGAGTTCGGGACGGTAAGCGAACTCTACGGCCTCGAAGGCCACCGACGCCGGGCCACCGGACACCGCCGGAGCGGAGTCCTTCTGCGACAGGTCCTCGATCTCCATCGCCTCGGCCTCGCCGATGCGCGAGATCGCCGCCGCACCCACCTGCAGCTGGCTCCACGCCTGGACGATCCCCGACATCGACGGAATCAGATAGAACAGGTACAGCAGAAACGCGATGAGCGTGGAAATGCTCATCGCCTCCGCTGCCACTCTGGCTCCTCCGACACCGAGCACCGCCAGGAAGGAGACCTGGACCGCCAGGCCGGCCGTAACGCCGACCAACGACTGCCAACGAGCTGCTCGCACCCCCGCTTGCCACGCACCGACGGCCACCTCGTCGACGTGGTGTTCCTCCCGCTGTTCGGCCCCCGACGCCTTGACCGTGCGAAACGCTCCGAATACTCGTTCAAGTGCCGCCCCGATCAAGCCGACCGCCGCCTGATAGTCCCTGGTCGCCTTGGCGATGCGCGGCATGACGACCGACACGATTGCACCGACCAGGACGACGACGCCCAGAGTCACCCCCAACAGGGTCACGTCCATAAGCGACATCATGACGATGGTGGCGGCCAGAGTCACTACAGAGGTTCCACCGCTGACGACCGCCTGTGTGGTGACCTGACGCAACAGTGACGTGTCCGCGGTGACACGTGACATCAGGTCACCGGGTTCGGCGTTTTCTACCGCGCTCAGTCGAAGTCTCAGCAGACGATGCACGAGAGTTCGCCGAGCCGCCAGGATCACCGACTCGGCGGTACGTGCGAGGAGGTAACTGCTGATCGCACCGACACCGGCTCCGACGACGACGGCGGCACACAACACGACCAGGGCGCCGGTTACATCGTTGCCCGCACCCAGATCGTCCAGCACCCATTTCGCGGCCAAGGGCTGGACCAGTCCGGTCAAGCTCCCGAAAAGACCCAGCACGGCCCCAACGGCGATGACGCCACGGTGGGGGCCGATGTACCGAAGCAGCGATGTCCACGTCTGTCGGGTGACCTTGACCTTGTCGGTACCTGAGGGCGTCGGATGCGGGGCGGTCCGGCTCATGGGCGTCCTTCATGCTGCGGCGGGGCGGCCAACCCTACCCGGCGCATGTCGGGTGTGGAACACACGTGAGCACGGTCTCCTCAGGCCGTGGGGTCCTCGTTCAACCAGTCGAGAATGGCGTCAAGTGGCGCCTGCCAACCGGCGTCGGTCATGAAGTCGTGCCCGACGTGGGAAAACAACAGCGGCGCGGTCTGATAGGCGGCGGCCACCTGCTCGAGCCGTTTGACGGGACTCTTACGGTCGTTGGCGGCGCCTGCCACCAACACCCGGCCGCCACCGGCAGGAGCTGCCGCAGGTCGACGCAAACCCTTGGGCGCCAGCAAAACTGTAGCCAAAGCCGGATACCGAACCACAGCGTGGGCAGCCCAAAGCGCGCCCAGGTCGTGGCCGATGACGATCGCTCGCGACGAGAGGGAGACGGCCGCCTGGACCACGTCGTGGACCTTCCCGTCGGTCCCTCCGTCACCCCGCGGAGTCTCGCCCTGGCCTCTCACGCTCACCGCGTAGGCGGGATGTCCACGGTCCGCGATGCGTTGCAACCAGTGTTCGGCGAAGGCGTCCGCGCCTCGTGCGTCCCCGGTAACGCACAGGATCGGTGGCCCGGCAACGTCCAGGTCGGCCGATTTTTCGATCAGCTGTCGCGCCACCGACTTCGGTGGGGCTTTGCGGATACGCCTCCGCCACAGTTCCAGACTCACTTGAGGGCTCCGTCCGCTCCGTTGTCCAAGGTGTCGATGATCCGACCGACCGACGCCGCGTAACGATCACCCGAAACTTCGAGAATGTGACGCGGGGAGTCGACCATGTGAGGGTCGGTGTAGCGCTTACCGGATTCCGCCATGACCTGCGAACGAAACTCCTTGGCACGTTCCGGGTCACCGGCTCGCACCTGAAGCCATTTGGCGATCGCGACGGTCTGCCAGTGCACGAGCGGGAACAGCGCACCGTCGACCTGGAGTAGCCCGGCAACGAACAGCGTCTCCGACGCCGGCGAGAACAGGTGCGCGAGCAACTTCGGGAAGCCGCCACCGTCGGGCGTGACGCCGAGCAGTTCGTCATCGCAGAAGTCGAAGCGTGGCCGGTAGCCGGTGGCCATGACGACGACGTCGGGTTCGGCGACGGAGTCGTCGGTGAACACGACCTTGCGTCCGTCGAAACGAGCGATGTCGGGTTTGGGAACGATCGAGCCGTGGCCGATGTGGTGAAAGATGTGACTGTTGACGATCGGATGCGCCTGTTTGAGATGATGTTCCGGCCGAGGGAGGCCGAACCGGGCGGGGTCACCCACGACACGCTTGACGATGCGTTCGCTCAACCGTCGACGGATAGCTTCGGGCATCCACCGCAAACGCGCCTCGACCTGATCGGTCGGCTGTCCGTAAAGGTATTTCGGGGTGTACCAGTATCCACGTCGGGAGGAGTGCCAGCACTCGTCGGCGATTGAGGCTGCATCACAGGCGATGTCACAACCGGAGTTTCCGGCTCCGACGATCAGCACCTTCTTTCCCCGGAAGCGACTCGAGTCCTGATAGGATATTGAGTGGATGATCTGCCCTCGGAAAGCCTGCTGACCGGGATATTCGGGCATGTACGGGTCCCAGTTGTGCCCGTTCGCGATGACGACCGCGGCGTACCGCAGCCGCCGTCCGGTGCCACCGGCGGCCGACTTGATGATCACGTCGAAGCGGCCTCCGTCGGCCTGCTCTATACGCTCGATCTCGCTGCCATACCAGATGTGCTCACGCAGACCGAAATGATCGGCGTACTTTTCGAGATAACGCAGAACCAGACTGTGATGCGGGTAATCCGGCCAGTCGTCGGGCATCGGAAAATCGGGAAACTCGGTCATCGGCCGCGACGAGATCATGTGTGCCCCCGCGTACATGGGACTGTTACGCAATCCGATGTTCCAGCTACCGCCGATGACGGTGTCCTTCTCGTAACAGTCGACCTCGAAGCCGTGCTCACGTAGGTTTTTAACCGCAAGAAGGCCCGACGCGCCCGCACCGATGACGCACACCGCATCACCGCGGTCGTACGCGGTATCCACACCATACTGCGACATCAGGCGCACCTCTCACCGTCGACAAGCCGAAACCGACGCCGCAGCGTACCGTCCTAGACAGGTGCCACGCTAGCCACACCACATCACGATAGAGCTACGAGATGGTGACTTCGGTTGC
>DXGR01000066.1 GCA_019113825.1 Candidatus Stackebrandtia excrementipullorum | reverse complement strand
GTTTCGGCAACGCGACTCGATACGCGAACAACGACAGCGGCGGACAATCGGCGATCTGGTACTTCACCGACGACGGGAAGATACTGCTGATCACGTTCACTCACGACTGCGCGGCCAACGTCGGCGGCTCGGACTACGAACGCCAGCGGTCCTTCTACCGTGGAGTACCCGCCGATCTGATGTGTCTGGCCGCCGACCGGACTCCCGCCTACGAAAACCTGGTCGTGGAAAACCCGGAGACCGGTGACAGTGTCCTGGTGGCGACGGCCGTCGCATGGTTCGACGGCGCAGAGTGGAACATCTCCGACGGGGCGGCGGCATTCTGCGAGGAGGAGGGCTTCGACCCCGGTGAGGGAACCCTGACCGAACTGGACCCTTACATGTTGGGAGAGACGTTCACTCCGGAGACCTATATAGACGACTACTTCCTGTACCCGGGCTGGGCGGGCTCGGACCGTGAAACCCTCCTGGAGGAGATCCGTCCGATTTTTGCGCGACACCCGCGCCCGTAACACGCATCGGTGATGCCGCAGAGACCAGGCGACCGGCGGGATCTCGCGCCGACCGCTCGGGCAGGTGGCCGTGGTGCGGGCGGTGTGTTCGACGAAGGTCTCGTGGGGGTCGGCGTGCGGCCTCAACGAGCTTTGGGTGCGTCACCTGCGGAGCCGTCGACGGGAAACCGTTTCGCGTTATCGGCGATCTTGAGTTCGGTGGCGTGCAACAGATCTACGTTGAGCACGTCGGCCAGACGCACAAGATATTGCAGGACGTCGGCCATTTCGGCGGCTATCCGTTCACGGCGGCCGGGATCAAGGCCCTCCGCCTCTTCGGGGGTGAGCCATTGGAACTCGGCGACGAGTTCGCCGGCTTCGCCCGCCAGCGCCATGGCGAGGTTTTTAGGATTGTGAAACCGTTCCCAGTCGCGCTCCCGGGCGAAGGCGCGTAGCACGGTGGTGAGGTCGTCGAGACCGGCGATCATGGGCAGAGCATAGCGTCGCCGGAGCCGACCGACGGCGGTTGCCGGGCGTACGACCGCCGCCGGTCGGATCGGAACTAAGGAGTCGCGGGGGCCCGCTCGCCGTACTCGTTGGCGTCGTCGGATCCCGTCACCATGAATACGATCAGAATGATCGGTCCGGCCAGCGGGATGAGGCCCAGCAAAAGGCTCCAGCCCGACTTGCCGGTGTCGTGCAGGCGACGAACCGCCACAGCCAAGGACGGTAGGAGCACCGCAAAGGCGTAGATCGGGTAAATCATCGACAGGAACGGCATGTCGTTGAGGCCGCCGATGGTGCCGATAGTCATGAGCAGGAACAGAATGAGGGTGTTGATGAGCGTGTACATCCAGTATTCGGTGCGGCGTGCACGACCGCTGAATCCGATGTAGTTCTTCAACACCGCGAGGTACCAGTTCACACAGGCTCCTTTAAGGAGGGGAATGTCCGTGAAGGACGAATCTGGGGTTTCGCGAACGTGTCGCGATCCGCGACACTACCGAGATTGTGAACTGGAGCACATCGGCTGAGTTGTCATAAAACATTCACCGATACGGTGTGCCACACCGGTGAGCGGTCGGAATCGGTGGCCTCTCGTGCCCGAAACCGGGGAGCCTATATTGGGCGGCGTACCACCGTATGCACGTATTTTCAGTGGTATGTCGGAAAGGCGACGTGAATCTTCCGGGGCTGTGAGCAGCATGTTTATGGTCCCTCGTGTCCACGGTGCCGCGGAGGCGGGGGTATGGAACGACCTCCGCGGTGCTCTTGACCTGATGGGGGTTCAACATGGCTCGACGCCGTCGGAAGTCGAAGGCGGCACCGCTGATCGCGGTCGCCGTCGTGGTTGCGGTGATGTGGGAGCTGATCGGCCGGGGGGACTGGTGGACCGTCGCGCAGATCGCGACGGTCACCGGCGCGGTCGCCGGATTCTGGGTCCTGTTTCTTCGTAGTACCCGGTGCGGCTACATCACCTACAGGGGACGACCGTGCCGTCAACAGTCGCCCGGAGAGTTGCGCGGCTGCCGTAAATACCACAAGGGGTTGAAAGCGGAGGCACTGTTCGATCACATCGGCATAAGACACCCCCGCCGACAGATGCAGAAGGCATGGATGGGGTCGGGTGAGGAGCCGCCGACCGACACCGAATCGGTCACCGGGCAACTCGAGCGACCGGCCTATGACATCACCATGCTGGTGGCGACCGTTCTCAGCGCCGTGGCCGCCGTGGCGATGCCCGTCGTCCAGATGGTGCTGACCTAGGTATCCAACCCGGTGCTGCGCCCTTCCGTGCGCGAAGAGCGTTGAACGTGTGACGACCGGCACGGCCGACGCAGACCGTTGTGTACGGACGCGCCGACCCTGCCCGTCGGAAGCGGCCTGTTAGACCGGCCCTACCGTTGCTCATGTCGTACGGGTACGTCACGGCGTTGTCGAGGGCCCTCATGTGCCGGAGTCACACCGCCTACGAAGCCCCGATGTCGGAGTCGGCTATGGCGGCGTTGATCGCATCGCCCAGTGTGTCCAGTGCGTCGGCGTCGGCCCGGGTGTTGAAGATATAGCTCCAATCGACGCCCCCGCCGGACAAGGAGGTTGCGCGGCTACACGTACCCGCCATGGCGCCGGTGCGGTAATAGCCCGGTGTCCGTTCGCCCAGTCCCCACACCGCGTATTCGCTGATGAGTGCGGCGACCGCGGAGGCGGTGGCCACCAGTCCACCCGAGGAATCGCATTCGGCGATGAGGAAGGTGCCGTAGGCGGCGGGCACCGGTTCGTCCGAATACGGATCCCACGCACTGAGTCCGGTCCCGTCGGCGTCGTACCCGACTTCGCCGTCCAGGGCGTCCTCGCGCACCGTGTGGCCGAGCGCCACCTCGTCCTCCACGCCCAGGGGCGTAAGGATCTCCGTCTGCACGAACTCCGTGAAGTCGGCGCCGGTCGCCTTCTCCACTACCAAGCCCAACAGGAGATAACCGAAGTTGGAGTACACCTCGACCGAGCCGGGGTCGCTCTGTAGCGGTTCGCCGTACATGTACTGCGCCACATCGGTTTTGGAGACACGACCGGGCAGGTCCAAGGCGTGGGCGATTTCCCGTCCTCGAAAGATCGGGTCGAACCCGGACGCGGCCCGATCCCAGCCGCCGGTGTGGTCGACGGCGTGCGCGATGGTGATCGCGTCGACGCGAGGGTCTTTGGTCTGGCCGGGGAGCGCGACCGTCGAGATGCCCAGGTACTCGAAGACCGGGGTGTCAAGGTCGACGAGGCCGTCGTCGGAGAGTCGGTGTATCGCCGCGGCGGCAAACGCCTTGCTGACCGAGGCCAGGCGGAACAGACTGTCGGGTCCGGTGTCCGGGTAGTCGATGTCGGCGAAGGTGTAGCCCGACGACAGTCGCAGTTCACCGTCGGTGCGGATGGCGAGCGTCCCGGCGCGGACACCCTGGCTTTCCATGAAGTCGCGCATCACCCGGTGGATCGCCGTGTACTGTTCTCCGACCGCGTGCTGCTGCCGCCATGTGGCGGCGGTGATGTCGACGGGGTCGGCGATCGCCAGGCGTGACGCCCCCCAGGCGCTCAACAGTCCGACCCCGCCGACGGCGGTCCCGGTGAGTACGGTCCGCCGTGTGAGGCGTCGCGTTGTGTGAGTGGACAAACTTCCTCCGTTGCGATCGATGCGGCGCGCCCTCTTCGCCGCGGAAAACTCTGAGCGGTGTCTTTCGACCGGTTGTTCTCTTGCACGATGTTGGTTCGTCACGGTGGGGCCCGGGGACGTGGATACAGCCCGGTGTGCACGAGCCTTTTGTGCCTTGTGACGTAACCATCCGAACGGCCGCGCGCAACGAACAGAGCCCAAAACCGGCTTGTGAAACGCTACCCGCCGCCGATCGCATACGACAGTGGATTATGGAGTAGTTTTCGGGACGATATGGAACCCGTGTGGACTCATGGGCACGAACCTTGGGGGAGGTATGGCCCGAGGAGATTCGCCGAACCCGGTCCTACGGTGCGCATGGCGTGTGCCAGCGCGAACGGGTAGACCACAGGCGTCGACACGGCCGCCGCCCGTAAACGGGATGAGTGTCTGATGCTGCTTCGCCGTTTGCGTGATGAAACTCGTAGGACCACACCAAACAACCTCACGGACCTGAACCGCGGCCTGCGCGCACCGACTGCTTCCGGGCACTGGAAAACAACCCTGGGGCGACGGCTACGGCTCCTTGTGGGGCGCGCCGGTCGTCAGGAGCCCGTCGACGTGTCGGTGCGGCTGAACCGTGTGCGCCAATGCGGCGCGGGCGCGGAGTCTCGTCGTCCTCGAGAGTTTGATGTCCACGATCGTCGGTCCGAGTCGGGCGAATGTCTCGACCTCGGCGCGCGTCAGCTGCCACCGGCGGGGGTCGCACGGTTGCGGGCGTCGCCACTGAGGGGCTGACCGGTAGATTTCCACGACAAGGTCGAAAGCCCACTCCGCTGGAGGATTTTGGGCATCGGCGAAGACGACGCCGGTGACCTCCAAGGCCGTGACCTTCCAACCCATGATGTCGGATAGGCGTCGTCGTCGACGCAGCCGACCACCGGGGCGGTGGGGGGTAGGTGATCGACCGGCAGGTCTGCCCACGGGACGGGGGCGGCGGTTGAGCGCAGGCCTTCGAACCCTGGGGTGTTGTCGCCGTAGGCCACCGCGGCGGCGAACACCCGGACGTGCACGCGGGAGGTTGGGCACCCTCAAACATAACGAGCGTACTGTTTTGTGGGTGTGGCTACGAACGGCCCAGCCTGTGAACGGCACACCCGTGCCGCCGCCGTCAGTCGTGCTGAGCCCGCCACATGCGCCAGGCACTGTCGACCATGTCGAGCAGGTCGTGCTCGGCATGCCACCCGAGGATTCGCGCCGCCTTCTCGACCGATGCGGCGGCACCCGCCGGGTCCCCGGGACGACGCCCCACGACCTCGTGCGGCACCGCCCGACCCGTTACCTTCCGTACCGCGTCGAGCAACTCGAACACCGTGTAACCGCGGCCGGTCCCGACGTTGACCACGTCGCGGTACTCGTCGGCGGTAACCCGGTCGACGGCCGCCACATGGGCCTTGGCCAGATCCCGAACGTGAATGTAGTCGCGCACGCCGCTGCCGTCGCGGGTGTCGAAGTCGTCCCCGGTGACCTGAAACGTGCGGTCGGCGTCGATGGCGGCGAAAAGCACGGCCATGACGTTCGTGCCACCGACCTCGGCCAATACCGGTTCGGTGGCACCGATCGGATTGAAGTACCGCAACGCCAGATAGGACAGCTTCAACGAGTCGGCCACGTCGGCGAGAATGTTCTCGGCGACGAGTTTGGTCTGTGCGTACGGGCTGAGCGGTGTGACCGTCTCGTCCTCGGTCAGCATCGGCCCGGCCGCCGAGCCGTAAATCGCCGCCGACGAGGACTGGACGATCCTGGTCACCCCCGCGCGTTCCATCGCTGCGAGCAGGCTGGTGAAACCGACGACGTTCTCCTGGTAATACCACAGAGGCCGATCCACCGACTCCGGTACGGATTTGCGGGCCGCGATGTTGACCACGCCCGTCACGTCGAAGGCCGTCAACGCGTCGAAGAGCGCGTCCTCGTCGCGAAGTGTTCCCTGCCTGAACGGGGTTCCCTCGGCCAGGCGCGCGGTCACACCGGCCGACAGATCGTCGAAGACGACCACCGAGTGACCGGCCGAGGCCAGCTCCCGCACAACGTGCGAACCGATGTATCCGGCTCCGCCTGTCACCAGCCACGTCACGGTTTTGTGCCTTTCGATTGGATCTGGCAATGCCCGGCAACGTTACTCGATCGCCGCCGGGGGGTGTCGCGGGTGGGGAGTGACGCATATGGCCGCTCGCAAACGTCGGCCGCCCGACAAATGTGGCTTCGCATGCGCACGCGACAGCGCACAGGACGGCCTGGGCGGATAGGCTCCAGGCATGACTGTTCGTCGCATCTTGGGCACCGAAGTCGAATACGGTATTTCCGTGCCGGGCCAGCCCGGCGCCAACCCGATGGTCAGCTCGTCGCAGATCGTCAACGCCTACGGCGCACGCCCCGAACTCACCAAGGGCGGGCGGGCACGGTGGGACTACGAGGAGGAATCTCCGCTGCGGGACGCCCGGGGGTTCACTTACAGCGGTGCTCTCTACGACCCCGCGGAATCGCTGGCCGACGAGGACACCGGATTGGCGAACGTCATTTTGACCAACGGCGCCCGGTTGTACGTCGACCACGCCCACCCGGAGTACTCCACGCCCGAGGTGACCACCCCGCGTGACGTCGTGCTGTGGGACAAGGCGGGCGAGATGGTGATGATCGAAGCCGCCAAACGGGCCGCATCGGTCCCGGGTAGCCCGACGATCAACCTGTACAAGAACAACACCGACAACAAGGGCGCCAGTTACGGCGCCCACGAGAACTATCTGATGGCGCGGTCGACGCCGTTCACCGACATCGTCACGTTCTTCACGCCGTTCCTGGTGACCCGTCAGGTCTTCGCCGGTGCGGGTCGCGTCGGTATCGGTCAGGACGGTGGGAAACCCGGGTTCCAGATCTCTCAGCGAGCCGACTACTTCGAGGTCGAGGTCGGCCTGGAAACCACACTCAAACGTCCCATCATCAACACGCGCGACGAACCGCACGCCGATTCCGACCGCTACCGTCGCCTGCACGTGATCATCGGTGACGCCAACCTCTCGGAGATCTCGACGCTGCTGAAGGTGGGCACGGCGTCGTTGATCCTCCACATGATCGAAGCCGGCGCCATGGGAGCCGATCTGGCCATCGCCGAGCCCGTCAACGAGCTCAAGGCGATCAGCCACGATCCGTCGCTGAAGCACCTGGTCCGGTTGCGAGACGGACGTCGGATGACGGCCGTGCAGATCCAGCAGGAATACCACGCTCGTGCGCTCGACTATGTTGCCGACCGTTACGGGGACGACGTCGACGAGGACACCACCGAGGTCCTCCAACGGTGGGGCGACGTGCTCGACAAGCTGGCCAGGGATCCCATGGAGTGCGCCTCCGAACTGGACTGGGTGGCGAAGTTGCGGCTGCTCAACGGTTACCGTGAACGCGAGAACCTGTCCTGGGATTCATCCAAACTAGAGCTCGTCGACCTTCAGTACTCGGATGTCCGACCCGGGAAGGGCCTGTACAACCGGCTGGTGGCCAAAGGCGCCATGAAGACCCTGTTCGATCCCGAAGAGGTGCGCCGGGCGATGGTGGAACCGCCGACCGACACCCGCGCCTACTTCAGGGGCAGGTGCCTGGCGAAGTACCCGTCGGAGGTCGTGGCCGCCAGCTGGGACTCGCTGATCTTCGACGTGGGACGTGAGTCCCTGGTGAGGGTTCCGATGATGGAGCCGGAGAAGGGTACCGAGGAACACGTCGGTGCGTTGTTCGACCGTTGCCCGAGCGCGAAGGATCTGCTGGAGGTCATTACCAGCGGCAGTTGACCGGTTGCCCAGAGCATGGGAATGTCGGTGTGAGGGGGTAGATTCTATGGACGGCCTTTACACCGAGTGCCTGGATGTTAAGGGTTGATTGATCGACGTCGGCGTAAAGCCGTCGCGCAGGCATGGTGGCAAAAGCAGTCCGACAGCGGTTAAATAAGTGACCAGGCAAGTTGGCACCGTCGCACGGCGCGACGCTTCTGTTAAAGGAAGAGGCACAGATGGCAGACAAGGACAGCGGCGGGCAGTCTCAGTCACAGCGCGCCAAGCAGACCAACGAGGAAGAGACCACCGAAGCGGTCGTCGATCCGGAAGTGGCGGCACGCCACGAGGAGATGGGTGAGGACGTCGACGACCTGCTTGACGAGATCGACAGCGTGCTGGAGGAAAACTCCTCCGATTTCGTGCGTTCGTATGTGCAAAAGGGCGGCCAGTAGGTTTCTGTAAGCCTGCTCGACCGTCGAGACACCGGACGCCCTCGTATGCGTTCCCACGCACGGGGGCGTCCGGTGCCGACATGGGCCACTCCATTGCCACTAGGGTGGCCACTGTAGAAGACATGGGACGTGGAAGGGTGATGATGTGAGCGGTGAATCCAGATTTCCAGGACGACTGCCGGCCGCGTATACCGCGACCGGTTCGTCGTCCTTTACCGAGTTCCTCAGTCAGGCGGCGCCGGAGCTTTTGCCCGGCCGTAGGCCGTTGCCCCCTGGGGATCACGGAGACTTTGCGCCACATGGGACGACCGTGGTGGCGCTTCGATTCCTTGGTGGCGTGGTCATGGCGGGTGACCGGCGGGCCACTCAGGGGAACATGATATCCAACCGGAACATCCATAAAGTACACCCCGCGGACCCGTACTCGCTGATCGGTATCGCCGGTACGGCGGGCATCGGCCTCGAGTTGATCAAGCTGTACCAGGTGGAGCTTGAACACCACGAGAAGATCGACGGCGAACCGTTGAGCCTGCACGGTAAGGCGAACAAGCTCGCGAACATGATTCGTGGAAATCTCGGGTTGGCGATGCAGGGGCTGGCGGTCCTGCCGTTGTTCGCCGGCTTCGACGTCGACGCCGACGCCACCGAGGACGCCGGGCGCATCTTCAGCTTCGACGTCGCCGGAAGTATGAACGAGGAATTGCAGTACGACGCCATCGGCTCGGGCTCGATCTTCGCCAAGGCGGCTTTGAAGAAGCGGCTGCGTGACGACCTGACACAGGACGAGGCGATCCGGTTGGCCCTGGAGGCGCTGTACGACGCGGCCGACGACGACAGTGCCACCGGAGGCCCCGACCTCAGCCGCAGACTGTTCCCGAACGTGATGATCGCGACGGCCGAGGGTAGTCGCCGTATCAGCGAGGAAGACGTCGAGGTCGTTGCCCGCGCCGTAGTCGAAGGTCGGCTCACGAACCCGGGCGGTTGAGCCGGGTGGGGCCGCGCGACGGCGTGAGCCGAGACGACCGGGAAAGGTTGTCACGGTGACGAGCGAAACGCCGACGAGCGCCGTCGAGGCGACCATGCTTGACCACAGACCACATCGTTCATAGACAGGAACCAGCCGTGGCAATGCAGTTTTATACATCGCCCGAGCAGATCATGCGGGATCGCTCGGAGTTCGCCCGCAAGAACATCTCCCGGGGACGTAACACCGTCGTCGTCAGTTTCGCCGAAGGCGTGCTGTTCGTTGCCGAGAACCTATCGACGACGCTGCACAAGATCAGCGAACTGTACGACCGCATCGGGTTCGCCGCCGTGGGGCGTTACAACGAATTCGAGAACCTGCGTTCGGCGGGTGTCCGGATGGCCGACCTTCGCGGCTACGCCTACGACCGGCGTGACGTGAAGCCGCGGCCGCTGGCCAAGGCGTATGCCCAGACGTTGGGCGCCATCTTCACCGAGCAGACCAAGCCGTTCGAGGTGGAAATCTGTGTGGCGGGTGTTGCGGGCAAGCCCGAAGACGACGAGCTGTACCGCTTGACCTATGACGGCTCGATCAACGACATGCCGGGTTACCTCGCCATGGGCGGTCAGTCGGACCGCGTCGACGTCGTTCTGAAGGACAATCACCGGTTCGACATGACGCTGCAGGAGGCGTTTGACCTGGCGCTTCGCGCCCTGGGTAGCGTCGGCGGCGAGGGTGGGGAACCGCGCACCATCGGCGCCGACCGTCTCGAAGTTGCCGTACTCGACCGGTTCCGTGAGGGCCGGGCGTTTCGTCGCATCCGTGGTGGCGCGTTGACGGCGCTGCTGCCCGATGAAGCGGCGTCCGACGACGTCGACGCGGGAGACGGCGACACCCGTGACGAGCCCAGCGGAGATACCGAAAAACCGCCGGCGAAGAAGGCCACTCGCGCGAAGCGGGCGAAGCCCGACAAGAAATCCACTGAGGAATAGAAGCGTTTCGTCACGGGGACGACACCTCCGATGGAGGTGTCGTCCCCGTTGCGTCATATGCCCTAAACAAGCCCAATGGCTGATTCGACCGCTTCACAGCTCCCCACTGTCGGCCACAGGCGGTAGTGTCATGACATGGATCGGCGGATTTTTGGACTGGAAACCGAATTCGGGGTCACCTGCACTTTTCGTGGCCAACGCAGGTTGTCTCCCGATGAAGTAGCGCGCTATCTGTTTCGGCGGGTGGTCAGCTGGGGACGTTCAAGCAACGTCTTCCTCCGCAATGGAGCCAGGCTGTACCTTGACGTCGGTTCGCACCCCGAATACGCCACGCCGGAGTGCGACTCGCTATCGGACCTGGTTCGGCACGATCGAGCCGGAGAACGTGTGTTGGAGGGGCTTTTGATCGACGCCGAGCGGCGCTTGCACGACGAGGGCATCGCCGGCGACATTTTTCTGTTCAAGAACAACACCGACTCGGCCGGTAACTCCTACGGCTGCCACGAGAACTTCCTCGTGTCACGTCACGGCGAATTCGGTCGTCTCGCCGACATCCTCATCCCGTTCCTGGTGACACGGCAGCTGATCTGCGGTGCCGGCAAGGTCCTCCAAACGCCGCGCGGAGCAATCTACTGCCTTTCTCAGCGAGCCGAGCACATCTGGGAGGGCGTTTCCAGCGCGACGACGCGTTCCCGCCCGATCATCAACACCCGTGACGAACCGCACGCCGACGCCGAACGATACCGCCGACTGCACGTCATCGTCGGCGACTCCAACATGAACGAGGTCACGACACTGCTGAAGGTCGGCTCGGCCGACCTCGTTCTCCGCATGATCGAAACCGGTGTGGCCATGCGGGACCTGACGTTGGAAAACCCGATCCGTGCGATCCGGGAGGTTTCCCACGACATCACCGGCCGCGCCAAGGTGCGGTTGGCCAACGGGCGCGAAATGAGTGCCCTGGAGATCCAACACGAATATTTCAGTAGGGCACAGGACTTCGTCGACCGTCGAGGCGCCGACGCCACGACCAAACGCGTCCTGGAACTGTGGGGCAGGGTCCTGTCGTCGGTGGAAAGCGGCGACCTCGACCAGATCGCTCGGGAAGTCGACTGGGTCACCAAGTACCAGCTCATCGAGCGTTACCGCAGTAAACGTGACATGCCGCTGTCATCCTCACGCGTGGCCCAGTTGGACTTGGCGTACCACGACATTCGACGCAACCGAGGGCTGTACAACATTCTCGAAAAGCGCGGTTCGGTGGACCGGGTGGTCTCCGACCTCGGGATCTTCGAAGCCAAGGAGCTCCCGCCCCAAACGACCCGGGCGAAGCTGCGAGGCGACTTCATCCGTAAGGCTCAGGAGAAACGACGCGACTTCACGGTCGACTGGGTGCACTTGAAGCTCAACGACCAAGCGCAACGCACCGTCCTGTGCAAGGACCCGTTCCGTTCACGTGACGAGAGGGTCGACAAGTTGATCGCCTCGATGTAGCCGTTTCACGGTCGGGCAGTGCCGAAAAAGCCTGCCCGACCGTGTGAGAAGGTGACGCGGTGAGCCAATCGAAAGGTCCCGACACCCCGGGCGACGGTACGCCCGAACAGGCCGGCGAGTCGGGCAATGATCGTGACACCGACGAGGCCGCCAACAGCGCCGACGGCGAACAGCCGGGGCGCAAGCCGACGCGTTTTGAACGCCGTCGTCAAAAAATCCGCGAGGAGATCGAACGCAACCGCCGCGGTGACTACACGGTCCCGACATGGGTCCTCGCCGCGATTCTCGCCGTCGTCGTCATCGGATGGGTTCTGTTGATCGTTCTGGCTTAATGACTCGACGTCGAAACGATGTCGGGAACGACCGTGCCCGGGTTCGGCGTCGCTGTGGAATGACCGATCGGCAGCTCCCACGCGACAGCGGTACCGGTGACGGCGCTTTGCGG